>NZ_JBILAF010000035.1:0-17167 GCF_044354325.1 Sphingorhabdus sp. | reverse complement strand
TTTATATCAAAAACTGGCGCAAATTCAGGACTTGGGGCAAGCCTTAAAACATGAAGGCTGATAGCCGATGGTAACCGCATTGATCGTGACAAACATGGTCGGTTGGAAAAGTCTGCCGAACGTGAACTTGTCGCTGTAACAGCGGCACCGATAAAGTTCTTCTAACCCATGGCCAACTAATCCTGTTTTGAAGCTTGGACGACTGCCGTCCATTTTGGTGTCATGGAAAAAGCACGAGTCTATTTGGTGGGCGCTGGCCCCGGTGACCCCGACCTGCTGACGGTGAAGGCTGCACGGCTGATCTCTTCGGCCGATGTCGTTGTGCATGATGGCCTTGTCGACGCCGCGATTATGGCGCTGATTAGCCCGTCCGCACGCCTGATTTCAGTAGCGAAAAGCCGGTCGCGCCATTCTGTGCCGCAGGACGGCATTAATGACATTCTGGTGCGTGAGGCGCAGGTTGGCCGGGTCGTTGTTCGGCTAAAGGGTGGCGATCCGTTCATTTTTGGACGCGGTGGCGAAGAAGCCGAAGCCTGCCGTGATGCCGGAATAGATGTCGAGGTTGTGCCCGGCATCTCTGCGGCCATGGGCGGCGCTGCGGCGACTATGCTGCCACTCACCCACCGCGATGCCTCCAGCGCCGTCACCTTCGTGGCTGGCCAGTGCAAGGGCCTGACCGACCAGAATTGGGCTGGCCTTGCCGGTAAAGGTCGCACGCTCGTCATTTACATGGGCGTTGCGACTGCTGCGGATATTACAGAAAAGCTGATTTCCGACGGCTTGTCACCGGATACGCCCGTTGCCGTGCTCGAACGCGCGACGCGGCCCGATGCGCGCGCGATGCAAACGATCCTCACCGATTTGGGCGACATGATTAAGCGTGAGGGCGTCCAATCGCCCGCAATCATCGTTGTCGGCGACGTTGTCCTCAAATCAGATGCCGAAAACCGGCTCAAACATTTTGCCAAACAGGCGGAGAAAATTGCGTGAAGTTACTGACTGGAAATGAATTGCGCTCTGGCGCTGTGACCTGGTGGACGGGCAGCGGCTGGTCGCTCCATGTTGAAGATGCGGTTGATGTCGGTGAACATGGCGAAGCCGTGCTGCATGCCGAGGAAGGTGCACGCCGTGTGAACGCGCCGTACATCATCGACGCGGTTGCAACACCCCAAGGGCCACGCCCCGCGCATATCAAGGACAGGGTCCGTGCGCTTGGGCCAACGGTGCGGCCAGACCTTACACTAAAACCCGCTGACCCAGCGGCAGGCGACTGGATAATCTGATATGTATAAATATGACCATTTCGACCAATCGATCGTCGATGCCCGCGTTGCCGAATTTCGCGATCAGGTAAACCGGCGTATCGCGGGTGAGATTACGGAAGACCAGTTCAAGCCATTGCGGCTGATGAACGGTCTGTATCTGCAACTGCATGCCTATATGCTGCGCGTCGCCATTCCTTACGGCACGCTCGACAGCCGCCAGATGCGGATGCTCGCGCATATCGCCCGCAAATATGACCGCGATTACGGCCATTTCACCACGCGCCAGAATATCCAATATAACTGGATCAAGCTTGAGGAATGCGCGGATCTGTTGGAAGAACTGGCAACGGTTGAAATGCATGCCATTCAAACCAGCGGCAATTGTATTCGTAACATTTCGTCGGACCAATATGCAGGTGCGGCGGCGGATGAAGTTGCTGATCCGCGTCCTTGGGCAGAATTGCTGCGCCAATGGTCCACATTCCACCCAGAGTTCAGCTATCTGCCGCGCAAGTTCAAGATTGCGGTCATCGCATCCCCCGAAGATCGTGCCGCCATGCGCTTGCATGACATCGGGCTAGAGCTTGTCCGTCAAAATGGCGAATTGGGCGCGCGCGTATTCGTCGGTGGCGGCATGGGCCGTACGCCAATGATTGCGCCAGAGATCAATCCGTTCGTCAAAGCCGACGATCTGCTGAGCTACATCGAAGCCTGCTTGCGCGTGTACAATCGCTACGGCCGCCGCGACAATATTTACAAGGCGCGTATCAAGATACTCGTCCACGAAATTGGTGCAGACGAATATCGCCGTCAGGTTACGGAAGAATTTGCGCATGTCAAAACGCTGGGCATCGATCCGCCATTGGCAGAGCTGGAGCGCATCAGCGCCTTCTTTGCACCGCCTGCATTTGATGCAGCAGACGTGGAGCCCGATCGCAGCGATCCCGACTTTGCGGTTTGGCTTGATCAGAACGTGAAGCCACACAAGCAAGCCGGTTACGCAATCGTCAACATCAGCCTGAAGCCCATTGGCGGCATTCCGGGCGATGCCACATCGGCGCAAATCGATGTGATGGCTGATCTTGCCGAGCAATATGGCTTCGACGAGTTGCGCGTCACCCATGCGCAGAACATCGTCCTGCCACATGTGGCCAAACGTGATCTGCACGCAGTGTGGCAAGCATTGCGCGAAGCGGAGTTGGCAGATGCCAATCTTGACCTGATCAGCGATATCATCGCCTGCCCCGGTCTCGATTATTGCAGCCTTGCCAACGCCCGTTCGATCCCCGTCGCGCAGAAAATTGCGACGCGCTTTGCCGACATGGACCGGCAACGCGATTTGGGCGAGCTGAAGCTTAAAATCTCCGGCTGCATCAATGCCTGCGGGCATCACCATGCGGGTCATATCGGCATATTGGGTGTCGACCGAAAGGGTGTTGAAAATTATCAGCTGACCTTCGGCGGCTCTGGCGCGGAAGACGTCAGCATCGGGAAAATCATTGGCCCCGGCTTTGATGAAGACGGCGTTGTCGACGCGGTCGAGAAAGCCACCGAAGTCTACAAGACGCTGCGTGAAGGCGATGAGCGTTTCATCGACACATATCGCCGTGTCGGCCTCGAACCATTTAAGGAGGCGATCTATGGTTGAGTTTCGCTATCGCACGGATGAAGTCACTGAACAGCCATCGGTTACGCTAGATGCCTTTTTGGATCAGTCAAATGCAACCGCCGTCCGGCTGGAACCCGATGATGATGCACGCGCACTGATCCCGTTTTTGGATCGGCTGACGCTTATCGAAGTTGCCTTCCCCAAATATCGCGACGGGCGTGGCTACAGTTCAGCACGCATCTTGCGTGAAGCTGGTTACACCGGCGAACTGCGCGCACAAGGCGATGTTCTGGTCGACCAAATTGCGTTCATGCGGCGCTGTGGCTTTGACAGCTTTGCACCCGAAGCGTCGTTAAATCCCGAAGCCGTCGCGCGCGCGCTTTCAACCTATGACCAGTTTTACCAAAAGGCCGCGGACGCCGCGGTTCCCGTTTGGAAGCTACGGCATGGGTGAACAGGTTCGCATCGCCGACCGTATCAACACCGCACCACGTTATACTGAGGCGGACGCCGTTCGTCTCAACAACATGTTCCGTGGGCGCGATACTGTCGAGATGCTGACCGTCTTACTGCGTGAAAATATGTTGGGTGATGCGGCGATAGTCTCCAGCTTCGGCGCAGAGAGCGCCGTTTTGCTGCATCTGATTGCCAGCATTGACCCCGCCACGCCTGTCCTATTCCTCGACACCGGGAAGCATTTTCCCGAGACGATTACTTATCGCGAGGAATTGCGCGATATCCTTGGCCTATTGGACCTGCGCATCATCGCACCCGACCCTGCGCATCTGGCGAAAAAGGACGGAACTGGCCTGCGCTGGTCTTATGATCCCGATGGCTGCTGCGAAATTCGCAAAGTCCTTCCGCTAAAGTCTGCGCTTGCGGGTTTTGATGCCCAATTTACGGGCCGAAAAGCCTTTCAGTCGGCAACCCGCAAGGCGCTGCCACGTTTCGAGATCGAGGAAGGCCGCTTGAAGGTCAACCCGCTTGCCGATTGGGACAAGGCCAGAATCGAAGCCTATATGGCGGAGCACGCACTGCCTGTGCATCCACTGGTGGAACAGGGCTATCCATCGATTGGCTGCTCACCCTGCACTACCAAGGTTGCGGCCGGCGAAGACCCGCGCTCGGGTCGCTGGAAGGGCTGGGACAAGGTTGAGTGCGGCATTCATACGGCCGTTACGCCGCTGGATGACAGCGCAAACGACCCGATCTTTTAACCGGCGCGCGCATTTAATCCTTCTGGAAAAAATAGGCCTGAATGTCCGCTGCAATACGCGCGGGACGAAGTGTTTCGGCGTCGATGCAACACCAGCTTGATTTGACCTCAGCCAACACGTCTTCACCGCGCTTGATGACCGTTTCGTAAAACGACCGGGCACCCTGCACTTTTTCAAGAACCACGGACGCGATAACGACATCATCAAGAAATGCCGGCTTCCGGTAGGTGATCTCGTGCTTCAACGCGACCCACAGATATTTGGCAGCAGCCTCAGGCGGGGCAAGCTTGTTCCAATGCGCGAGCACTGCATCCTGCACCCAATTCAAATAACGCGCGTTATTCACGTGCCCCATGAAGTCGATGTCTGAAGGCAGTACGCCTATACGGTGAAGATGCAGGTGAGCGGTTGTCATAAGGCTTTCATGATAAACGTTAAGAGAGGGTGCTACAGCCCTATTGCTGCAAAAACATGAATATATGCTGGCTATTACGGACAATGCGAAAGATTTTAAATTTCTGCGAAAACGGCTTGGTTCTGACATGAACTTGCAACACCCGTTCCGCGATCCCACATGACGCATATGGACCGCTCGAAACGAAATAGCTGGAGCGATTTGCCTGCCTATCGCTGGTCGATGGTCATTTTGGGTTGGGCGCTGATCATTACGGCGCCAGTTATCAGCTGGCTTCCAGGTCCAGGCGGACTAGCGCAGTTTATCATCGGGCTCGGCGTGGTCCTCAAACATTCGCTTTGGGCCAAGAAGCGATATTCGCGGCTTTCAAAGATCCATCCGGAATATGCGCGCTGGGCCAATTGGGCACTGCGGCGCAACAAGGTCAAAGGCCGCCCGCCCTTTCCCGATGTCAAACGCGATATCCTGTACCTGTTCCGCCGCGACGACGTCGACATGAAAATGCCCTGACCTGTGTTGACTTTTAGCCTTTCGGACCGTATTGGCCACTGCAACAGAAGCGGTCGCTGCGCAGATTCGGCGGCCCTTTTCATTTCAAGACGCAAAAAATTTAAGGATTACAGTCATGAAGCGCACTTTTCAGCCGAGCAATCTCGTGCGTGCCCGTCGCCACGGTTTTCGTCTCCGTATGTCAACCGCCGCTGGCCGCAACATCCTGAACGCACGTCGCGCACGCGGCCGCAAGAAACTGTCGGCTTAATCCCCGAGCAGGCGGACCGCGACATGCGCGGTTACAGCGTTATCAAAAAAAGGTCAGACTTTCTGGCCGCCAACCGGGGGAAGCGATATGCAACTCCCGGTTTTGTTTTGCTGGTTCGCGACAGACAGGACGACAGCCCTGCAATCCGGCTGGGCATCACCATCACCAAAAAAGTCGGTAACGCCGTCATCCGCAACCGCATGCGCCGCCGCTTTCGCGCGCTTGCGCTGGAAATGCTCGCCGATAAGGGCAAGGCAGGCGCGGATCATATTCTAATCGGTCGCGACAGCGGTATCGAACGCGATTTCGACGCCTTGCGCGCGGATATGGTCAAGGCGTTGGGGAAGCTGTGCGCGTGATCGCAAGGCTGCTCATCTTATGCGCACGCGCTTGGCAAATTGGGCCTTCCCGCATTTTACCGCCAACCTGCCGGTACAGCCCCAGCTGCTCGGCCTATGCAATAACGGCACTTCAAAAGCATGGCGCAATTAAGGGTGGCTGGCTGGCCATCAAACGGCTATTGCGCTGCCAACCTTGGGGTGGGCATGGATATGATCCAGTGCCATGACGCCCAATTGATTGATTAACGGGGATTTACACGTGGACGATAAACGCAACCTGATTTTTGCAGTCTTGCTGACAGGCCTTATCCTGTTCGGATGGCCTTATGTCGCCAGCTATTTCTTTCCAACCCCCGCCCCTGTGACCAGCAGCGCCACGACCGCAGCCAGCCCAGCTGGCGCGGCAACGTCGGATGTGCAGGTTGAGGCGGCCCCTGCAAAAGCACAGGCCATTCCGCTCAGCAGCGCGCTTCAGTCGACAGCCCGCATCGTGGTGGAAACGCCAAAGTTGAAGGGCTCGATCAATCTTGAAGGCGCAAAAATTGACGACCTTTTGTTGCTCACCCACCGCACCGCACTCGCCAAGGATTCGGCCCCAGTGCGCCTGTTCGCACCATCGGGCACAAAAGATGCCTATTTTGCGCGCTTTGGTTGGGCTGGCACTGGCGTAACGGTTCCTGATGATAAAACCGTCTGGACGCCAAGCGGCAATAAGCTGACGCCAACAACGCCCGTCACATTAAGCTGGACCAACAGCCTTAATCAGAAGTTTGATATCGCGCTGTCGATTGACGAAAACTACATGATTACCGCGAAGCAGACCTTCACCAATGGCGGCGCTACCCCAGTTGAGATCGCAAATTTTGCGTTGCTGAGCCGCACCGGAAAACCTGCCGACGCGACATCTGGTGGTTCGATATTTACGCATATCCACATCGGCCCAATGGGCGTTTTTGACGAAAAACCCAATTATGATTGGGGCTATGTCGACGTCGAGGAAAACAAAGGCGAGGCATCATTCACCAGCACGGGTGGATGGCTGGGCTTCACCGACAAATATTGGCTCGGCGCACTTATTCCGGACCAAAAAACGCCCGTATCGGCCAAGTTCCGTGCCAGCGGCGATGTCTATCAGGCGCAGGTTATTCCAACACGCTATACCAGCGTTGCGCCAGGTGCGGCCCTTAACAGCGGCTCGCGTCTGTTCGCTGGCGCTAAAGAAATGGCCGTTCTTGACGCCTATTCAAAGAATCTGGGCATTCCCTATCTCGATTATGCCATTGATTGGGGCTGGTTCTGGTTCATCGCCATTCCGTTCTTCTGGATCCTGCATTGGCTGTTCGGCCTTTTCGGAAACTTTGGTTTAGCCATTATTGGTCTCACCATTGTTGTGCGCGGTTTCATGTACCCCGTGGCGCAAAAGCAATTTGCGTCGATGGCGCAGATGCGCGCTGTTCAGCCTAAGCTGAAGGCGCTGCAAGAGCGTTGGAAGGATGACAAGCCACGCCTGCAGCAGGAAATGATGAAGCTTTACAAGGATGAAAAGGTAAACCCGCTTGCCGGCTGCCTGCCCATCTTGCTGCAGATTCCTATCTTCTTCGCGCTGTACAAGATTCTGCTGCTGTCGATCGAAATGCGTCACCAGCCGTTCGTGCTGTGGCTGAAGGATTTGTCGGCACCCGACCCGTTGACACCGATCAACCTGTTTGGACTGCTGCCTTTTGACCCGCCATCGTTCATTGCCATTGGCATTTTGCCAATATTGCTTGGCGTGACGATGTGGCTGATGCAGCGCCTGAACCCGCAGCCTATGGATGACGTGCAAAAGCAGGTATTTGCCGTCATGCCATGGTTCCTGATGTTCATCATGGCGCCATTTGCCGCTGGACTTCAGCTCTATTGGGTCATGTCGAACCTGGTGTCGATTGCGCAGCAAAAGTGGCTCTATTCACGTCACCCGGCGTTGCGGGAGCAGATGGCGCGTGATGCGCAAGAGAAAGCGGCAGCGAAAGCCAAGGCGGGGTCGTGAGCGCGGATGTCATTGCGGGAATAGCCGAACCGAACCGGATATTCTCCGGTCCGGTTACGTTCCTGAAATCAGCGCCCAAGCTGGAATTTCTGCCGGATCCAACGGTCCCGGAAATCGCCTTTGCCGGTCGGTCCAACGTCGGCAAGTCCAGCCTGATTAATGCGTTGGTGAACCGCAACAACCTTGCGCGCGCGTCCAACACACCGGGCCGTACGCAAGAGCTGAACTTTTTCGATGTTGGTGAACCGGCGTTGTTTCGCATCGTCGACATGCCGGGCTATGGCTATGCCAAAGCCCCCATCAAGACGGTGCAGCAATGGCGTTATCTGATTAACGATTATCTGCGTGGTCGCGCGGTGTTAAAGCGCGTGTTTGTGCTGATCGACAGCCGCCATGGCATTAAAGAAGTCGACCATGAAATCATGAAAATGCTCGACGCAGCCGCCATCAGCTACCGGATTGTGCTGACCAAGACCGACAAGATCAAAGCGTCCGAACGCGAAGCGGTTGAGGTCGACACCATGGCAAAACTGCGCAAACATGTTGCTGCCTATCCAGAGCTTTCGGTGACATCGGCGGAGAAGCGCGGGGGCATTGATGAATTGCGCGCGGCTGTGTTGGAAGCCGTCGCTTCTTAGGGTCAGGACCTATGAAACTGATTATCGGAAACAAAGCCTATTCAAGCTGGTCGCTGCGCGGCTGGCTTGCGGCCAAGCAATCCGGCCTGCATTTTGATGAAATCATTGTTCCGTTGTTCGCCGACGGCTGGGAAGAGCGCAAACGCGAAGACGACCTTGCGCCATCATCGGGCAAGGTGCCGACCTTGTGGGATGGAGAGGCCGTAGTCTGGGACAGCCTTGCGATCATCGATTATCTCGCGGACAAGGTGGGGCGGGATCGCTTTTGGCCCAAGGACGAAGTCGCGCGCGGCATGGCGCGGTCCATGGCGGCGGAGATGCATGCGGGCTATACCGCCCTGCGCCGCGAATTCCCGATGAATACGCGCAAGACCTTTCGCGACGTCACGATATCCGAAGAGACAAGGAAAGACGCGGTCCGCATATTACAAACATGGGCCGAAGCCCGCTCGCGCTTTGGCAAAGACGGGCCATATTTGTTTGGCACATTCAGTGCGGCGGACATCATGTTCGCACCTGTGGTGACGCGTTTTGTGACCTATGGCTTCACCCTGCCCGGTTTCGCCGAAAGCTATGCAGAAACGATTATGGCGCATCCATGGATGGAAGAATGGTACGCTGCCGCCGCAGAAGAACCATGGACGATTCAGCGGATTGAGGACGCGGTTACTTAATCCGCTCCGTGGGATAAGGCGTCCCGTCTTTGCGGAAATAACCCGCATCGCCGAATGTCATGTCGATATCAGCGTAGACACCGCCTGCACCGCGATCGCCAGCACCGATAGCAATGAAGACACAATCGCAATCGCTGCGGTTAATCAGATGATGGCCGTTTGGTTCGCCCGCCGCCCAAGCCGCAATGTCGCCTGCCCGCAAAACCGTTTCGGCATCATCCTCAATCAATACGGCTTCGCCCGAAAGGATGATGACGATTTCGTCTTCCTTATGGTGCCAGTGCCGGTGCGATGACCATCCGCCTGGCTTAAGTACGACATGACTTGCACCCAGTTGTGTAAGACCCGCTTCCGGTGCCAACCTTCGCCACCACCTGCCCTCAACTTCGCGGTCATATGGAGCGGGATACCCCGTTGCATTGCTTTGGGCGATTGCATCGAGGTTGAGTTTAGGCACTGGAGGGCTCTAGCCGCATTGTGCGCGGTGCAGCAGCTTCTGGTCGGCCAGCACAAGCGCCATCATAGCCTCGACCACTGGGGTGCCGCGGATGCCCACGCAGGGGTCGTGGCGGCCCTTTGTAATGATGTCGGTCGCATCGCCGTCGCGGGTGACAGTTTCCACGGGCGTGAGGATTGATGACGTCGGCTTGAACGCGACCCGCACCAACACGGGTTGCCCTGTGGAGATACCGCCCGCAATTCCCCCTGCATTATTGGCTAGGAATTCAGGGTGGTTCGATCCTTCCGATGAAGGCCGCATGCGGTCGGCATTTTCTTCGCCACGCAAACGCGCTGCGCCAAAGCCTGCGCCAATTTCGACGCCTTTAACCGCGTTGATGCTCATCATCGCCGACGCCAATTCGCTGTCGAGTTTCGCATATAAAGGTGCGCCCCAACCGGGTGGTACGCCGGTGGCGACACATTCGATGACGGCGCCCAGCGATGATCCCGCCTTGCGCGCCTCATCCACCAATTTTTCCCACCGACCGGCAGCGGCTTCGTCCGGGCAGAAAAACGGGTTTTTGTCGATTTGTGCGGCTTCAAAATTATTACGGTCGATCGCATCGCCGCCAATTTCCGCAACATAAGCGATGATGTGTACGTCAGGCATGACCGCCCTTGCCACTGCGCCAGCGGCCACACGTGCAGCGGTTTCACGCGCACTTGAACGTCCGCCACCGCGATAATCGCGAAAGCCATATTTTGCGTCATAGCTGTAATCGGCATGGCCCGGGCGATAGGCCTTGGCCACGTCAGAATAATCTTTGGACCGCTGATCAACATTTTCGATCATCAGCGAAATGGGTGTTCCCGTGGTCCGGCCTTCAAAAACACCCGACAAAATCCGCACCGCATCCGGCTCCTGCCGCTGCGTAGTGAAGCGCGATGTTCCGGGACGGCGCTTGTCCAAAAATGGCTGAATGTCCGCTTCGGACAAGGCAAGTCCGGGAGGGCAACCATCAACCACTGCGCCAAGCGCAGGACCGTGGGACTCTCCCCAAGTCGTGAACCGAAAAACGCGTCCGAAAGTATTAAAACTCATGTGCGCGCGCTCCTGTCCATAAATTCTATGCGATTTCCAAAAGGGTCATGCGTAAAAAACCGCTTTCGTCCGTCCACATCACTGTCATTTTGCGTATGATATCCAGCCCTTTCCAGACGCGCACGCAGTTCGTCAAGGCCGATGGTGCTAAGCGCGACATGCGCTTTTTGCGCGGCGCGAAAATTTTGATCGACACCGAGATGAATCTGTCGGTCGGCGACGGCAAACCAGCAGCCCCCTCGGGCCTCTAGGTCAGCCGGTTTCGGGAGTTCATCAAGCTTCAATAGATTCCCGAAAAACGCCCGCGCGCGATCTTCACCGCCCTCCGGAATAGCAAGTTGCACATGGTCGATGTCGAAACCAAACGTCATTCGATTTCATCGACCGAAGAGCGCGCTACGATTTTGCGATAGTGCACCAACCCGTTGCGATGCCCCGCGATCATTTTGCAGTGTCGATATCAGGAGCATCCTCCTGCTTCATGCCGACGGTGTGGTAACCCGCATCCACATGGTGAATTTCGCCGGTAACACCTGCGCCCAGATCGGACAGGAAATATAATGAAGACGCACCAACGTCATCAATGGTCACATTGCGGCGCAGCGGCGTGTTTAGTTCATTCCATTTGAGGATATAGCGGAAATCACCAATGCCCGACGCAGCGAGCGTCTTGATCGGTCCAGCCGATATCGCGTTCACGCGAATGCCCTGTGGCCCGACATCATTCGCCAGATATTTTACCGACGTTTCCAGTGCTGCCTTGGCCACGCCCATGACGTTGTAATGCGGCATCACCTTTTCTGCGCCATAATAACTGAGCGTCAGCATTGATCCGCCACCTTCACCGGTTTCGGGATCAATCGGCTTCATCATCGCCGCAGCGCGCTTGGCGACGGCGGTAAAGCTGTAGACGCTGATGTTCATCGTCATCAGGAAGTCATCCAAGCCTACGTCGAAATATTTGCCGCGCAGTGCTTCCTTGTTGGTGAAGCCAATCGCGTGCACCACAAAATCAATGGTAGGCCATTTGGCCGCCAGCGTGTCAAAGGCGCGATCAAGATTGTCCATGTCGGCAACGTCGCAATCGATGAGAAAGTCACAACCCAGTTGTTCCGCCAATGGCCGAACGCGCTTTTCCATGACTTCGCCCTGATAGCTGAACGCCAATTCCGCGCCTTCGGCATGCAAACGCTTCGCAATGCCCCACGCCAGAGACTTGTCATTGGCGAGCCCCATAATCAGCCCGCGTTTGCCCGCCATCAATCCAGTCATAAAATCCTCATTCGTCAGGTGAATTTTGTTGCCGATGCTTTAGTCCATTTTCATGGGCGTTGGCCAGTGCTGCGTTTAATTGCGCTCCTGTCACCAATCCCAGCCCAATAAGATAGAAGAAAATGAGCGCCACCATAACACCGGCAAGGCTGCCATATGTGAGGTCATAATTGCTGACGCGCGACAGGAAAACCGGCAAAAGCGCCGTGAGGCCAAGCCACCACATGCTCACCAATGCTGGCCCTGGCCATTTGGGAAAGGCGGATGACCGATATTTGGACGGGGTTAGGCCTGCAAAGATGACGTAGATTGCGACGAACAATGTAATGAATGGAATGATACGGCCCCACGCGAAATAGCCAGAAACCATCTGCGCGGTGGGAATGTAGCGATACACCAGATCCTCAACCGCGGTCACCACAACCTGCGCCGAAAAAGCCACCATCGCCAGAACAACCGACGCGATGATCGCGCCGAGCGAACCCAATCGATAATGCCAGAACGCACGGCTGGGTTCCGCACCATAAGACCGATACAGCACATCGCGAAAGGTTTCGATCAGGCTGGCCGCGGTCCAAAGACTGACCGCAGCGCTTAGCCATAGCAATGGCCCCGAACGTGCGGTCATGGCGGACTCAATGGGTTCTTTCAGCGCGGCTCCGACACTGGGCGGGACAGTCACGAAAAACGCTTCAATCAGCGCCAGCCCGGACTCGGTTTGTCCAACTGCGCCAGCGATGGCAGCGGCCACAATGCAGAACGCGAAAAGTGATACCAACGACAGATATGCGAAATTGCCCGCGTGAATGAAGCCGTCGCTATACACACCGACGGCGACACGCTTGGTCACTTCGACAACCTGGCCCGTCAGCCCAAGGTGCGCAAACCATGTCGCTTCGCTTTCATCGGCATGTGCCGTCGCCGGAAGATGTGCCCGTGCCTCCGGTGACAGAGGCGAAATTTCAGACACCAAGATTTTCCCGGACATTATTGTCCGACAGGACACCCGCCAGACGTGCCAGTTCCACAGGGTCCGATGGCAAATGAATCATCAGCGTGACCAATTGGTCACCGCGTCCACCCGATTTTGTTGTGAAGCCCCTGCCCTTTATCCGCAGAACGGCGCCGGAATTGGTACGCGGCGGAACAGTCAGCATGACTGCGCCATCGACGGTCGGAACCTTCACCTTGCCGCCATCGACCGCTTCTTTGATCGAGATCGGCAGGTCAATCCGGATATGGTCGCCATCACGCGCCAGATCGGGGTGCTTACCAAGCTTCAGCGTGACCATGGCATCGCCATTGCCGCCCGGCCCCGGCTGACCGCGCCCCGGAATGCGGATCTGTTGTCCGGCAACAAGGCCTGCAGGCAGTTTGAACTCAACGGTCTTGCCATCGCCCAGCGTAATGCGCTGCGGCGCGAGCGTCGCAGCATCCGTGAAGGACACCAAATGTTCATACGCAATATTCGCGCCCTTGGGTGGCGGCGCTTGCTGCGGACGTGGGCCAGCACCGGGACGGCCTCCGCCGCCGCCAAACAAGCCATCAAAAATGTCGCCAAGGTCAATGCCGCCGCTGCCAAAGTCGAAATTGCCACCGCCCGGTCCGCCTTGGCTATATCCGCCGCCGCCAAAGGGGTTGCCACCGGCAAAGCGGGGTTGGCCGTTTTCATCTATTTCGCCGCGGTCAAATTGCCCGCGCTTTTTGGGGTCCGATAACAAATCATACGCCTGCGTAATTTCGCTAAAGCGCTCCGAAGCTTTCGGATTGTCCTTGTTCTTGTCGGGATGCAATTCCTTCGCAAGCTTACGATAAGCGGATTTAATCGCTTTCTCGTCCGCGCCTTTGGAAACGCCTAATATCGAATAAGGATCGGCCATTCTTGTCCCTGTTTACCCTGCTTATCCGTCTTACATTGGTATTACAGTGCCCCAAGTCAACTCGGAAGCAGGGCGCTCGCGTGTTTTTTACCGGTAATTTGGCGTAGCAGAAGATATAGCAGCAGGCCAATCGGCCCCGCCATCAGCGTGAAGAACAGTATCGGCACCTGAAGCCAGCGTGCAATCTTGTGCTGGTCTGCATTTCGCGCAATCCAGATGCCGACAAACAAATCGAACGCCAAATAATGGATCCAGCCGATTGTCGCGCCGCCCGGCGAGTCAAACAACGCCATAATCCCGGCTAAGGTCGTGAAGTCGGCAGGCGGCCGGCCTACGGGACCGCCATCGGAGATAAGTCCAGCCATCAACGGGATGATAAGACCGGCATATAGGCAGGCGAGCAACACCGTTCCTGCGAAAAATATATAAGGCACGACCCGTTCGCGCTTCGGACTGAGCGCCAAAACCACCCAAGCGAGCAGCGCCCAGGCATTTGCGACACCGAATATCATTTCCCAGTTCATTTTGTTTTCTAGCCCCTTTTAACCCGCACCAGTCTAGCCTATCGGTGGGCTATGGAAAGACCTGATCCTTTTAGCCTGTTCGACGATTGGTTTGCCGAAGCGCGGACCACCGAAATCAACGACTCCAACGCAATGGCATTGGCGACCACGGGCGCAGATGGGCAACCTTCGGTCCGCATGGTGCTGTTGAAAGGCCATGGCCCCGACCTTGGCGACCATGGTGGATTTGTTTTTTATACGAATTTCGAAAGCCGCAAGGCGATGCAATTGTCCGACAATGCGCAGGTCGCGTTGCTGTTTCACTGGAAATCGTTGCGGCGGCAAATCCGGATTGAGGGTGCAGCGAACCCCGTCGACGACGCGACCGCCGATGCCTATTTCGCCACCCGCTCGCGCAATTCACAGCTGGGGGCATGGGCTTCGGACCAGTCGCGTCCCTTGGCCGACCGCGCGACATTCGAAGCGCGTTTTGCCGAAGTAGAAGCCCGCTTTGAAGGGCAAGATGTTCCGCGCCCGCCGCATTGGTCGGGTTGGATGGTCAGTCCGCACCGCATCGAATTCTGGCAAGACCGCGAATTCCGCCTGCACGAACGTTGGCTATATGAACGTGACAGCGACGGCTGGACGACGGGTATGTTGTATCCATGAAGGGCCGCACATGAGCCTTGGGCATAGCCACCATCACGATACGCATGGTGAACTCACCAAACGTGCGGCCATCGCCAGCGTATCGATGGCGCTGTTCCTGCTCGCACTTAAAATATTTGCAGCGGCGGAAACCGGATCAGTTGCCCTGCTTGGGTCATTAGCGGACACTGGATTTGATGTTCTCGCCTCGTTGCTCATGCTTTTCAGCGTCCGTTACGCCGCGATGCCCGCCGATGACGACCACCGTTTCGGCCATGGCAAGGCGGAGGCATTGTCCGCCTTGGTGCAGGTTGTGCTCGTCATACTGTCGGCCATTCTGATTTCATGGCGCGCGATTGTGCGGCTCGGCTCGCAGGAACCGACGGCGCATCCGGAATATGGCATTGGGGTCTCATTCATCGCGATTGTGGCGACGGTCGGGCTGCTTGCCTATCAACGTTATGTTGTCCGCAAAACCGGCTCAGTCGCTATTCAAGCGGACCATGTGCATTATCAGAGCGACCTGTTGCTCAATGTTGCGGTTATTGTCGCAATCGTTCTTGATACGATGCTGGGTGTGCGCGGAGCAGACCCATTGTTCGGCATCGCGATTGCCGCATGGCTGTTGTGGGGCGCTTATAAGGCGGCGCGTCTGGCGTTGGACCAATTGCTGGATCGCGAATGGCCGCAGGAAAAGCGCCAGCGCTTTATCGAAGTTGCCATGCGCCACCCGGAACTGCGCGGCATTCACGATATGCGCACCCGTTCAAGCGGTACGCATGACTTTTGCCAGTTTCACGTATGGGTCGACCCCGACATGACCGTTGCGGCCGCACACCATATCATGGACGAAGTCGAACAAGCGTTGATGGATGAATTTCCCGGCGTCGAAGTGTTGATCCACCCCGACCCCGAAGGTCATAAAGACGAAATGGGTTATATCCCGTCCGAAACCATCGAACATCACGAGCATTCACATGACTGACTTGCCTTATTATCACGTAGACGCCTTTGCGCAGCGGCCGTTTACCGGCAATCAGGCCGCGGTCATGCCGCTCATGCACTGGTTGGATGACGCCGTGCTGCAGGCGATTGGTGAGGAAAACAATTTCGCCGAAACGGCATTCTACGTGCCCGACGAAACCGGTGCCGCCGATTATGAATTGCGCTGGTTCACGCCTGAGGTTGAAATACGCCTCTGCGGCCATGCGACACTTGCGAGCGGGCATATCGTCCTGAGCCAAAACCCTGCGCTTGACCGCGTGACGTTCCGGACACGCAAAGCGGGCATATTGGAAGTACGCCGCGAAGGTGATGGTTATGCCGTTGCCTTGCCGGCAATCCCGACAGAGCCGGTAGATAACCCCGAAATGATGCAGGCCATGGGCGGCAATCCCCTGTCGATGCGCAGCAACCCCGACAGCTATAATATGTTCGTGTACGCAACGGCGGCCGAAATTTTGGCATTGAAGCCCGATATGAAGGCGCTTGCGACACTTGGCGATGACAGCTTCACCGCCACGGCGCGCGGGGAGGACACCGACATTGTCAGCCGCGCTTTTGTTCCAGGTGCAGGGGTGGACGAAGACAGCGTTACCGGCAGCGCCCATGCGGTACTGACGCCTTATTGGGCTGCCGAACTGGGCCGTGACAATTTTACGGCCTATCAAGCATCGGCGCGCGGCGGTTATCTTGGCTGTCGTCTTGATGGTGAACGTGTGTGGTTGTCAGGCCATTGTTTTACGGTAGTAAAGGGTATGTTCAGCTTGGGCTGACCATCACAGTCATTCCATTGTTCAAAGGATTATTCATGCGTACATCATTGGCCATACTGGCTGCACTCGTCCTGTCCCCTGTTGCGATGGCTCAGGACGCGCCTCCGCCGCCACCCGCCGGTGGTGTGCCGCAGCCCGAGCAAATCTTTGCTTTTCTCGATGCAAATAAAGACGGCTTCATCGGTAAGGACGAAGCACAGGGACCATTGGTCCAGTATTTCGGGATGATCGATACCGATAAGGACGACAAGATTTCGATGGCAGAGCTAAAGACCGCCATGGAAGCAATGCGTCCGCCCGAGCCTGCGCAAGGTCAGACCGAAGGCAAATAATTTATCCTAAGATAAAACGCGCGGGCAGCCATCGGGCTTCCCGCGCGTTTTTAATATCAGGCGACAGTCGCCTTGCGGATGACGCCTGGATTCGCAGGCGGTTCACCCTTTGGCAAAGCATCGATATGTTCCATGCCGCTGGTGACTTGGCCCCAGACCGTATATTGACGGTCAAGGAAGGTCGCATCATCAAAGCAGATGAAGAACTGGCTGTTGGCCGTGTTCGGGTCATTGGTACGCGCCATGGAGCATACGCCGCGCACATG
>NZ_JBILAF010000142.1:0-4640 GCF_044354325.1 Sphingorhabdus sp. | reverse complement strand
CAGAAACATGTTACGCCAAATCGCGGACTCCGCCTGATAGCCTTGCTGTTCGTAGCTGTCGGCGAGTAAAGCCCGGCCTTCAACATTTTTGGGATCGGCAAAAACCAATTGGTTCAACAGGTCCGAAGACCAGCGATAATCCCCCGCCTTCATGGCCTTTTGGGCCGCCGCGAGCAGCTTCTTTGCGCCGCCCATTGCAGCGACCATTTTCGCCGCGCGAACTTCAGGCGGGTGGGGGTTAAGATTGGCAGGGACGGCGTCATACCAGCCAAGATAATATTGATACACGGCCTTCGAATTGTGGCTGTAGGTGCCGTAATAGCCCTTGTTGAACCATTGGTCGCCAATCGCTGGCGGCGCCTTCAACGCCTCGGCAATTTCGGCCTGGGTCATACCCTTGTTCATCATGCGGACTGTTTGGTCGTGCAAATAGCGATAGTTATCGCGTTGGCCCGACAACCAGCCTTTGACCTCCGATTGTCCAAAGCGCGGCCAGCAATGGCTTGAGATGATCGTGTCGCTGCGGTCGCCGTACAGGTTGACAGCTTCGTTGAGGAACCCGGACCAGCTGAGCGCATCGCGCACCTTTGCGCCGCGCGGGGTCAGAATATTGTGCAGACTGCAGGTGGCTATTTCTGCCGCCAAAAATGTGCGCGCTGCGGGGATATAAACGTTCATTTCGGCTGGCGCTTCTGTCGCGGGCACCATTTGAAATTCGAGATTCACCCCATCAATTTCGCGCACTTCACCGGTTTTGCGGATGTCGATGGTTGGTGGAATGAGCGTAATGTCACCGCCGCCAATGCCTTTGCCGATGCCACTGCCCATTTGACCCTGCGGCCCCGGCGCCAAGTTGGTGCCAAATTGGAATGTCGCGCGTCTGCTCATCGCTGGCCCAGCCATCACATTTTCGGACGCGGTTTCAGCCAGAAAATGTTCGGGCGCGATAATGGCGACTTTGCCCGCCTTAACATCGGCTTCATTGACGATGCCGCGCACCCCGCCAAAATGGTCTCCATGGCTATGGCTATAAATGACTGCAGAGACAGGGCGTGTCCCCAGCTTTTCATTCACAAGCTTCAGTGCCGCAGCGGCGGTATCACGGCTGGTCAACGGATCAATGATAATCCAACCCGTTTGCCCTTTGATGATGGTCATGTTGGACACATCAAACCCGCGCACTTGCCACATATTGTCGGTCACCGCATATAGGCCATGCTTGCGCAAAAGCCCCATGTGCCGCCACAGGCTGGGGTTTACCGTGTCCGGCGATGCCGAATTGCCCATCCAGTCATAAGCGCCCAAATTCCAGACCGGCTTGCCATCTTTGTTGGTGATAATGGGGTCCGTCAGACTTCCAAGAAAACCGCGATCTGCAAATTCGAGGTCACGACCATCTTCGGCCGGAAGCTGCGCCGCCATGCTGCGCTGTGCGGCAATGGTCGCGTCCGATGCTGGCTTGGCGTCTTGCGCAAAAACACCTGTGGCCGACGCCGTGCTCAACAGCATGGCGCATAAGAATTTCTGCATGTTGGTCTCTCCCCCAAATTTTTTTTGGACGATGCATCATAAGGCGGCGCAGGTAAATCAGGTTTTTTCGACCCGGGATTATCCAACCATCAGAATTTATAAGAAACTATAGGGATCAACGTCCACTCCGACCCGAACGCTCCGGGGAAAATGCAGGCTGCCCAGCCATTCGCGAATGATGGTCTGCACCTCCACCGAACGCTGTGCATGGACCAACAACCGCTGGCGGTACCGGCCACGCAGCATAGCCAGCGGCGCTGGCGCGGGGCCGTAAACATACATGCCGTCAACCTGCGGCGCGGCGCCACCGACCGCGCGGGCCGCTTCAATAGCCTCGCGTTCGTCTTCTGATGAAATGATGATCGCCGCAAAACGCCCGAACGGCGGCGCGCCTGCGGATTTGCGTTGCTCGGTTTCCGCATCATAAAATGCATCGCGATCCCCTGCGACCAACGCAGCGATCACGGGGTGGTTGGGATTACGCGTCTGTATGAAAACCTCACCCGGCTTTTCACCGCGCCCTGCCCGGCCGGCCGCCTGCGCAATTTGCTGAAATGTCCGTTCGGCCGCACGCAAGTCGCCACCTTCAAGACCAAGGTCGGCATCAATCACGCCCACCAAGGTCAGCTCAGGAAAGTGATATCCCTTGGTCACCAACTGCGTGCCGATGATGATATCGACCGCCTTATTTTCAACCCGCGAGACGAACTCGGCGGCTTTTTCCGGTGACCATAATGTGTCCGATGTCGCAACGATGGTGCGCGCATCGGGCAGCAGGCGATTTACCTCATCACAAATGCGTTCAACGCCGGGGCCACAGGCGACCAAGGTATCGCTTTCGCCGCATTCAGGGCATTCCTCCGGCGGCGGCATGACATGGCCGCAATGGTGGCACGCAAGCCGGCGAACCAGCCGGTGTTCGACCATCCAGCTAGTGCAATTGGGGCATTGGAAGCGGTGGCCACATGTCCTGCACAAGGTGAGCGGCGCAAACCCGCGCCGGTTGAGGAACAGCAAGCTTTGCTCGCCGCGTTCCACGCGCTCTTCCAAAGCCTTGAGCAATGTTGGCGCAATCCAATGTTGACGCTCGGGCGCGTCCAAGGTGAGGTCAATCGCCTTGATCTCCGGCATTTTGGCCGCGCCGAAACGGGACGGGATTTCCAACCCCTTATAGCGGCCAATCGTGACCATATGGCGCGATTCCAACGCGGGTGTGGCCGACGCCAGCACCACGGGAAAGCCTTCAAAGCGGCCACGCATCACGGCGACATCGCGGGCGTGGTACCGCACGCCATCTTCTTGCTTAAAGCTGCTCTCATGCGCTTCGTCGACGATGATCAGCCGCAGATTGGCAAAGGGCAGGAACAAAGCCGATCGTGCCCCGACCAGCACCTTTGCACTGCCGTCCGCCACCGCGCGCCACACACGGCGGCGCTGCGTTGACCGCAAATTGCTATGCCATACGGCAGGCTCCACCCCGAAACGGGCTTCAAAGCGGTCCAGAAACGGCGCTGTCAGCGCGATTTCGGGGAGCAGCACGAGCACTTGCTTGCCCAAGCGAATAGCCTCGGCAACGGCTTCAAAATAGGTTTCGGTTTTGCCAGACCCCGTCACGCCGTCTAGGACAAAGGTGTCAAACCCACCCGAGCGGACGGCGGTGACCATTGCGTCTGCCGCGACCATTTGCGCGTCATTCAATTTTGGCGCATCGAACTCCGCGAGCGGTTCAGGTAGCGGAGAATCCACGCTGATCGTAACGGGTTCAAAGGCCCCTGTCTTTATAAGCCCGCGGATGACAGCATCGCTAACGCCTGCTTCTGCCGCAAGTTCACGCACAAGGCCTTGCGCCCCCTCCAACGCGTCCAGCGCGGCGGCGCGTTGCGGGGTGAGCCTTGCAGGTTCAAAGCCGGTGCGGCGATATTCGATGATCGTACCAGACACCGTAAACGCCGCAGACGACGCCAGGACCATACGCAACACCGCGGCATGGCTGGTCAGATAATAATCGGCGACCCAGTTGACGAGGCGGCGCAGCCCGTGTCCAAGTGGCGGACAGTCGAGCAGTTCCAACACGGGCCGAAGTTTGCTAGCATCGACAGCTTCATCGCCAAAAACATCATCATCCCAGATAACGCCCGGCAATTTACGCGGACCCAGCGGGACCATCACCACCCACCCGGGGCCAGCTTCCATACCCGCAGGCAACCGATAGTCGAGCGGACCAATCGCTTGCGTCAACAGGACGACACGGACACGGTTGGTGGGCGGATTCATTCCGTCGATATAGGCAGACAAACGGGGGACGTCACCCACCTATCCGGGCCAATGCAAAAGCATGTTCGTTTGGCGTGATATATTGCGGCAATTCCGCACGGAATATTGCCTGTCATTTCCACGTTAACTTTGCCAATAGGCAGTATACCGAATCTACTATCAGGAATAACGTGCCATGAAATTTTTTGCCGACACCGCTGACATTGCCGATATCAAAGATCTGGCAGCGACTGGCTTGCTTGATGGCGTCACCACCAACCCGAGTTTGATTGCCAAATCGGGCCGCGATTTCATTGAAGTCACCCGCGAAATTTGCGCGCTGACCGATGGACCTGTATCCGCCGAAGTCGTTGCGCTGGATCATGCAACGATGATGAAAGAGGCGGAAATCCTCCGCAAGATTGCAAGCAATGTCTGCATCAAGGTGCCATTGACGATTGATGGTCTGAAAACCTGCAAAGCGCTGACGTCAGAAGGGACCATGGTCAATGTGACCTTGTGCTTCTCTGCAAACCAAGCACTGCTGGCGGCCAAAGCCGGTGCAACTTTTGTATCGCCCTTCGTCGGTCGTCATGATGACAATGGCTTTGACGGCATGCAGCTGATCAGTGACATTCGCCTGATTTACGACAATTACGCATTCGACACTGAAATCCTCGTCGCCAGCGTGCGCCATGGTGTGCATGTGCTTGAAGCAGCGAAAATCGGCGCTGATGTGATGACGGCACCACCCGCAGTCATCAAGGGCCTGTTCAAGCATATCCTGACGGACAAGGGCATTGAAGGCTTTTTGGCGGACTGGGCGAAGACTGGTCAAGCCATCGGCTAATGCTATC
>NZ_JBILAF010000034.1:0-17361 GCF_044354325.1 Sphingorhabdus sp. | reverse complement strand
GCCGCCACCGCTTTGGCCAAGTGCGCCGCCCGACTTATCCCCATTAAATTAGCGCTTCACATTATGACGTCGGCAACTTATCAGGCGGGCCGAAACACGGGTTTAGGGAGCATTTTCATGGCTAAAATCACAGTAATTTCTCGCGATGGCCAAGGCCGCGAAGTTGAGGCTGAAAATGGCCTGAGCCTGATGGAAGTCATCCGCGACAATGGCTTTGACGAATTGTTGGCATTGTGCGGCGGTTGCTGCTCGTGCGCGACCTGCCACATCCATGTCGATCCCGCTTTTGCCGATCGCTTGCCCAAGATGAGCGAAGACGAAAACGACTTGCTCGACAGCACCGACCACCGGAACGAAACCTCACGCCTGTCGTGTCAGGTTCCTGTGACCGATGCGCTTGACGGCCTAATCGTCACCATCGCGCCTGAAGATTGATTTAGAGCGACGTTAACGCCCCTCCCGCAAGCGGGAGGGGTTGGGGGGACGGCGACCCCGCTAAACCGCCGTAACAAGGCCAATCATCGCCCCTGTCATTGCAGAGGCGAGATTGCCTGCGACCCAGCTTTTCATACCCAATGACGCCGCTTCGGTGCGGCGTGCAGGGCATAAGGTGCCGATCGTCGACACGAGCAGTCCGATACTGGCCAAGTTGGCAAATCCGCATAAGGCATAAGTGACTATCAGCTTGCTGCGCGGACCCAAAGTGCCATCGGCCAATGCCGCCATGTCGAGATAGGCGACATATTCATTCAATATCGCCTTGGTTCCCATCAGTCCGCCTGCAGTTCCTGCCTCCTCCCATGGCACGCCGATTGCCCACATCAATGGCGCAAACAGCCAGCCGAACATCCGGCGCAGCGTCAACGCTGTCCCGTCGACCAAGGGCAACACGGTCAGCATCTGGTCAACCAAAGCAACCAGCGCAAACACCACGATGATGATACCGATAACCGCAAGGAACAACTGAACCCCGTCCATCGTCCCCGTGATGACGGCGTCGATGCTGCTTTCATATTTCAAGCTGGTGTCATCAGGGTCCATCTGGGTATCCCCCGCGCCCGGCACCATCAGCCGGGCGATCAGGATCGACGCGGGCAGCACAATCAAAGATGCCGAAATCATATGGCCGACAGCGTCAGGAACCGTTTTGGACAGCGTCTGCGCGTAGAGGATCAGGATCGCACCGGAAATTGTCGACATCGCCAGCACCATGACCATGAACAATTCGCTGCGGCTCATTTTCTCAAAATAGGCGCGGACGACCAGAGGCGCCTCGACGACGCCCAAGAAGATATTTGCGCCAGCGCTTAAGCCAACGACGCCGCTTACCCCCATCGTCTTTTGCATCGCCCAGCTTAACCCGCGCACGATGATCGACAGGATTTTCCAGTGCCACAATAATGCGGATAGCGCCGAGAAAACGATGACCAAAGGCAATATTTGGAAGGCAATAATCAGCGGAGGGCTTGCGCCTTCCTTCAGCACGAACGGCATCGCCCCGCCGCCGGTATAGCCGAACATATAGCTTGAACCGACCAAGGTCGCCTTTTCGATCGCCATGACCGCATAATTGGCGAGCATGATAACGTCCCAGACAAACGGGACCCGCACTATCACCAAAGCGATCAATATTTGCAGCAGCAACGCGCCACCGACCCAGCGCCAGCCCGGAAATGCCCTGCGCTGTTCGGAAAATCCCCACGCCATCAACAATATGACCGCGATCCCGATCAACCCCTGCAGTTGCGCGAGCATCGCCATTAGCCGCGCATTGCCTGATCCAGTGACTCCTGAAGCACGGGATAGCCATGGCCGTCGGGGATGCAGAGCCAGTTTCCGTCTTCGCGCTTATCGATATAGGTCAGGACCGTGGAAACCGGGTGCGCCGCCGCGTGCGCGGCAGCCGAGTCAAAGTCACCGAACATCGCCAGCCGTTCCAGATTGCGGCGCGTCGGGAAGATGATCTTGACCTCGCCCTTGTCGGCTTTTTCCAAAACCTCTGCCGCGCTGGCCCAAAACAGCGCCCGGTTTTCGGTGTGGTCCACGGTGGCCAGCGGCGTGGTGTTGCCTGCATCCACCAAATAGAAGCGTGTATCGAAAACCCGCGATGCCCGCTCAAACGCTGGCGGCCGCCAGCGTGACCATGGCACGAGTTGGTCAAAATCGGGTTCCCAGCCAAAGCGGTTGCATATCGCTTGCAGGCTTTCCCCATCATGCAACGCCGCGCGCGGGGCATCGCAATCTGCGGGGTCATCAACACCCTTTAGCCCAAGGGCAAGCCCAGCCTCCTCAATCGTCTCACGAATGGCCGCCAGCCGCGCCGCGGCCTCATCCAACGGCAAAGGCCCGCCCAGCATTTCGGCATAATCGAAATCCGCCGGATCGACCTTCCCACCCGGGAAAACCGCCGCACCGCCGGCAAAAGCCATGGCCTTGATGCGTTCGACCATCAGCAACAATGGTGCACCGCCATCGGGGTTTTGGCGAAAAATCACCATAGTGGCGGCGGGGGTGGCGATGGGTTCGGATGCTGTTTCTAAAGTCATGCCCCACACAAGCATGGAATGCCCGGCGTTAGAAGTGGAAAGTTAATCTAGGGTCAGGACCTAGCGGTTGAACTATATCAAAACATTGCGGGGCCCTCTTCGCCCGCGCGTGATATGCGCATGCAAGATGAGGTAAAAACCTGCCTTGAATTTGGTTAACCTTCGGCCCATTTCGGGAAGAGACTCGCGCACTTGCGCTTTTAGAACAAATCTGGAACAAGCTACTTCATGTCACTCACCCATATTAAGGTGCGCGGTGCGCGCGAGCATAATCTCAAGGGCGTCGATATCGACCTTCCACGCGACAAGCTGATCGTCATCACCGGGCTGTCCGGTTCGGGCAAATCCAGCCTAGCGTTCGACACCATCTATGCCGAGGGGCAGCGGCGTTATGTCGAATCGCTGTCGGCCTATGCGCGCCAGTTTTTGGAAATGATGCAAAAGCCCGATGTCGAGCATATTGAGGGCCTGTCGCCAGCGATCTCCATCGAGCAGAAGACAACGTCGCGCAACCCGCGCTCGACCGTCGCGACGGTGACCGAGATTTACGATTATATGCGGCTGTTATGGGCGCGTGTTGGCGTGCCGTATTCGCCCGCAACGGGCCTGCCGATCACCGCGCAGACGGTCAGCCAAATGGTCGACCGCGTCATGGCCTTGCCAGAGGGCACGCGCGCGTTCCTGCTCGCGCCCGTGGTGCAGGGCCGCAAGGGCGAATATCGCAAGGAACTCGCCGAGTGGCAGCGTTCGGGCTACACCCGCGTGCGCATCGACGGCGAAATGTACGCCATCGAAGACGCGCCCGCGCTCGACAAGAAATATAAGCATGACATTGAGGTCGTCGTTGACCGTATCGTCGTGAAGGACGGCATTCAGCAGCGTTTGGCCGAAAGTTTTGAAGCCGCGTTGAAACTGGCGGATGGTTTGGCCTTTGTGGATTTGGCCGACACCACGGTGGCGGAATTGCAAACCGGCAATGCCGAGAGCGTGCCTAGCGCCTTTGGTGAAGCGCGCGCGACGTTCACACCCGCCACCAACGTCACCGGCGGCGCGATGAAGGGCACGGGCCTGCCCGCCAACCGCATTGTGTTTTCCGAGAAATTCGCCTGCCCCGTCAGCGGTTTCACCATCGCCGAAATCGCGCCGCGTCTGTTCTCGTTCAACGCCCCGCAAGGTGCGTGTCCCGATTGCGATGGCCTTGGCGAGCGGCAAGAATTTGACCCGCAACTGGTGGTGCCGAACGAACATCTGTCGTTAAAGAAAGGCGCGATTGTGCCTTGGGCGAAATCGAACCCGCCCAGCCCATATTATATGCAAGTGCTCGCCAGCCTGGCGAAGGCCTATGGCTTCGACCTCGATACCCCGTGGGAGGATCTGCTCCCCGAACAGAAGCTTATCATCCTGCACGGCACCGGCGGCATGGCGGTGGAGCTGACGTTTAAGGACGGGCGCAAGGAATATACGGTGCGCAAGGCGTTTGAGGGCGTCATCGGCAATCTCAACCGCCGCTTGCTGCAAACCGACAGCGCGTGGATGCGCGAGGAGTTGTCGAAATATCAGACGTCGCAACCGTGCGAAACCTGCCACGGCGCGCGCCTGAAGCCCGAGGCGCTTTCGGTCAAAATCGCGGGCGTCGACATCGCCACCCCGACGAAGATGAGCGTGGGCGACGCGCTCGAGTGGTTTGGCAGCGTCGACCAAACGCTGACCAACCAGCAGCAGCAGATTGCCAAGGCGATCCTGAAGGAAATCAACGAACGGTTGGGCTTCCTCAACAATGTCGGGCTCGATTATCTCAACCTTGACCGGACCAGCGGCACCTTGTCCGGCGGGGAGAGCCAGCGCATCCGCCTCGCCAGCCAGATCGGCTCCGGCCTGTCGGGCGTGCTCTATGTGCTGGATGAGCCCAGCATCGGCCTGCACCAGAAAGACAATGACCGCCTGCTCGCCACGCTGCGCCGCCTGCGCGATTTGGGCAACACCGTCATCGTAGTTGAGCATGACGAAGACGCCATCCGCACCGCCGACTGGGTGGTCGATCTTGGCCCCGGCGCGGGTGTCCATGGCGGCACCGTCATGGCCGAAGGCACGCTGAAACAAATACTGAAGTCGAAAGACAGCCTGACCGCCGCGTATCTGAATGGCACGCGCGAGATTGCGGTGCCCAAGACACGGCGCAAGGGCAATAAGAAGAAGCTGACCGTCCACAATGCCCGCGCCAACAACCTAAAGAATGTCACCGCAAGCATCCCGCTGGGCACATTCACCTGCATCACCGGCGTATCGGGCTCCGGCAAGTCAAGCTTCACCATCGACACGCTCTATGCCTCTGCAGCCCGCAGCCTGAATGGTGCGCGCGTCATCGCGGGCGCGCATGACAAGGTCACGGGCCTTGAACATTGCGACAAGGTGATCGACATCGACCAATCCCCCATTGGCCGCACCCCGCGTTCGAACCCCGCGACCTATACCGGCGCGTTCACCAACATCCGCGACTGGTTCGCCCAATTGCCCGAAAGCGCCGCGCGCGGGTATAAGCCGGGGCGTTTCAGCTTCAACGTCAAGGGCGGCCGCTGCGAAACATGCAGCGGCGATGGCCTGATCAAGATCGAAATGCACTTCCTGCCCGACGTCTATGTGACGTGCGAGGAATGCAACGGCAAACGCTACAACCGCGAAACGCTGGAGGTCAAATGGAAGGGCCTGTCCATCGCCGACGTGCTCGACATGACGGTGGAGGACGCGGTGGAGGTGTTCAAGGCCGTCCCCCCGATCCGCGACAAAATGGCGATGCTGGCGGAGGTTGGGCTTGGCTATGTCAAGGTCGGGCAACAGGCCACGACATTATCCGGCGGCGAAGCGCAACGCGTCAAACTCGCCAAGGAGCTCAGCCGCCGGTCCACCGGCCAGACTTTGTACATTCTGGACGAGCCCACCACCGGCCTGCATTTTGAGGATGTCCGCAAACTCCTCGAAGTGCTCCACCGTTTGGTGGAACAGGGCAACAGCGTGGTGGTCATCGAACATAATCTCGACGTCATTAAGACCGCGGACTGGATCATCGACTTAGGCCCCGAAGGCGGCGTGAAGGGCGGAGAGATCGTCGCCGAAGGCACGCCCGAAGATGTGGTCAAGGTCGCGGCGAGCTACACGGGGCATTATTTGAAACCGATGCTTGCCAAAGCAAGCTAAGATTCCCCTCCCGCAGGCGGGAGGGGTTAGGGGTGGGCCCCCGGACTGATCCGAGAGGCTCCACTGGATCAGGGGTAGGCCCTCACCCATAGCGCGCGAGCACGCCGCCCCGCCAAAGCTAAGCGCTGCGCCAATGTATCTCGCACAAAGCCACAAAGGCACGAAGAAGATACTTGGCGTCCGCCCACATCCCGACACCCCCCCGTCATCCCGACACCACCCACCGTCATCCTGAACTTGTTTCAGGATCTTAATTCCAACCGCCGACAAAAAGTAAGATGCTGAACCAAGTTCAGCATGACGAAAAGTGGGATGACGAAGAGTGGCAGCAACACCAAAGTTCCCCTCCCGCAGGCGGGAGGGGCTAGGGGTGGGCCCCCGAACTGATCCGAGAGGCTCCACTGGGTTAGGGGTGGGCCCACGCCCATAGCGCGCGAGCACGCCGCCCCGCCAAAGCCAGAAGCTGCGCCAATGTATCTCGCACAAAGCCACAAAGGCACGAAGAAGATGCTTGGCGTCCGCCCTCATCCCAACACCCCTCGCTCGTCCAAAAACCCCCCACCGTCATCCTGAACTTGTTTCAGGATCTTAATTCCAACCGCCCTCAAAAAGTAAGATGCTGAAACAAGTTCAGCATGACGAAGAGAGAGACCGAGGTTGGAAAAGGGCTCCCGTCCATGAACCAATTGCTTTTATTCACACAAATTGACAATTTATTTTTCAGCCGTAATCATCAAGCACAATCTCGACGTCATCAGAACGGGGGATTGGGTAGTCGACCTAGGCTCCGAAGGCGGCCGACTAAAAAGGCGAAGGGGATTCTCTATGACGAACTTTGAGCGCGCAAAGCTGATGATTGACGCGATGATGCCAATTGCGGACTTACATGAACGAGATGCTACAGCTGAAGAATCTGTTAAGCGTAGATTGCAAATGCTAACTGAGGAATACGGCGGACGGTTGTTGAATTCGGGACGAAACCCAATCGACTACTCAAAAATAACTACGCACATTGCTTATACATATAGATCATTACCGGCGCACTCGGATTGGATGTATAAGGCTCTGACGCACGCACGAAAATCAGTTCTTGCCAAAATGACTGGCAAAAAGGTGAGGGTCGCCTGCATTGGAGGGGGTCCCGGCAGCGATATGCTTGGCGTCCTGAAATTCGCAAATGAAAACAGTTTGAACGACAAAAAGTTCGCGTTTGCAGTTTTGGACCGCGAGAAAGCTTGGAACGGCTGTCGAAGACACCTCGTAGATACTTTTGAGGGAGAACTATCCGTTAGCCAGAAACACATCAATTTAGACTTGGCAAACGGCAGTCCATGGACAACAAACTGGGGTTGGTTAGACGCCGACATTTTCACATTCAGTTTTGTTTTATCTGAAGTATGGTCGTTTAACGAGAAAAGGTCGGTTTCAGAATTTATTGATCGGGTAATTGGCGGTGCAGGCGAGGGAGCGATTTTTTGCTATGTGGATAACGGCGGAGATAATTTCATTCCATTGATGGAAGCAGAGTTTGATAATAGGCCCGATTTACGACGTATTTTTTCGCGAGATTTTTCTCGCTTGTTGATGAGTTATGAAGAGCAAAGTTCTGCGGTTGAAGCCACATATGGAACAATATTCGGACAGAGCCCAAAGCTGAAGGGGAATGTCAGCATGAGAGTTTGGAAAAAGATTTAATGGATGACCTTTTTGCTTCCGACGTTCGATTTTCAAAGATCGATTTAGAAGAAGCTGACGTTTCTTTTTTGATTAAGTTCCCTTTTCCGATGAATGATCAGAGCATTTTTGAAAAGTTATACAAAGAAACTATCTGGCAGCATGAAAAAGTTGTTGTTTGGGGCAAGAGCCACCTGCAGCCTCGATTAACAGCGTGGTACGGTGACCCTGGTCGGAGTTACACTTACTCCAATACGGTTATGCATCCTTTGCCATGGACAAATCTTTTGTTGTCACTTCGACGTGAACTAGAAAGTCTATTAGAGATCAATTTCAACAGCGTGCTTTTGAATCTCTATCGAAATCAAGATGATAGAATGGGTTTTCACAGCGACAATGAACCGTCACTGGGACCGGAGCCGGCTATCGCCTCGCTTAGTTACGGGGCTACTCGAACTTTGCTTTTCAAGCATAAAAGACGTCGAGACCTGCCAACTAAACATGTGAAACTAACATCAGGCAGCCTGTTGCTTATGAAGGGGGACACCCAACGAAATTGGAATCACGGAATAAACAAAGAGACGCAAATTTGTGGCCCACGATTGAATCTCACGTTTCGCAACATTGTTAAATAGCGCTTTACTCCTTTACGGAAGGAAAGCCTCCGTACCAACTCCCCCTCGCCAAAATCTCCCCCCAAAAAACCCCACTGTCTTGCGCCCGTCATCTTCCTCTGCGATGTGTGGGCCCGAAACATTTTTGGAGAGTGAAATGCGTAAAGTGTCGCCGTTTGTGTCCGCTGGCCTGCCTGTGTCTTTGGCGTTGGCGTCTTGCCTGATCGGCGCGCCGCTTCTCGCGCAATATGCGGCGACGCCGGATCCGGCGGCGGCGACGGCGGCGGCTCCCCTGCCGCCTGCGCGGCCCATTGGCACGCCGCCGCTGACCACCAGCGACGGCTATTTAAAGGCTGGCGCAGCCGAGCTTGCACGGTTGGAAGCGGATACGCCCAACAACCGCAAGGCGCGCAATGTCATCATCTTCATCGGTGACGGCATGAGCATCACCACATTAACCGCCGCCCGCATTTTTGAAGGGCAGCAAAAGGGCGTCGATGGCGAATCCTATGTCGCGCAAATGGACCGCCTGCCGCACACCGCCTTGGTCAAAACCTATTCGCATGATGGCCAAGTGCCCGACAGCGCGCCGACCGCGACCGCGATTGTCTCCGGCGTCAAAACGCTGAACGGCGTTCTGGGCGTTGGTCCGCAAGCCGTTGAGGACAATTGCAAGGCGACCGAACCCTTTAAGGTCAAATCTTTGTTCGAAATGGCCGAGGACAAGGGATATGCCACCGGCATTGTCTCCACCGCGACCATCACCCACGCCACGCCCGCATCCACCTACGCCCATGTCGCGCAACGCGATTGGGAAGTAGACGCCAATATGCCCGCCGCGGCAAAGGCCGAAGGCTGCATCGACATTGCCCGCCAAATGGTCGAATGGCCGCATGGTGATGGGTTTGAGGTTATGCTGGGCGGTGGACGCCAGCATTTCATGCCCAACACCGCGGCGGACCCCGAATATGCGGGCAAAAAGGGCAAGCGCGCCGATGGCAAGGACCTGATCGCCAATTGGCAGGCCGCCAACCCCAAAAGCGCCTATGTCTGGAACAGCGAAGGCTTTGCCGCGGTGGACGCGAAAAAGACCGACAAGCTGCTTGGCCTGTTCGAACAATCGCATATGCAATTTGACGCCGACCGCACGGCGAGCGGATCAAAAGAACCCTCGCTCGCCGAAATGACGACGAAGGCGATCGCGATGCTGTCCAAAAACCGCAAGGGCTATGTCCTGATGGTAGAAGCGGGCAAGATTGACCATGGCCACCATGGCGGCAACGCCTATCGCGCGCTGCAGGACACGGTGGCGCTGAATGATGCGTTGAAAGCCGCGATGGACACTGTCGACCTGCGCGATACTTTAATCGTCGTCACATCGGACCATAGCCACACCTTCACCATGGCGGGATATCCCGAGCGCGGTAACCCCATCCTTGGCCCCGTGGTCGACCAGAAAGGCAAATCGACCCTGGCCTTTGATGGCAAGGGATACACAACCTTGGGCTATATCAACGGCCCCGGCGCGATCACAGCCATGCCACGCCCCGACCCGTTGAAAGAAGATACGCAGGCGCTGAATTATCGGCAGCAGGCGTTGATCCCCACCGGTTCCGAAACGCACAGCGGCGAAGATGTCGTTGCACGCGCCGCCGGGCCAAAAGCGCATTTGTTCAAGGGCACGATTGAACAGCACACGATATTCCAAATCATGCGCGCGGCACTGGGTTTTAAATAAGGGTATTTCAAATAAGGCGGTTTTATATGGGCGCGCGCTTGTAAAGCAACGCGCGCTGCCCACATCTGCTGTTCGGGGGTTTCTGGACAGAGGAAAAGCCATGAAACGGATATTATCGGTCGCATTTCTGTCGCTCGCGCTGGCCGCGTGCGGCGAAGGCAGCGCGTTGAACGACACGGTTAAGGTCAGCGTGCGCGAGTCCATCGTCGCCACCTGCACCACCGCCGCGAGCGAACAAATTCCCGAAGGCATTGGGGTCGACGTCAATCAGGTCTGTGGTTGTGCCGCCGACAAGGTGATGGATGGCAAAAGCATGTCCGACCTTGCCGCCAATCCGCCCAGCCCGTCCGAAGGCATGGCCAAATTGCAGGCCTGCTTGAAAGAGCTTGGGCCCGTGACGGTCAATCCCGCCGCAGGATGAAGCGCATATAAAGACCCCGCCCGGGGGAGGGGTCCGAACCGGCGAACGTCATTCCCGAACAAACGCACCCTCTCGTCCAAAAAAACACCCCGTCATGCTGAACTTGTTTCAGCATCTTACTTCCGACGTCGAAATAGTAAGATCCTGGAGCCGAAGGCGTGCATCGCACAAACAAGTTCAGGATGACGAATGAGGTGGGAACTACGGTCACCGTCCATCCGGCCGCCGCATTGCTTTTTACATATAAAGACCCCGCCCGGGGGAGGGATCCGGACGGGGTCAATTTAGTCCTCTTCACCTGCTAGGGGGAATTTGAGGACTGGCTTTCAGATCGCCGAAGCAACCCGAAACTTTATGGCATGACGACGGTGTCGACCATGTGAACCGTGCCGTTTGACGCGACCAAATCTGCCGTAGTCACGGTCGATTTACCGCCCTTGGCATCGGTCAGGACAATCTTGTCGCCGTTCATGCTGGCTTTCAGGGTGCCGCCATTCAGCGTCGTGACGGTTGCGGTGCCGTTGCCGTCCGCGATCAGCTTCGCCAAATCAGCCGCCTTCACATTGCCGGCGACGACATGATATTTCAGCAGCGCCGCAAGCTTCGCCTTGCTGGCGGGCATCATCAATCCGTCGAGCGTTGCCTTATCCAACTTGGCAAATGCGTCATTCGATGGCGCGAATAGGGTGAACGGGCCGCTGCCCGACAATGTTTCGGCCAATCCGGCGGCGGTGACGGCGGTGACCAAAGTCGATGCCTGTGGGTTGCCTTGCGCAAGCGCGACAATATTCTTGTCGGTGGTCGCTTGGGTTCCGTCGGATATCATCGCGTCGTCCTGCACCACTTCGGTATCGGTCGCCACGGTATCGCTGGTGTCGCTGCCCGAGCACGCGGTCAATGCCAGTGCGGACAGGCCCGAAATCAACGTGCTTTTCAAAATCTTCATACTGCGATTCCTTCCAAATGAACGCTTCAGTTGGCAATAACGTGCAAAGTCGGCAGATGGTTGCGTGTGCGGTGAAATAAAATGGCGGCGCGCCGAAGTATGCGCGCGGGACCGCTTTGCTTTCGGGCGGCTTGGGTTTACGGGCGGGGTATGGATGGACCTGCCCCTAATCTAGCCTCAACGCTGCGCGATGCGACCGATGCCCTGACGCCCGTCAGCGCGACCCCGCGTCTCGACGCCGAATTGTTGATGGCGCATGCCTTGGGAATGGACCGGTCGGCGATGTTGTTGCGGATGCATGATCTTGCTGCGCCGCCTGCCTTTGCGGCGTATCTCGCGCGGCGGGTGGCGGATGAGCCGGTGGCCTATATCACCGGAATGCAGGCCTTTTGGGACCTTGACCTGCATGTGACGCCCGATGTGCTGATCCCCCGTGCGGACAGCGAAACGGTGATTGAGGTGGCGATTGCGGGTTTTGCCGGGCGGGATGCGCCTGCGCGGATCTTGGACCTTGGCACGGGGTCGGGCGCGTTGTTGCTGGCGGCCTTGTCGGTGTTTTCGGGGGCTGAGGGTGTGGGCATTGATGCCAGCGCGGCGGCTCTGGCGGTCGCATCGGGCAACGCCACGCGCCTTGGGCTGGACGGGCGCGCATACTTTGAACAGCGTGATTGGACTTTGGACGGGTGGGCGGATGGTTTGGGGCAATTCGACCTCATCTTGTGCAACCCCCCTTATATTGAGGACGCAACCCCGCTTGCGCCCATGGTCGCCCGCCACGAACCGCACAGCGCCCTCTTCGCCGGCCCCGACGGTCTGCGCGACTATCGCATACTTCTAAAAACCCTCGAAAAACTGCTAAAAACCACCGGAATCGCGGTCTTCGAAATCGGATTCAACCAGTCAAAATCCGTCGCAAAATTGGGCACTGAAGCTGGGTTCGCTTCCGAATTAACCCCCGACCTTTCCGGCAATCCACGCGCCTTGCGCTTTTCGCTTGGAATCACGCAACCGAACCGCTAACGCTAAAAAGCATCGCAGCAAAACCCGTGAATTGCGGAGATTAGCGCGAAGCCGCCCCCAGCGCAGTTGGAAATTTTTTCAAGGTCTCGGTCGACCTTGGCGTAACCCAAAGACTGGGTTTTGGGGCTTCCTGCAATTTTTAAGTGCTAAAAGAGGACGGGTCAGCCCTGATGAATATCAACAACAGGCAGCAGCAGAACAACAATCGTCGCCGCGGTCGCAACAACAATAATCGCCAGCAAAATAACAACCGCAGCGGTTTCGACTATCAGAACCAGATCGACAATCGTGCGCGCGGCAACGCAGCGCAGATGCTGGAAAAGTACAAAAAGCTAGCGCAAGACGCGCAGTTTAACGGTGACCGCGTAAACGCCGAATATCACCTGCAATTTGCTGACCATTATTTCCGCGTACTCGCCGATTTCCGGGGCCGCCAAGAAGCGCGTCAGGAACAGCAAGGCGAACGTCGTCCCCGCGAAGATAATCGTGAAGACCGCGACGATTGGCAGAATGATGATCGTTCGCAGAATTATGACGAACAAGGTTCTTCCGATGGAATGGACGCCGATTCCGTTTCGCAAGATGATGGCGATACCGAAGAGCGCGCACCACGCGAACAACAGCGCGAAAGCCGACCACGTCGCCCGGAACGGGCCGACCGCAATGATCGTTCCGACAATAACCGGTCCGCAAATCGCGGCCCGCGCCGCCACCACAGCGAAGAAAAAGACGATGCGCCCGCAGGTCTTGATCTCGCCGTATTGCCGCCGTCCATCGCTATTTCGTCGGACGACAATGACGCGGATATGGAAAGGCCAGCACGCAAACCACGCGCCCGCCGAGTTAAGCCTGTCGGCGATGATGAAGCTGCAGCGGCGGAATAATCAATCGTTCCGCCGTTGATCGCGCACAAACGGCGCGATAACCTCTAGCTTTCGGGCAATGCCCGTGGCTTGTGGTCGTCATCTAGGGCAACAAAGGTAAACAGACCTTCGGTCACTTTGACTTCCTGTTGGCCACGCGCACGGGTCGCGATAACTTCGACGCGGATGCCCATGGATGTGCGGCCCCGCCGTTCAAGTGAAGCGTACACGGAAATGATGTCGCGTAATAAAATCGGTGCGATGAATTCCATCTTCTCAATGGCCACTGTCGCGCACGCGCCCTGCGCAATCCGCCCGGCCAAGATACCACCGGCCTGATCCATCATCCCCAACACCCAACCGCCGAAGATATGGCCATTGGCATTGATATCGGCGGGACCCGGAACAACCCGCAAAACCGGGTCATTCCGTTTTGGAAGGTTGCGAACAGCCTCCGTCACCGGTCAGCTTCGTCTTCAAAAGGGTCATCGATGGATTCATCATGGCCCGACCCGCTGGACAGGAAAACAAGCCCCATCAAAGCGGCGGTCAGCATGATTGCCCCGGTTATTGCACCGGCCGTGGCGATGAAGAAGTGGATGGAAACCATCCCGTTCTGCCACCAGAATGTCCCGAGGGCACCCACGGTCACAATCAATGTCACACCAAACATCCACCGCATCAGCCGCCAATAGCGGCGCCATGCGAAGTTGGCATATTCAGGATCATCGAGGCGGGAATGGCGAGTCATAGCTTGATAAGGTCGCCTTATGCTATAAGTTCCATCAGGGGCAAGGACATAGGGAGAGAGTCGATGACGATTTCTGCGATATTGGCCAACCATCAAGGCAATGTGTTCACGGCTGCGCCGCACGAAAGTGTCGGTGATGTGGTCTCGCGCCTTGCCGAAAACCGGATTGGCGCCCTGCCCGTTGTCGATGGCAAAACCGTTGTCGGTATTTTTTCCGAACGCGATATTGTCTACGGTGTCGCGCATCATGGTTCCGCTTTCCTGACGAAAACGGTTGCGGACACAATGACGGCACCAGCCATCACCGTTTCGCCCGATACGGCAATCCTGTCGGCCTTATCACTGATGACGAAACGGCGCATTCGTCACCTTCCCGTAATCCAAGGGGATGACCTTGTCGGCTTTGTCTCCATTGGCGATTTGGTGAAGTACCGTATCGACAAAATTGAGGCCGAAGCCGCCGCAATGCGCGACTATATCAGCATGGCCTGACAATCACTTGCGCGAGGTGCAGGCTGCCCTCACCGGTTAATCCGATAACTATCCGGGACTGGCAGGCGATGTTGCTGGTCCTACCGGAATTGGGGCATAAACGGGCTTCGGCGCGTATTTCATATTCCAGTCGGCAAGATCGCGTTCATATTTCACATATGCATCGTAAAATTTGACAAACACGCCATCAATATCAGCCAGGCCGCCAATCGCATATTCCGGCAATGCACCTGTGGGGACGGTATTGGCCTCAGTCAGCTTGCGCAGCGCCATGTCACAATATTGGGCACGGACGGGCGGCAAAGCGAAGTAGTTATACAAATCGGTCATGCGCGTATCGCGAACCCGCAAGCCATTTTTGCCGGGATAACGGGCGACATATTCCCGGTCGACCGCTTTGCTGGTTCTCGACAAGATCGCCTTATGAATGACGATGAACTTGTTATACTCGGTCGCGATTTGACCCCATATAGGCCCTTGGCAATTCAATGCCGCTACGTTCAAAGCCGACCGAAAATGCCAAATTTGTTCATCACGGCTTAAACCACGGTTGGGCGTAACGCGAACGCCATCAAGCCCGACCGGCGGGATCGTCATCGACAGCGCCGCGCCACCCGGTGGCAAAGGCATAGCGGGCGGCGGCGGCGCAGGAAGTGGAATGGGTGTCGGTACGACTTTTACTGGAGCTGGAGCGCAAGCTGCAACCGCAGTAACCATGATGATGGCAGCTAGATTTTTTATGCCCCGACGCATTTGCGCTCTCCGATTTGCTATTCCTGATTCCAACAGGATTTTCGATCGAATGAAAAGCCCTGTTCGACCAAATCCCAAAGAAAATGGCCCAGTGGTTTCCCACCGGGCCATATTGTGGCGTTCAAGCTGAACAGCCGATGACTTATTCGCGGTTACCGAGGAAGCTCAGCAAAAACTGGAACATGTTGATGAAGTCCAGATACAGCGTCAGCGCAGCCATGACCGCGGCCTTACCGATCATTTCTGAACCCTGAAGGTAGAAATACTCACTTTTGATACGTTGCGTATCATAAGCCGTCAGGCCAGCGAAGATAAGCACGCCTGCGCAGCTGATAACCCAACCCAAAGTGTCGGAGCCGAGGAAGATGTTAACGATCGACGCAACAATCAAGCCGACCATACCCATGACCAGAAAGCTTCCCCAGCCACTGATGTCTTTCTTGGTTGTGTAAGCCCACAGGCTCAATCCCGCGAAAGCCGCTGACGTTGCAAAGAAAGTCTGCGCGATGGACTCACCGGTGAACATCATGAAGATGCGGGCCAGCGATAGGCCCATCAATACCGCAAATCCCCAGAACATCGCCTGAAGCGTGGCAGCAGAAAACTTACCTTGACCAAAACTCATCGCCATTACGACGACCAGTGGCGATAAAATGATTACCCAGCTCATTAGGCTTGGGTTCACCATCAGATTTCGTGCCAGTTCGGTCTGTGCAAACAGCATCGCAACGATGCCGGTCAGCAAGACGCCTGACGCCATATAGTTGTAAACCTTGAGCATGTGCGAACGCAGACCAGCGTCGACAGCAACGTCGCCTGCGCGCGTACCTGCAAGACTTGACTGGGTCCCGGTTACCCGTGGATCGGACCACTGTGCCATGACTTAATTCTCCTCAAAACACGGCAAGATAGCCGCCAATCCAGTATATTGGAGGAATTCGTTCCAGATTCAAGTGAAACACGACACGCCCCATTGCGATTTTTTTCATTGCTACTGCTCGGCATTGCTTTTGAGGAATGTGCTTCGGATCTCTGCATTATTCCACCAAACCAAGTCCGCGCCTTGTGTGCGACGAGTTGAAAGGGAATTATCGTTGCGCAGATTGGCTGTTCTGCTAGCCATAGCAGCAGAAGGCGACAACTGCCGTTTAGGGAGAGCAAGGTGAGTGTGACGGTCGAAGGCGAAAACAACGGCGCTATTTCCCCGCAAGCAGAGGTTAAGTCGCCTGAGGCCAGCAGCTACAGCTGGTATGTGCTGATTGTCCTTGTAATCGTCTACATACTCAACTTCATCGACCGCCAAATCCTCAGCATTTTGGCTGTCGATATCAAGGCAGACCTTGGCCTGACCGATGCCGATATGGGCTTTTTGGGTGGCGCAGCTTTCGCGGTTTTTTATGCTTTATTCGGTATTCCGCTTGGCCGACTTGCAGACAACTGGAGCCGTGTAAAGCTTCTGTCCATTGGCCTTGCCTTATGGTCGATCATGACCGCCTTGTCCGGCTTTGCGCGCAATCAGGTGGAACTGACCATGGCGCGCATGGGCGTTGGCGTGGGCGAAGCGACGGCAAGCCCTACGGCTTATTCGCTGATTTCCGATTATTTCCCGAAACGGCAGCGCGCGACCGCGCTCGCGATTTACTCTTCCGGCCTGTATATTGGCGGCGGTGTGTCGTTGTTTTTGGGCGCGCTCATTGTGCAAAGCTGGGACGCAGCTTTCCCGCAAGGCGGTCCACTTGGATTGGCTGGCTGGCATGCGGCATTCGTTGCGGTTGGCATCCCGGGCATAATCGTGGGCTTGTGGGTCGCAACATTGCGTGAGCCGGTCCGCGGCGCGATGGATGGGTTGGTTACGCCCGCGCACCCTGCCCCATTCCGCGCATTTGCGAGCGATCTTTCAATGATCGTTCCACCCTTTACCTTATGGGGTGCATGGCAACGCGGGCCAACGGCGCTTGTGATAAACATAGTCACGGCAGCCGCTATTGCTGCTTTTGCGTATACAATGATCCAACTGACCGGCAATTTTCCGCAATGGTCGGCGGTTGGCTTTGGCTATTATGCCGTCTTCTCCTGGGCATCCACATTGCGGGCGAAGGATCCGGCGACATTTAAGCTCATCTGGGGAACGCCTGCGTTCATCTGTACGACCATTGGCTATGGCCTCGTTGCGCTTGTCGCTTATGCTCTGGCATTCTGGTCCGCTCCTTATGCGGAAACGGTGCTTAAGCTGCCTAAAGCAGAGTTGGCTTTGATTTTAGGTGGAAGTGGAGCACTTAGTGGCTTTCTGGGTGTAATCGTCGGCGGATCTGTCGCCGATATGCTCCGGGTGCGAAATGCCGCAGGGCGCG
>NZ_JBILAF010000171.1:0-2512 GCF_044354325.1 Sphingorhabdus sp. | reverse complement strand
GCCGTTTGATGGCGCAGCATTGCAATGGCCAAAGCCGCATTGTCGGCCTGATGTGCGCCTGTCATGCGGGGAAGGGGCAGGTTGAGCTTTCCGGTGGCGTCGCGGTAATGCAGGCGGCCATCATATACCGCCGCATCCCAACTTTCGCCGCGCGCGCGCAACGGTGCGTTGTGCAAAGTGGCTTGCGCGGAAACGGTGTTGGCCATCGATGCTGTATATTTTTGCGTGAGCAGAGGCGACCCCGGCTTTGCAATTCCCACCTTTTCAAAGGCGATGCGGTCAAGCGGCGGCATATCGGGAACACCGTCCTCCGCCGCCAACAAGAAGCCCTCATGATCCAATCCCAAGGATGCAATTGCGCACGCCACGGGCTGGGTGAGCACATTGGTCGCATCCAACCGGCCACCAAGGCCGACTTCGACGATGCAGGCATCGGCTGGCGTCCGCGCAAAGGCGCAAAAGGCGACTGCGGTGGTGACTTCAAAGAAGCTCGCTTCCAGCCCCTCGGCATGGTCCAAAACCTCCGAAAGCAGCGCGGATAAGCTCACGTCATCGATCAGCTTGCCCGCAACGCGGATCCGCTCATTGAAACGCACCAGATGCGGGCTCGAATAGACATGCGTCGTCATACCCGCCGCCTCAATCGCTCCGCGCAAAAACGCGCAGGTCGATCCTTTGCCGTTGGTGCCAGATACATGGAACACGGGCGGAAGATTGAGGTGCGGATTGCCGAGGCGTTCCAGCAATGCCGCAATGCGCGTCAGCCCCAAGACATCCTTTCCGGGCGACAACATGGTCAGCCGGTCCAATTGCGCCTGAACAGCAGGGTCAGTGGAAATGGCGTGGTCAGGCATGCGGGAATGACAATATAGATTGGTTGTCGTTTACTTATGCCGCCTTCTTCTCGGGCGCGAGGTACCCGACGAGCTGCGACAATACGCCGCGCAGGTCGTGGCGGTGGGTGACCATGTCGATCATGCCATGTTCCAACAGATATTCGGCGCGCTGGAATCCTTCGGGCAGTTTCTCGCGAATTGTCTGCTCGATTACCCGCTGTCCGGCAAAACCGATGAGCGCGCCGGGTTCGGCAATCTGGACATCGCCCAGCATCGCGTAAGACGCAGTAACGCCGCCGGTGGTGGGGTCTGTCAGTACAACGATGTAGGGCAGTCCCGCATCATGCAGCATCTGAATGGCAACGGTTGAACGCGGCATCTGCATCAGGCTCAATATGCCCTCTTGCATGCGTGCGCCGCCTGCGGCTGTGAAGATGATGTAGGGGCATTTCGCGCGGATCGCGGCCTTTACAGCGTCAATGAATGCCTCACCAACCGCCATGCCCATGGATCCGCCCATGAAGGCAAAATCCTGAACACTGACAACAACATCTTGGCCGTCGACTTTACCGAGCGCGCTCATCATCGCGTCTTGCTCACCCGTTGCGAGGCGGGCGGCTTTGATGCGGTCGATATATTTCTTTGTATCTTTGAACTTCAACGGGTCTTCGCCGACAACGGGCGGCTTAAGCACGTCATAGCTGTCGTCATCGAACAAAGCAGCAAAGCGTTCGGCGGGGCCAATACGGCCGTGATGGTCACATTTTGGACAGACAGACTGGTTTTCCTCAAACTCCTTGAGGAAGATCATCGCCTGACACCCCTTGCACTTGTGCCAGAGTGTTTCGGCCGTTTCGCGCTTGGCGATGAAGGGAATGGCGTTACGAACGCGAGTGACCCAGTTCATGCGGAGGCCTTTCTGGCTGTGACGATTGCGTGCTTAAGGGATGCCACATAATCGCGGACGGGACCAGCGGCGTTGACGCCATGTGTGGCGACGAGTTCGACGATTGCGGAACCAACAACAACGCCATCGGCAACGCGTGCAATTTTGGCGGCTTGTTCAGGTGTGCGGACGCCAAAGCCAACCGCAATGGGCAGATCGGTATGGGCCTTTAGCCGCGCCACAGCCTCATCAATGCTGGTCTGCGCCGCGACTTGCAGGCCGGTGATACCCGCGACCGACACATAATATAGGAAGCCAGATGCGCCATTCAGGACGGCGGGCAAGCGGGCGGTGTCTGTGGTGGGCGTTGCAAGACGAATGAGGTCAATGCCCGCGCTGCGCAAGGCAGGGCCAAGCTCAGGGTCTTCCTCGGGCGGAATGTCAACGCAGATGACGCCATCAACGCCGGCTTTGTTGCATTCGGACGCGAACCAATCGCCGCCACGGATCGTCATCGGGTTGGCATAACCCATCAGCACCAAAGGTGTGTCGGGGTGGCGTTTGCGGAAGGCTGAGGCGAGGGCGAAGATATCCGCTGTCGTGGTGCCAGCGTTCAGGCTGCGGATGTTTGCTTCCTGAATGGCTGGGCCATCGGCCATCGGGTCGGTGAACGGCATGCCAAGTTCAATGACATCCGCGCCACCCGCGACGAGTGCATCGAGATTGGCTGCGGTGTCACCGTCACCTGCAGTGATGAAGGCGACGAGGGCAGGATGCGGTTTGGAAAAGG
>NZ_JBILAF010000076.1:0-10372 GCF_044354325.1 Sphingorhabdus sp. | reverse complement strand
CCGAAGGTCAGGACTTTGGCGGCAAATTTCATATAGGCTATCCTTGGCATAACAGTGCATGGGTTGCGGGTACGTCGCTGGCATTGGTCCTTATCCGCCCATCGCCTGACGTGCAACAGGGGAAAGGCCTTGGCGGATGCGGCCTGTTTAACTAAAGGACATTGCCGATGACTGAACAAACGATCTCCAAGAAACCCCTCACGCTGCTTCTGGCGGCACCACGCGGTTTTTGCGCTGGCGTTGACCGCGCAATTAAGATTGTCGAGCTCGCGCTCGAACAACATGGCGCGCCGGTATATGTGCGCCATGAAATTGTGCACAACCGCTTTGTTGTCGACAGTTTGAAGGCCAAGGGCGCGATATTTGTCGAGGAACTGGATGAAGTGCCAGATGACGCGCATGTCGTGTTTTCGGCGCATGGCGTCCCTAAATCGGTCCCCGCAAATGCGCAGCAACGTGGCCTTGCTTATTTCGATGCCACCTGCCCTTTGGTGTCAAAGGTGCACAAGCAGGCCGAACGCCAGGTCGAAGCCGGCCGTCACATCATTTTCGTTGGCCATGCAGGCCATCCCGAAGTCATCGGCACATTCGGCCAAGTCCCCGCAGGCGCGATGACATTGGTGGAAACCGCAGAGGACGCCCGCAATCTTCAGCCTGCCGATGCCGACAATCTTGCATTTCTGACGCAGACGACCTTATCCGTCGACGATACGTCGGAAATTACATCCATTCTTGGATCACGCTTCCCGAACATTGTTGGGCCGAAGGGTGAGGATATTTGTTACGCGACATCGAACCGGCAAGAGGCGGTGAAGGCGATTGCGGACAAATGCGAACTCGTCATCGTCATCGGTGCGCCAAACAGTTCGAACTCGCTACGCTTGGTCGAAGTGGCTGCGCGTTCGGGTGCGAAAGCGCATCTTGTGCAGCGCGCCGACGATATCAGCATGAACTGGTTTGACGGTGTGGACACGCTTGGCCTGACCGCAGGCGCATCAGCCCCTGAAGTGCTGGTCCGCGAAATCATCGATGCACTTGCCGTGCATTTTGACATCGACGAACAGCAGGTCACAACGGCGCAAGAAAGCATCACCTTTAAATTGCCGCGCGAAATGGCCGGCGCGGCGGCTTGATTTGGCCGTTTATACGCAATTAGGGCCTGAACAGGTCGGCGCCTTTTTGGCGCTTTACGATGCCGGTGATCTCGTTTCGCTCAAGGGCATTGCCGAGGGTGTTGAGAACAGCAATTTCTTTGTCGAAACGACGCAAAGCCGGTTTATTCTGACCATTTACGAAAACCGCGTAGATCCCAAGGATCTGCCGTTTTTCTATGCGCTGCTGAAACATTTGCATGAAGCGGGGTGCAAGGTTCCTCGGTTTATGTCGGACCGCAACGGCAATTGGCTGCAGACCATAGCTGGAAAGCCGGCCTGCCTGATCGAATTTCTCAATGGCGTGTCGGTCACCGAACCATCGGCGGCACAGGCACACTCCACCGGCGCGGCGCTTGGGCAGATGCACAAGGCGCTGGCAGATTTTACGCTGTCGCGGCCCAACAGCCTTGGCATTTCTGCATTCCGGCCGCTTGCCATGCGCTGCACTGCAGAAGGTCTGGACGCCATTTCCGAAGGTCTATCTGCGCGGATATTTGCGGAATGCGATTATCTTGAGGCGCATTGGCCGACCAATCTTCCCGTGGCGGCGATCCATGCGGACCTGTTTCCGGACAATGTCCTGATGCTCGGCGACAATGTCACTGGCCTGATCGATTTCTATTTCGCCTGCTCCGAAATCCGCGCTTATGACCTTGCGGTCACGCACAGCGCATGGTGCTTTTCGGGCGACGGCAAAGTCTTTGATGCGCAGGTGAGTGCGGCCATGTTGTCGGGCTACACCCAAGCTGTGCCGATGGATGCCGCAACGCGGGACGCTTTACCGATATTGCTGCGCGGTGCGTGTTTGCGGTTTACGCTAACGCGGTGTTACGACTGGATTAACACGCCAGCCGACGCGCTGGTCACACGCAAAGATCCCTTGGCGTTCCTGCGGCGGCTAGAATATTACAGTGACCCCAAACAGATTGAAGCCCTTTTGGTCCAATTGCCATGAAAAATGTCGAAATTTTCACCGACGGCGCGTGCAAGGGCAATCCCGGGCCGGGCGGCTGGGGTGCGATCATCCGTTATGGCAAGCATGAAAAAGAAATATCGGGCGGCGATCCGGACACCACCAACAACCGCATGGAAATGAGCGCGGTCATTCAGGCGCTGAACGCCCTTGTCGAACCGTGCAGCGTCAAACTGCACACCGACAGCAAATATGTCATTGATGGCATCACCAAATGGATCTTTGGCTGGCAACGCAATGGCTGGAAAAACGCGTCGAAACAGCCGGTGCGCAATGCCGACCTATGGCGTGAGATGGTCGAAGCGATGGCGCGGCATCAGGTGGAATGGATTTGGGTCAAAGGGCATAATGGCCACCCCGAAAACGAACGCGCAGACCGGTTGGCCAGCGATGCGGCCGACGCTGCCAGCAACAAGGTTGCGACCAGCTAGTTAAAACGCCCTGGCGCGTATAGCGCGGCATTTACGCGGTCGGGCGCTATTATGGCATCGTTCAGTAACGATCCCGCCAGCTGCGCCGCGGCAGGCGCCGTCTGAATGCCAAAGCCGCCCTGCCCTGCAAACCAGAAGAACGCATCATGCGCCCCATCGCGGCCAATGACCGGCAGCCGGTCAGGCGCAAAGCTGCGCAAGCCGGCCCATTTGCGTTCAACGCGGCGGATGTCCCAATCAACAACCTGCTGCAGCCGATCAATGGCAAGCGCGATATCATATTCTTCAGGCGCAGCATCGCATGGCGGCGTTGCGGTCTCGTCATGCGGGCTCAGCCACAAACGTCCGCCCGCATCGGGCTTGAAATAGAAACTGCCGTCAAGGGCGATGACAAGCGGCAGGGCCGCAGGCACATCGGGTGCGACCGCCAATTGCGCAATGGTACGGCGATAGGGTTGAATGCCCAAGGGCGCTACGCCCGCCATCTGCGCCACATTATCGGCCCATGCCCCTGCGGCATTGACGATGATATCGGCGGTGCAATTCAGGCTGCCGGCTTGAATATGCCACATGCCGTCTCGCCATTGCGCACGTTCCAGCCGGCTGTTGCAATGTGGTTGAACGCCCTGCTTGCGCGCTTGGCGCAGATAGGCGGCGTGGAGCGCGGCGACGTCAATATCGGCGCAGGCCGCTTCCCATAGCCCCGTCGTCCATCCGCTGCGCAGACCGGGTACATGTCGTTCCAAATCCTCACGATCGCTGCGTTCAATATGCACGCCGCTTGAGGCGAATTCCGCCAGCATCGCGTCCGCCAAAGGTTGCTGCTCTGCCGTGCCGATGTGCAGCCCGCCGCGCGGGGACATTAATGGGCCGTCATGGAAATCCTTGGGAGGGTTCGCCAGAAACGGGCCCGACGCCGTTGTCAGCGGTTGAACGTCCGGGCCACCATAGCATTCAACCCAAAACGCGGCCGACCGGCCCGTGGAATGATATCCCGGATGCGCCTCCGCCTCAATCAGGACAACCGACTGATATGCAGACAGCTGCGCGGCAAGGCTTGCCCCGGCGATTCCCGCACCGATTATGGCAATGCTAAAATCGCTCATGGCCGTGGCGCGTGCTGGTCCAAAAAGGCGTCGATGCGTTGCAGGCACTGGTCGCGCACGCCATCTGCCTCGCGCAGCAGCTCATGCGCGGCCTCTTTACCGAAAATCAGCGTTTCGGCATGCGGCAGCCTTTTGCTGTCTGCAATGACCCGCTGTGTGCTGACCAATTGATCCGCCGTCGTCGCGAGCAACAGAATTGGCGTTTGCACTGCCTCCAGCGCGCCGGGGCGTTCCAGCAAGCGAATGGACGCCATGGCGCGTTCCACCCAGTGCCAGCTTGGCGGCCCAAGCTTCACCTCTGGACGCAGCGCCCACCATGCAACCTCGTCTTCGTAACGGTCGTCATCATGCGTCAGCATTTTGCCGCGCATGCTCATCGGCGATAATGGCTTTTCACTGACTTTCCATGCCGCCTGTTTGCCCTTGCCCAATGCCACAATCAATTTGGCAACCGCATGGTTAAGCGCAAGCGGCAGGCCGCCGGTTTGAATGCCCAGCATCGGCGCGCTCAGCGCCACCGCGTCGGGATCAATAGCCTTTTCCACCAAGGCGCGCATGGCCAGTTGCCCGCCCATGCTATGCGCGAGGACAACATGCGGTGCTGGCGTGTCGCGTTTCCATGCGTCCCAAAATGTGTGCAAATCCGCAATCCACGTCGCGAAATCGTCGATATGGCCGACTTGCGGATCATCCAGCAACCGGCCCGAAGCACCCTGCCCGCGCCAGTCGATGGCGGTAACATGCCATCCGGCATCGGCATAATAAGCCAATGTTTCCAGATATTTTTCATAATGATCGCCGCGACCGGGCAAGAATAACATGGATCCACGCGGCGGCGTCGACGCCTGCCAATCGATCCGCCGGATCGGCCAACCATCGGCGGCGTGCCACATCGTTTCTGTGGCATTGGCCGGAATTGCGCGGCGGTTCATCGGTGTTTTCGGTGCGTGCATGGTTACTTTTTGGTAATCTTTCATGGTTAATGCTGTGCAGATGACCAGTGAAACTCTCGCTTACGCAACCCTTGGCGGCTTGGCAATTGCGCTGTTGGTATCAATCTACACCGACATCAGATACCGCCTTATTTTCAACAAGATAAACATCGCGATCGCGATTGGCGCGCCATTATTTTGGTTGGCCAGCGGCGGGTTTAACCTCACCGACATCAGCGTGCACCTGCTCACCGCAGCGATTACGTTCAGTGTCTTTGCGACCGCGTTCCATTTCGGCGCGATGGGCGGCGGCGATGTGAAGCTTTTTGCGGCTTTGGCATTGTGGTTCCACTGGGTCGAGGTCATCCGCCTCATCTTATACGCATCGATCATCGGCGCGGCGGTCACCATAATTTTTCTTGCGATCCACAAATGGAAACGCGCCGAGGGCCGCGCACGGATTCCCTATGGTGTGGCGATCGCGTTGTCCGGGCTTTGGATCATCGGTGAACGGATTTTTAACCATTTTACATGAAATAGCATGGTTCGATCAGGGGACCTTTCAGGGGACAATAGGTAATGGATAGGAAAAAAGTCATATTGCTGGTGGCTGCGCTTTTAATCGCGGCAGTGACCGCCCTTATGGCGCGCAGCATGTTCACCGGTGCATCTGCACCCCAAGCTGCGGCAGCAGCCGCACCGCCCCCCGTGCCCGCCGGACCCAAAGTCCTCGTCGCGACGAAAGCATTGCCCGTTGGCACGATCATCACCGCCGATAGCGTGCGCTATCAACCATGGCCGAAAGAATTGATCGAAGCCGCCTATTTCCAAGAAGGGGACGGTGGCGCATCGATTGACAGCCTTGTCGGCACCGTCGTGCGCAACGCCGTGACCGCTGGCCAGCCCCTGACCCAAGGTTCCATCGTTAAGCCCGGTGATCGCGGTTTCCTAGCCGCTGCGCTTGGGCCCGGCATGCGCGCCGTAACGGTGCCGGTGTCGGCCTTGACCGGTGTTGCAGGCTTTGTCTTCCCCGGTGACCGTGTTGACCTTGTGCTCACACAAAATGTCGACGCAACCGTTGGTCCGCCATTGAAAGTGTCCGAAACCATCGTCCGCAACCTGCGTGTGTTGGCGACCGACCAACGTTCATCGCCGTCCATCGATGACAAGGGCAATAGCGTCGTCTCTGAATATAAATTGGTGACGATTGAAGCGACCCCGCGCATCGCCGAGAAGATTACGGTCGCGCAATCAATCGGCACCATCAGCCTTTCCCTGCGTTCGTTGGCCGACAACGCTGCCGAACTGAAACAGGCGCTGGCCTCGGGCGATATCAACATCCCCGAAGGTGCAACCGCGGATCAGGAACGGGCGATCATCCGCCAGCTGGCACAGCGTCCATCCGCAACCAAAGGCAGCTATGCAACCGGCGGCGACGTCTCGCGCTTCCAACGCAGCAGCATGCCCGAACAAATGCCATTGGCGGTCGCAGCCGAACAGGCCCGCACGCAAAAGCAAGTCGAGAAAATTATGAAGGGTCCAGTGGTCCGTGTGTCGCGTGGCGGCAATGTGACCGAAATCGACATTAGCCGGAGATAACAACAATATGGCACGTTTCACCACATTCAAATCGGGCCTTGCCGCTGCGGTTATGACCGCAGCCATCGGCACGGGCACGTTGGTCGGCGCGTTGGTCGGGATGCCAACAGCAGCGTCGGCGCAATCGGCAAAAGATGGCAAGTTGCTCATCTTGTCCATCGGACGCGGGCAACAGGTCAATCTGGGGGCTAGCATCACCGATGTGGTGGTCGCGGACCCGACCGTCGCCGATGTCGAGGTAAAGACCGGACGCCAGATCTACATTCTGGGCAAGGGCCCCGGCGAAACCACGGTCTACGCGACCGACGCCGCTGGCCGCACGGTATATCAGGCAACCGTCCGCGTCGGCAGCAATATGGACTCGGTCTCGCAAATGCTGGCGCTGGCGATGCCCGATTCAAAGATTATTGCTACCACGATGAACGGCGCCATCCTGCTGACGGGCACCATCAACCAACCCGAAGAGGCGGCGGAAGCCGAAGCTTTGGTAAAGGCGTTCACCGGCGGAAACACACAAGTCGTAACCCGGCTGAAAAACGCAACGCCGCTGCAGATCAACCTGCAGGTCCGCATCGCTGAAGTCAGCCGGTCGCTCATGAAGGAAATTTCGGGCAACCTTAAAACCCGCGATCATGGCGGGACCGGCATCCTTGGCGGCGCGTATCAAGGACGTGACATCGTCGATATTAGCTCGGTCACGAACCCGGACAACCTTCCGCTTGTAGATGCGTCGGCGGTCTTTGGCCTGCCCGCAAAATCCATATCGCTTCCGTTCAACCCGGCGACCGGACAATTTATGACAAGCCCATATACGCAGTATAAATTTAACGTTCCTGCGGGCACAAATGTACTGACCGCGGCGGGCCGCTTGTTTGGCTTGGATGTGGCCGCAGCTTTCGATCTTTCGGAAAAGGCGGGCCTCAGTTCAACCTTGGCGAACCCCAATCTGACAACGGTATCCGGCGAAACGGCCGAGTTTCATTCGGGGGGCGCGTTCCCAGTGGTGACATCATCAAACAATGGCACCAACGTCGAATATAAGAATTATGGTGTCAGCCTAACCTACACGCCAACGGTGTTGTCGGATGGCCGCATTTCGCTGCGGGTGCGTTCGGAAGTCTCGGACATTTCATCGACGGGTGCCGTGCGCTTCGGCGGATTTGAAGTGCCCGCGACGACGACACGAATGGCCGAAACGACGGTGGAGCTTGGTTCGGGTCAAAGCATGATGATCGCTGGACTGTTGAGCAACTCCATGAGTAACTCGGTCGACAAGATGCCGGGAGTTGGTGACATTCCCGTGCTTGGCGCGCCTTTCAAATCAAACGGCTGGCGCCGCAACGAGACCGAATTGATGATCGTCATAACGCCCTATTTGGTGAAGCCCGTGTCCGATAGCGAGATTGTTTTGCCGACAGACGGATTGCATTCGCCAAATGACCTTGAACGCATTTTGCTGGGCAAGACGACAAGCGACAAGGGCGAAAAAACCCGCCCAATGCCAACGATTGCGCCAACCGTGTCCAATGGCCCTGAATTGGGTTCCGTGACCGACGCGCCCGCGCCGTTGGCCAAGAAAGTCAAATCGCAAGCCTCCGCGACCGCCCCAAGCGGCCCCGGCTTTAGCTTCGACAATTGACCGTCCGTTCAAGGAGACAAGATATGCAAAAGGTAACATTCCTGATCGCTGCAAGCCTTGCTTTGGCCGGTTGCGGCACATTGCCAACCAACACATCCATGTATTCGGTGCACCAGCCCGTTGTCGAACGGACCAATTACGCCATCGACCTTGCCTCCGACAGCGATGGCATTGCCGTTGCCGACCAGAAGCGATTGAACGAATGGTTTGAAACGCTGAATCTTCGTTATGGTGACCGCATTTCCATCGATAGCGACGATGGCTTTGGCAACGACAATGCCGCCCGTGATGTGCACGCAGCCGCGGCAGAACGCGGCGTCTTGGTCTCGGAACGTGCACCGGCAACGCCCGGGGTGATTGCACCCGGCAATATTCGCGTTGTTGTCACCCGGTCCCAAGCATCGGTGCCATCCTGCCCCGATTGGAGCGCCACGAACGAACGAAACTACACTGCCGCCAATCACAGCAATTACGGCTGCGCCATGAATTCCAACCTTGCGGCCATGGTGGCAGACCCCGAAGATCTGGTGCGTGGACGCGATAACAAGCGGCTGGACAGCAACAGCGGCAAAGCAGCAGTGAACGCTTACAAGAGAAAGACTGGAGGCAATTGATGAACGCTCCGTGGAAATCCGGTGTCGCCGGAACGCGCGACCCGATTAGTGCTTATGTCTGCGACGACCTCACGCTTGATGTCATTCGCGGCGTGTGTGAGGAAATGGGCTGGAGCCCGGAAAAAGCCTATAAAGGCGGCCTGCGTAACGCCATTCAATCGCTGTCCGTTTCGGCAAGCCCGCAAATATTGCTGGTCGATTTGTCGGAATCGGGTGATCCGATCGGTGACATCAACAGCCTGGCCGAAGTGTGCGAGCCCGGAACCATCGTGATTGCGGTTGGTCAGGTGAATGACGTTCGCCTGTACCGCGACTTACTGATGTCCGGTCTGCAGGATTATCTGTTGAAGCCACTGAGCCCTGACGCGCTGCGCGATTCATTCGCCAATGCACAAGCCGCATTGACCGCACCAAAGGCGGATGATGGCCATGTGGATCGGCCACATGTGTCGACCGCCGTCATCGGAACCCGCGGTGGCGCGGGCGCGTCCACCATCGCGGCATCACTGGCATGGGTATTCTCGCAAGCACAAGGCCGTCAGACAGGTTTGCTCGACCTTGATGTGCACTTTGGTACAGCCGCGCTTGCGATGGATTTGGAACCCGGCCGCGGTTTGACCGACGCCATTGATAACCCAAGCCGCATCGACGGATTGTTTATCGAACGCGCCATGATCAAAGCCAATGAGCGTCTGTCGATTTTGTCCGCAGAAGCGCCGATGAACAGCCCGGTATTGACCGATGGATCGGCCTTTTTCCAGCTGCAGGAAGAATTCCGCGCGGCGTTCGAAAACACCGTCATCGATATGCCACGCAGCATGCTGATTGCGTATCCGCATCTTATGAACGACGTGAATATTGCGGTTGTCACAACCGAATTGACGCTGGCTTCAGCACGCGACAGCATTCGCGTGTTGGCATGGCTGAAACAAAATGCGCCGCAATGCAAAGTGCTGGTCATCGCCAACAATGTTCAACCAGCCGTCGTCGAAATCAGTCGCAAGGATTTTGAAAGCACGATCGAACGCAAGATCGACCTGCTGTTGCCAGCGGACCCCAAGTCGGTGGCGCAAGCGGCGAAACTGGGCCAGCCAGTTGTCGAAGCCATTCGTGGAAGCAAGCTTTCCACTGGCATCATATCTTTGGCCGAAATGGTGGCTAGCAGCTTTGCCGACATGGCTGACGCGGCGCCTGCGGATGCCAAGAGCCAATCGAAAAAGACTGTTTTTGCCAGTTTCAAATCGATGTTGAAAACGAAGTGAAGCGGGCATGGGACCACCCACGGCATAGGTAGCAGAGCGGATGACGATGCAGACATTTATGATCGCGGCGGGAACAATCTTGTTCTTTGTTCTGGTGGCACTCGCCTTTGCAGGGCCCAATAGCGGCCAGGCGACGACACGCCGTCTTGGCGCTATCAAAATGCGTCATTCGGACAGTGCCGACGCGCGCGTGGAACAGCAAATGCGCAAGGTGGTTGCTGCGCGCCGCCCGCTCATTTTCGCCGACGGCCAGCAGATCAACTACGCCGATAAGCTTCGCTTGCGCCTGACGCAAACCGGTAAAAAATGGACGTTGCAGCATTATATGTACGCGTCGGGCGGACTTGCTTTTGTCATCATGGCTATTCTCTTGCTCAATGGCGCACCTTTTCTTGTCGGCGTTTCTGGCGGGCTGCTGATCGGGGCTGGCTTGCCACACATGGTCGTCAACGTCCTCGTGGACCAGCGTATCAAAAATTTCACCATGAACTTTCCTGACGCCATCGAACTTTTGGTTCGTGGTTTAAAATCAGGCATGCCGGTGAGCGAAACGCTGAGTGTGATCGCAAAGGAAATTGCTGGCTCTGTTGGCGAAGAATTCAAGTTGGTCGTCGAGAAAATCAAAATCGGCAAAAGTATGGAAGACGCGCTGCAGGACACGG
>NZ_JBILAF010000102.1:0-7426 GCF_044354325.1 Sphingorhabdus sp. | reverse complement strand
TGGCACCCCGGAATTCCAGTTCTTCGACATCACCTTGGCCATTCAGCGCGAAACGGGCGGTAACTTGGCCGAAACACTCGCCAACCTTGCCGATGTTTTGCGCAAGCGCGCGCAAATGAAGCTAAAAATTCGCGCAATGTCATCTGAATCGAAGGCATCGGCCTATATCGTTGGGTCGTTGCCATTTTTCGTGTCCGGCATGATCTGGACGATTAACCCGGAATATATCGAAGGCTTCTTCTCCGAACCGCGTTTGATGATCACTGGTCTCGGCGGTGCAGTGTGGATGGCGATCGGCGTGTTCATAATGGCCAAAATGGTCAATTTCGAAATTTAAGTTGAGGGCAGGATAGTAAAAATGATCAATCCGGGCGAACCTCAACTTTTGGGCATGGACGCCATGTGGCTCGCGACATTGCTTTCGGTCGTGGCCGGCATCGCCGTCATGATTGCCATATATTCAGTCGTTACCGTGCGCGATCCCATGGCCAAGCGCGTGAAGGCGCTGAACGAGCGTCGTGAGCAGCTGAAAGCAGGCATTACCGCGACAACACCAAAAAAGCGTGCCAAGCTTGTCCGCAAAACCGAAACAACAGATAAAATGCGCCAGCTGCTGTCAAAGCTTCAGGTTTTGCAGGAAGATCAGGTTAAGGATGTGCAGCAAAGGCTGGCACAAGCGGGAATCCGCCGCAAAGAACTCGCGGTCTCGGTCATCTTCAGCCGCATGGTTATGCCGATCATTTTCGGCGGCGGGGCCGGCGTGTGGATTTATGCTCTGGACGGCGTTCCCGACTGGAGCGCGATGAAGAAATTTGTTGCGTTCGCAGCGGCAGCGATTTTAAGCTACAAGGGCGCTGATATTTATCTGACGAACCTGGTGACGAAACGCACCGATGCCATCCGCAAAGGCCTTCCCGACGCGCTCGACTTGCTCGTCATTTGCGCAGAGGCTGGCTTGACCGTCGATGCCGCGTTTAACCGCGTGGCAAAGGAGTTGGGCCGCGGCTATCCCGAATTGGGCGATGAATTTGCGCTCACCGCGATTGAGCTTGGCTTTTTAACCGAACGCCGGACTGCCTTTGAAAATCTGGCGTACCGCGTCAATCTGGACTCGATCCGGGGCGTTGTCACAACCATGATTCAGACCGAAAAATATGGTACGCCATTGGCATCAGCCTTGCGCGTATTGTCTGCCGAATTCCGGAACGAGCGCATGATGCGCGCCGAAGAAAAGGCCGCACGTTTGCCCGCCATTATGACGGTGCCGTTGATCCTTTTCATTCTGCCGACGCTGTTCATCGTTATTATCGGGCCAGCCGCCTGTTCGATTGGCGACGCGTTTTCCAAACAGTGAACGGGGCGGCAAAGCGACGTCCCCTTCAGCCCAAACGCACGGTCTGTTCGATGGCACCAAAAATGCTGTGGCCAGCATCGTCGCGCACTTCGATGCGGACGACATCTCCATCTTGCAGGAATGGCGTGGTCATTTCGCCCGTCGCGATTTTTTCGACCATGCCCAGTTCGGCAAGACAGCTGTAGCCGAGCCCGCCGTCGGCGACGGGTCGGCCGGGGCCGCCATCGGCATCGCGGTTGGACACTGTGCCTGAACCAATAATCGACCCTGCCCCCAAATTGCGCGTCTTTGCCAGATGCGCCATCAAGACGCCGAAATCAAAAGTGCAGTCATCCGACGCCACCGCCCGGCCAAATGGCGCGCCGTTCAAATCAACATGCAATGCGCGGTGCAGCTTGCCGCCCTGCCAATAGGCCCCAAGGCTGTCGGGCGTTACAAACACCGGCGACAAAGCGCTGGCGGGTTTGGACTGCACAAAGCCAAAGCCTTTTTCCAATTCCGATGGGATCAGATTGCGCAGCGATACGTCGTTCACAAGGCCCACAAGCCTGATATGCGCCAGCGCCTCTGCCGCCTGCGTGCCCTTTGGCACATCGCCGGTGACGACAACGATTTCGGCCTCCAGATCGCAACCCCATGCTGCGTCGGCCAGCATGATGTCATCACGCGCGCCCATAAATTCGTCGGACCCGCCCTGATACATCAAAGGATCATGCCAAAAGCTTTCGGGCAAGACCGCGCCGCGCGCCTTGCGGACCAGTTCGACATGATTGACGTAAGCAGAGCCATCGGCCCACTGATATGCGCGGGGCAACGGTGCGGCAGCGTCATGTTCATGGAAACGTTCGCGCGGAATGACGGCATGTTCCAGATCGGTCGCCAATGCCTCAAGCCGCGGCGCAATATAGTCCCAGTCATCCAGCGCGGCCTGCAATGTCGGCGCGATATGCGCTGCGTCGGCATACCAAGCGAGATCATTGGAAACGACAACCAGATGACCGTCACGCGCCGACTTTAATGATGCAAGTTTCATAATCGCTCTCCTGCTTTTCATCATCATGCAACGATATTGCTGTTGCGGCAACCGCGCCTGTGCGTTTACACATATGCGCATGGGGTTGGGGCTCGCCAAAATGCGAATGTTTCAAGCAAGTGCCTTGGCGCTTTCCCTGCTCGTCTCCGGATCGGCGTTCAGCCAGCAACAGACCTTTAGCACCGCAGAGGCCGGGAAAAATGGCTGGGCGATGGAGCAGAACCGCTCTGCCAGCTGGTATCTTTCGCAACACCAGCGCCTCGCGACGGCGATAGCTGCGCTTCAGCCGCAAAAGCCCGGTGTCGTTGATGCCTATGTCGTTTCGATTGGGCTCGACTCCGATGCCGTGTTTGGACGGGAATCGGCTGAAGCCGCAAAGGTTCTGGCGCGCCGCTATGGCGCAACGGGCAAAACGCTTTTCCTCACCGCCGGGGCCGACGATGCGCCAACGGGCGCGCCGCAGGGTTCGCCGTCCAATCTGGCCGTCGCATTGGCCGCGGTTGCAGGCAAAATGGATCTGAAAGAAGACGTGCTGATTTTATTCGCCACCACCCATGGCGACCCTGTGTCGGGGCTTGCCTATCGTGACGGCAACGACGGCGTCGGCATGATTGCACCGCAGCGATTGTCCGCGCTGTTCGATGGCGTGGGCATCCACCGCCGCATGGTGCTGATCTCCGCTTGCTATTCAGGGATATTCATTCCCTTGCTGACCAATGATCAGACCGTCATTGTGACCGCGGCATCGTCGCAACGCACATCGTTCGGCTGCGCGCCGGGCAATGACTGGACCTTTTTCGGCGACGCTTTGGTGAACAATGGCTTACGCAAGCCGCAGAAATTTGATGATGCGGTGGCCGAGGCGGTTCAGCTGATTTCCCGATGGGAAAATATGTTGGAGCTTTTGCCGTCCCGGCCGCAGGTTTTTGTGGGCGAGAATGCCCACGTCTGGCTTGATGCGTTGGAACTAAAAATGCCCAAGACCGAAACCCCTAAAACTGGCCGCCCCGCAATCTCCGCCGATTACGAGCCTGCGAGCGACGCTAACCCAACTCGATAACGCGTGCGCGTAACTGCGCCAGCATGATCTCCAACTGCTTCGCCTCGCCGCTGCCCAATATCTTCTCAAGCTCGGCCTCCAACTGCAGCGCCTCGGGCACGATTTGGTCATAGAGGCTGCGGCCCGCGGCCGTCAGGGCCAAATGGTGCGAGCGCCCGTCGCTGCTGTTCGGCACGCGGCTGACGAGCGCGCGTTCCTCCAGCGTTTTGCACGCGCGGTTGACCGTCACCTTGTCCATCGCCGTGGCCGCCACCAACTCGCGCTGCGTTGCGACCTCAGCCTCCCCCAAAAGCGCCATCACCCGCCATTCGGGCACCTTCAGCGCAAATTTGCCGCGATAGGCGCGCGCGATCAGGTCGCTGACCGCATTTGAGGTAATCGACAATTGATAGGGAAGGAAAGCGCTGAGCTTTAGGGTCTTTTGTGGCATAAAATTCACTCTGTTTTGGCATGCACCGCGCGTGCATCAATCGGGTTTCACCTGATCCGGATGGGCGGCGATGAACGACGGTAACGCCGTCAGCGCCGCGTCAATCCGCGATAATTTGGGGAACCGGTCAAATGGCGTGTCCACCCGCCGCGCGTTGGCCATTTGCGGGACCAGGCAGACATCGGCAAGGTTCGGCACATCGCCACCAAATAATCCATCGCCCGGCGCCATATTCTCAAGCGCCGTGAACCCTTCGATAATCCAGTGCCGGTACCAATTATCAACGGCCTCCTGCGACTGCCCCATTTCGTCCTTCAAATAACGCAGCACGCGCAGATTATCGATCGGATGAATATCGGCAGCGATAATCAGCGCCTGCGCCAATGTTTTGGCCCGATCCGCAGGGTTGGATGATAGCATCGCCGGTTCGGGATATTGGGCATCAAGATAATCGATGATCGCAAGGCTTTGCGTCAGGTCATGGCCATCGATCGACAGCATGGGGACAAAACCTTGCGGGTTGCGCGCGACATAGGCCGGTGCCTTTTGTTCATTTTCCAACAGGCTTGTCGGCACGCGTGTGTACGGCACATTTTTGAGATTGAGGACGATCCGCACCCGGTAACTTGCCGAGGAACGCCAATAGTCGAACAGGGTTATCGCATTCATGACGTCACAATTAGCATGGCGGTGGTAAAAGGCAAAAGCATTGCAGTACGGCCCGCCCTTGCATATGTCTGGCGCAGCTAAAGAAGATTGAGGATGACCGACGTGAAAAAATGGATGACCGCCGCTGGATTATTGATGCTGCCCTTATCGGCGCAGGCCGCTTCGCCCATTACGGGCCGATGGGTCACGCAAAGCAAGGACGGCGTCGTGGAAGTCTATCCCTGCGGCGAGAATATATGCGGCAGGCTGTCCAAATTTCTTGTGAACCCGCCAGCCGGTCCCGGCGCGAAAGACATCAACAATCCGGACAAGACGCTGCGCAACCGGACAATCTTGGGCATGAATGTTTTGACGGGTTTCAAAGCGGCTGGCGATGAATGGAAAGGCCAGATTTACGATCCCAAATCGGGCAAAACCTATCGGTCGATTGTCTATAAAGGCAAATCGGGCAATCTGGTCGTCAAGGGATGCATTGGACCCTTTTGTCAGGCACAGACATGGACACCGGCGCGTTAAATAGTAACGCACCGGACGCGGATATTACGACCGCAATTTCCAACCCGAACGCAGCAGCACGTAACAGATAGTGCCAAGCACTATGTTCAGCGCAAGCAGCAAAACCGCGCCAAAAATCACGGGGCTGTCGGCGGCACCGATGAAGCCATAGCGAAAGCCCGAGATTGCATAGAAAAACGGGTTGGCGTGGCTGATCGCCTGAAATGTCGGGGCCAGCTTATCGACCGAATAGAACGTACCCGACAGCAACGCCGCTGGCGCAACAACGAAGTTGCTGACGACGGCCGCATGGTCGAATTTCTCCGCCCAGATTGATGTCATGACGCCAATGAGCGCCAGCATCATCGAACCCATCAGGCCAAACCACAATATCGCCCATATATGCACAGGGGTGACATGCACGCCGGGCCACAAAAGCATCGCAAGCCAGATGGTACCGCCCACCAGAAACGCGCGCGTCACCGCAGCAAATGTCAGCGCGGCCAAAACCTCTGCATTCGACAAAGGCGGCATCAGATAATCGACAATCGTGCCCTGCATTTTACCGACCAGCAAAGAGAAGCTGGAATTGGCAAAGGCGTTTTGCATCATACCCATGATGATAAGGCCAGGCGCGATGAAATCTGCAAAAGGAACGCCCAGAACCTGTGGCTTCACGCTTCCCAAAGCCACGGTAAAAATAATCAGGTACAGCAAGGTCGTGATGGCCGGAGCCCATACCGTTTGCATCTGCACCTTAAAGAAGCGGCGCACTTCTTTCATATATAGGGTTTGCAGCCCAATCCAGTTTACGTTGCGGATGTGCCGTTCGCCGTCGCGCAGTTGCACAACGGGGTTCGCGTCCCTATCTGGGCCAGTATCGCTTTTATGGTGGATAGTCATCGCGCAATCGACTATCGGCTTGCAGGCTTAACCGCAAGGCGCAAATGCGCCGCGACTGCGGTATAACACATTAGATATTGGGAAAGTTTCTATGTCCTGGACCGACCAGCGGATTGATCAGTTAAAAGCGCTTTGGGATAAAGGCCTGACAGCAAGCCAGATTGCCGAAGAGCTTGGCGGTGTTAGCCGCAATGCCGTTATCGGCAAGGCCCATCGCTTGGGACTAAAATCGCGCCCGTCGCCGGTGAAGGCCAATGACACAGACAAAAAAGCCGCGCCGAAAAAGCCGGCGGCGGCAGCCCCGGTTAAGGCAGCGCCCCCCGCTGCGCCTGTGCGTCCCCGCGCCGCTGCACCCGTGGCTGAGCCTGTCGCGCCCGTGGTCGAAGATGACGAGGCAGCCGAAGCACCTGCCCAGCGCGCATCGGCGATGCCACGCATTGTTTCAATCGGACCTGGCGGTTTCTTGCGTCAGGGCCCCGGCGATCAGCAAGCTCCCATTCCGCCAGCACCGCCGCGCCGCCTTGTACCGGCAAAGCCAAGCCCCGAAATGGCGGACAAAACATCGTTGCTGGATTTGAACGAGCGTATTTGCCGTTGGCCCTTGGGTCACCCCGGTGAAGCCGATTTCCATTTCTGCGGCGAGGCGGTAAACCCCGGCTTTCCGTACTGCGTCGAACATTGCGGCCGTGCCTATCAGGCGCAGCTTCCACGCGGTGTGCGCCGTCCTCCGCCACCCATGCCGTTCGGCGGACCACGGGTTCGTTAAGGCAAAGGTGAGATAGAGCATGGATCATCCATTTGCGGATCTCATCGGTTTAACATTAGATCAACAAGGCGGCGGCAGCAGCAGATTTTCGCTGTCGGTCGATGATCGGCATCTAAATCCGCACGGTGTTGTGCATGGCGCTGTCCTCTACGCAATGGCGGATACAGGCATGGGCGCGGCGCTTTATTCGACACTCGATGCTGGATATGCGTGCGCGACAATTGATATCTCGATCAGCTATTTCCGGCCCGTCGCGCAGGGCCAGTTGCTGTGCGAAACCGTTTTGGACAATAAGGGCCGAACCATTGCCCATTTAACCGCCCGTATCACGCAGAATGACAAGTTGGTTGCGCAGGCAAGTGGCAATTTCGCCATTATGTCCATGCCCCCGGAAAGACGCTGATCCGCTTTATTTCCACAGCCGAGTTTCGTTCGGCTGTTGCGCCGCCAACTCTCCCGCGCCTATAGCATTATTATGACCGATGACCTGTTTGGCGGGAGCGCGGCCGCCACTGCCGCATCCAATGATTATACCGCTTCTGCAATTGAAGTGCTGGAGGGGCTTGAGCCGGTTCGCCGTCGCCCGGGCATGTATATTGGCGGCATCGACGAACGCGCCTTGCACCATCTCGCGTCCGAAGTCCTCGACAACTCAATGGACGAAGCCGTCGCCGGCCATGCCAGCCGTATTGAGGTGCATTTGGGCGTTGGCAACC
>NZ_JBILAF010000033.1:0-17830 GCF_044354325.1 Sphingorhabdus sp. | reverse complement strand
CCGCGACATCCCAATGGTCGCCACGAACCCCGCATTTTTTGCCGAACCGGATTTTTTCGATGCGCATGACGCAATGCTGTGCATTTCAGATGGCGAATATGTCGAAAGCCAAGACCGGCGGCGGAGCAGCCGTGACACATGGATCAAGACCGGCAAGCAAATGGGCGTTTTGTTCGCCGATGTGCCCGAGGCTCTGGCCAACACGCTTGTTATTGCCCAGCGCTGCGCTGCGCTGGCGCCATATCGAAACCCAATCTTGCCAAGCCTTGCAGGTGATCGCACGGCGGAGGATGCGCAGTTGCGCGAAGACGCCCGTTTGGGGCTGTTGCAGCGTCTTGAGACCGCAGGCATTACCGATGAAGCAACGCGCCAAGTGTATTTCGACCGGCTGACGTTTGAAGCGGACGTCATTTGCTCGATGGGCTTTTCCGGATATTTCTTGATCGTTGCGGACTTCATCAAATGGGCAAAGGAGCAAGACATTGCGGTGGGCCCCGGCCGTGGTTCAGGCGCGGGTTCGCTCGTTGCGTGGGTGCTGACCATTACGGACCTTGATCCCATCAAGCTTGGTTTGCTGTTCGAACGCTTCTTGAACCCCGACCGCGTTTCCATGCCGGATTTCGATATCGACTTCTGCGAAACGCGGCGCGGAGAGGTCATTCGTTATGTACAGAAAAAATATGGCACACGCCAAGTCGCGCAGATCATAACCTTCGGAAAATTGAAAGCGCGCGCTGTACTGCGCGATACCGGGCGCGTTCTGCAAATGAGTTACGGCCAAGTGGACCGGCTGTGCAAGCAGGTGCCAAATCTTCCCGCTGATCCGTGGGATTTGCAGCGCGCATTGGCGGGTGTAGCCGAATTGCGTGAGGAATATCGCCGCGACGCGCAAGTGAAGCGTTTGTTTGATCTTGCCATGAAGCTTGAGGGCTTGCCACGCCACAGTTCAACGCACGCGGCCGGTGTTGTGATAGGCGACCGTGAATTGTCCGAATTGGCACCCCTTTACCGTGATCCGCGTTCGGACATGCCTGTTACGCAATTCGACATGAAATATGTCGAAAGTGCGGGCCTTGTTAAGTTCGACTTTCTGGGTTTGAAGACGCTTTCCGTTCTGCAAAAAGCGACACAGATGTTGGCGAAGCGCGGGGTAGACATTGATCTTGGGCTTTTGCCGCATGATGACCCGGCGGTGTATGCATTGCTGCAGCGCGGCGACACTGTCGGAGTGTTCCAGCTGGAATCCGAAGGTATGCGGCGGACGCTTGCTGCGGTTAAGCCCACCAATTTCGGCGATATTATCGCGCTCGTGTCGCTCTACCGCCCGGGCCCAATGGACAATATCCCGATGTTCGGTCGACGCAAAAATGGCGAGGAGAGCATCGAATATCCGCACGCGCTGCTTGAGCCGGTATTGAACGAAACATACGGCATCTTCGTCTATCAGGAACAGGTTATGCAGGCCGCCCAGATATTGGCGGGATACAGCCTTGGTGAAGCAGATTTGCTCCGCCGTGCGATGGGTAAGAAGATTCAGGCCGAAATGGACGCGCAGCGCGAACGTTTTGTTACCGGCTGCGCTACCCATGCCATTCCACCGAACCGGGCAAATGAGCTGTTCGATTTGATCGATAAATTTGCTGGATATGGCTTCAACAAGAGCCACGCTGCGGCCTACGCCGTGCTTGCATATCAAACAGCATGGATGAAAACCCATCATCCTGAAGAGTTTTTCGCCGCGTCCATGTGTTTCGACATGCATCAGACCGACAAGCTTGCGATATTCATGGATGACATGCGCCGCTTAGAGGTCGTGTGCCATCCGCCCGACATTAACCAAAGCGGGGCCGAGTTTACCGTTGAGACCAATGCCCATGGCGAACATGCCGTCCGATATGCACTGGGGGGCATTAAGAATGTCGGCGAACGCGCCATGGAAGTGCTTGTAGCGGAACGGAGCGCGGCGGGGCGTTTCAAAAGCCTGGATGATTTCGCCAATCGTGTTGACCCTAGCCAGATAAACCGGCGCAGCCTCGAAAATCTGGCTGCTGCAGGCGCATTTGATGCGCTGGAGCCTAATCGCGCTGCCGTGCATGGCGCTGCAGAAACGCTGTTGGCCGCAGCGCAATCTGCCCGCGATTCCCGTGAAAGCGGGCAGGGCGGACTGTTTGGCGAGGGCGGGTCCAACATGGCGGCCTTGCGGATTGATGGCCGGCTATCATGGGCGCCCGGCGAGCAGATGAACCAAGAGAAAGACGCCTTTGGCTTTTATTTCTCGGCCCACCCATGTTCGCAATATGATGCGCTGGCGGCGAGCCATGGCGCAAAACCTTATGCGGTGTGGCTGGAGAGCGGCCCAATCCCCGAGGGCGTGCGTCGCGCCGCCACGATGTCTGCGCTCATTGAAGGCGTGCGCTGGCGTGAATCCCGCAAGGGTAAACGCTTCATGATTGCCGATTTCTCCGACATGAGCGGGCAGTTTTCCGTGCGCTGCTTTGATGAGGCCGTGGGCAGTCAACTGGCGGAATGGGCGAAGGACGCAGAATGCCTTTTGCTGCATTGTGAAATGGATATGCGGGCAGGGGACGAAGTGCCAAGCTTCACCGTCAAAAGCGCAAAGGCGCTCAGCGGGCTAACGAGCGTATCGCGGCTCAAAATGCAGCTGGATGTGTCGCAAGAAACCGCCATTACACGTTTGGCCGAGATGGTTGAACCGCTGCAAGGCGGGCGGAGCGAACTCATTATCAAAACGCGGTCTTCCGATGGCCAATGGGTGCAGATCGTACTGGGCCGCAAATACCGTATAGACGCGTCTTTGCTGGACCAAGTAAAGGGCATTGAAGGTATCGATAATGTTGAACTTTCACCGATTGGGCCGAGCCTAGCATTGGTGCATTGATCGCGAATATACACCGAAATATACGCCAAGAATATTGGCGACGTCAGATGAGGGAGAGAGCTTGGATGTACGGTACGATGCAGGATTGGGATCTTCGGGTAACCCATTTAATCGATTATGCAGCGCGAGAGCATGGCACGCGCGAAATCGTCACCCGTTGGGCCGACGGCACTGTAGCGCGGACCAATTGGGCGGGTGTCGCGACCGAAGCCCGCAAGCTGTCGCAAGCCTTTGCTGGCTTTGGCCTGCAAAAAGGGGACCGGATCGCAACCTTTGCCATGAACCACCATCGGCACCTTGCCACTTGGTATGGGGCCATTGGTTTTGGCGGCGTCATTCATACCGTCAACGTCCGGCTTTTTGACGAAGACCTGATCTACATCATGAACCACGCCGAAGATAAGGTGTTGATGTATGATGCCATGTTCCAGCCCATTATCGACCGGATAAAGCCACATCTGAAAACCGTTGAACATTATATCGTGTTTGACCGCGACGATAGCTATGGCGCGTTGATCAACGGCCAGGACGGCAATTATGAATGGGTGACCGGCGACGAGCGGGACCCATGTATGCTCTGCTATACCAGCGGTACGACAGGTAATCCCAAAGGCGTTTTGTATCAGCACCGTTCGACGATGTTGCACGCAATGGCGGAAATCGCGCCGAGCATATTCGATCTCAGCCCGCAGGCCGCTTTGTTGCCCATCGTGCCGATGTTCCATGCGGCGAGCTGGGGCTTGCCATTTGCAGGGGCCGCGGCGGGCGTTAAATTCGTCTTTTCAACCACCAATGATGCGGCGACCTTGCACGGGCTGATGCTGAAAGAAGGCGTCACGCATAGCGCGGGTGTGCCGACCGTTTGGCTCGCCATGTTTGCGCATTTGGATGCAGAGGCTGCCGCCGGACGCGATGCGTCGCTCGGCAAGTTGCGCCTTGTTACTATCGGTGGTTCCGCTGCGCCGCGCGCGATGATTGAACGCCTGATGAAGGCAAATGTCCGCGTATCGCACGCATGGGGCATGACCGAAACGTCACCTATTGGCACAATGGGCGCGCCCACGCCGAATTGGGATGAACTAACCCTCGACGAGCAAATAGACGTTGTGTGTAAGCAGGGCCGAACGCCATTTGGCGTCGAATTGCGTGTCATTGATAAGGATGGCAATGTCGCCCCGCGCGACGGCGTGACATCGGGCGCGCTTCAGATACGCGGACCTTGGGTCATCAAACGTTATTTTAAGGCTGAAGCTGATACGGTCGATGGCGACCAGTGGTTTGACACCGGCGACGTTTCCGTTCTGCATCCCGATGGTACGATGCAGATCACCGACCGCGTCAAGGATGTTATCAAGTCGGGCGGGGAGTGGATTAGCTCGGTTGAGTTGGAAAACATCGCCGTTGGCTGTCCCGGAATTGCGGAGGCCGGCGCGATTGGCATTCCGCATCCCAAATGGGATGAACGCCCTGTGCTGATTGCCGTTAAGAAACCCGGCGCTGAGGTGGATGAAGCCATAGTGAAAGCATATCTCGCCGAACGGATCGTAAAGTGGTGGATGCCAGACCGGGTGCTTTTCGTTGACGAGCTTCCGCACACCGGCACGGGCAAGATCCAGAAGGTCGCGCTGCGCCAGCAGTTCAAGGATTTTGTTCTAGAGGATTGACCCCAATATTAGGGGCAGCCGAGCAGCTGATATTTTCAAAACAGGCTCAGCTGCCCATTCATATTTGGCGGAACGAACAGGTCGGTTCTGACATTCCATTTGGAACCGTCCAAGCCATGTTTCTTTCGCGCGATTTGCATACGGGTGCGGATCAGCTCGGCCCAAGGGCCATGGCCCGTCATCCTTGAGAAAAATTCGGCATCATTGTCTTTGCCGCCGCGCATATCGCGAATGATATTCATGACCTTCGCCGCGCGGTCGGGGAAATGAACATCAAGCCAATCGCGGAACAATGGCGCGACTTCATGCGGAAGGCGGATGGGTATCGAACTGATGCTCGTTGCGCCATGTTCTACTGCTGCCGCGGCGATTGCCTCAATCTCATGATCAGTTACCGCCGGAATAATCGGCGCAATATTCACATGCACATAGATGCCCGCGTCTGACAGTTTACGCACTGCCGCAAGCCGGGTCATTGGCGATGACGCTCTGGGTTCCAATGTCCGCGCGAGTTTTGCATCGAGCGAAGTTACAGATATCGTAACACCCGTCAGTTGCTTTGATGCTAGCTGGCTTAGCAGGTCGATATCATCAACTACGCGCGCGGATTTTGTTGTGATGACGATGGGATGTGATGTTTCGACCATCAGCGCCAAGATCGAACGCGTAATGCGATAGGTCCGCTCAATCGGCTGATATGGGTCTGTATTGGTTCCAATCGCGATGGGCGCTGGCCGATATCCGGGCTTAGCGATCGTTTTGCGCAAGATATCCGCGGCGTTTGGCTTGGCAAAAAGACGGCTTTCGAAATCCAGCCCCGGCGACAGGTCATGATAGGCGTGCGTTGGCCGTGCAAAGCAATACACGCAGCCATGCTCGCAACCGCGATACGCGTTTACCGAGCGGTCAAAAGGGACGTCGGGAGAATTGTTGAACGAGAGTATGGATTTGGCAAACTCCTCGGTCACCGTCGTCTTAAGCGGAGGCTTCCCGCCATCTAACGCCTCGCGCGCGTCCAGCCAGTCTCCGTCGGCAACACGGCTATTGAGGTTAAATCGCGTTGGCACCGCGTTTGTGGGCGCCCCGCGTCCCTTTGTGGCATTGCGTTCGACTGCATTCTCCATAGGCAAATGATGCCACAAGAATGAGAACATATAAAGAACAAATATGCGTTCAGTGAATTAGCATCATGAACGGCAGCAACCTGCGCGTTTACCTCTCGGACAGGCGCGGCATAAGCTCTACAAAATTGCAGGGGCGGTGCCGGTTATCCAGCTGATGGACCAAAATCTGGTCCCATCCATCCTTCACCGCGCCGTTTGAGCCGGGCAGTGCAAAGATATATGTACCGCGTGCCAGCACCGCGCAGGCGCGTGATTGTATCGTCGATGTGCCAATGCTCGCGAAGCTTAGCCAACGAAATAGCTCGCCAAACCCTGGAATATCCTTGGTCTTAACGCGATCCAGTGCCTCCGGCGTCACATCGCGTCCGGTGAGCCCTGTTCCGCCCGTGGATATGACAACGTCGATATTTTCGTCATCGATCCAATTGTGCAGGCGGGCGGTAATCAACGCTGTATCGTCACGCAAAATTGCGCGTTCGATGATCTTATGCCCCGCCGCCCTGATGCGTTCAGCCAGTAAATCGCCGCTGGTGTCATCATCCGGTCCACGGGTGTCGGATACCGTCAGAAGGGCAATATTGACTGGTTTGAAAGCCATGTTGTTATCGAGCGGCAATTGAGCCTCCTGTGACGCGACGCGCGGTTACGGTGCCATTGGCGTCCGGAAATTTCGGCCACATATATTGGGCGAGCCCTTTCAAGCTGCCCGACGCCTTGTTTGCCCGCATCTCGTAGATCCAATAGTTGCGCAGGATAATCGCGACATATCCGCGCGTTTCCCAATAAGGGATGGATTCAATGAAAAGCAGCGGATCGCCATTGTCGCGAATTTCGCTGTTCCACCGCGCAAGCGGAACGGGGCCTGCATTATAGGCCGCAATTACCTTCGGCAGCAGGCCACCCGTGGCGGGCAAATCGCGCAATTTTTCGAGATAGGATTGCCCATATTCGAGATTGATCGAAGGACGATCCAGCTGCGACGCCGCAAACGATGCGCCGCGCGCCCGCGCCATATCCTGTGCTGTTCCCGGCCGCACCTGCATAAGCCCACGTGCGCCCGCTGGGCTGACCACGTCTGTGCGGAAGTTGGATTCTTGTAACGTGTGCGCATAGACAAGTGCCGGCGTTACCCGCCAGCCGCCGAGGGGCTCCCAATTCGGCATGGGATAGCGCGCCATGGCGTTGCTTTGGTTGCGTGTGGGTCCATAATGACCCAACCAAAACTGCGTTGAGGCTAGGTTCAGCGATCCGGCCAGCTGCGCCAAATTTGTATGCTGCCGCGCGTCGCCGATGCGCGCTTGATGGCGCAATGCTTCATCTGCAAGTTTCGTTTCGTCAATTTCGGCTAAACCGACCGCAAGGATTGCATTCTGCTGATCTTTCAGGCTGGCCCAATCAAGCTTTACGACCTTGGCCGCCCGGCGGGCGATGGGCTCCATGCCGAGCGCTTCGCTCGCCAATAGGCCATAAAAGGTTTCGGGCAGCTGCGCCGCTTTTTGCATTTTTGGCTGCACAAATTGTGGATATTTCGCTGCCATCGCCGCGCGCGCGCCCCAAAATAGACCTGCTGCCTTCAGATCGTCATTGGCAGCGAGGCGTGAGACGACATCAAATGCCTCATAAGCCTCGGCATATTCACCCAACCGCCACGACGCCAAACCATGCACCCATGCCGCCTGTGTGCCCCATTCGCCACCAGCCGTGCGCGCCAGCAAGGCCACACGCTTAGCAGACTGGTCGTCATTTTCGATATAATAGGACCATGCGACGCGGTATTGAAGCTCGGTTAATGCTTCGGGTGAAAGCTCTTCGACCTTGGTTTTGAGATATTGTTCTGCGGCCAAGGACTGGTCGTTTTTGATGAACTGCTGAAGCTCGCTGCGAATGTTATCGCTCGCCGCGTTTGCGGGCAAATCGCGCTTTGGCGCACCACCAAGCCATGAGAAACGGCGGATGCCCGGGCGCTCAGGCAGAATTTCTGCGCCACGCTTGCGCGCCATTGTTGCAAGCTGTTCCGCTTGCGGCAGATAGGGTGCCGACTGCAAAAGATCGTGCAATTGCGCGACCTCCACCTTTGGGCTGTCGGGGGCAAGATATAATTCGGCGCGCGCCATGGCGGCCATGGGCCCTTGCGGCGCTTCATCGATTAACCGTGCAGCGTCATCCCATTTCTGGTTTCGAATTGCGTCGTAAATTGCGGAAAAAACGGCCTTTTCCTTGGCATCCAAAACCGATGGAGCAAGTTGCGTAGAAACGATCGCACGAAAGCCCTCGCTGGTATTTGCATGTGCAGCAGCCACCGGAGACAGCGCCAAAAGTGGGCCAAGCCACCTAAGCGCGCGCATTCTGCTGCCGCGTATGTTTGCGCTATGTGCGTTTTTGGCGCTCACAAGGCGTCCCTTTTTGCAAACATCTGCAAATCTCTCCACGCCTGTGCCTTCATGGCAGGCCGCGCAATGAGCGTACGCGGATGGAATGTCGTCAATGCGGCGATATTGCGGCCGTCATCGTTAACATTCCGTAATTCTGCGCGGGCGTTCATAAGATCGGCGTCTAAAAGAGCCTTGCAGGCGAATGAACCGAGTAAAATCACCGATGTGGGTTTAATCAGGCCGAGTTGATGGCGCATATAATGGCCCAATTCCGGCAGAATATGATAGGGAAGCTCCCCCGTCGCCGGCACGGTGGTTGCAAGCCACGTCCGGTAGCAGTCCGATATGTTGATACCAATCGCCGCCAACATACGTTCAAGCAAAATGTGCGCCGCAGACGTTCCCGCAGTCGCTTCATCGGCATCTGCCAAATCGGGCAAATCCGAAATGATGACAATCGCGCTGTTTTCCGGGCCAATTGGGGGAATATGAACTGGACCGAGGTCGTTGCCAGGAAGCGGCGCGCCGTCGCGGACCATCTGCCGCAAGGTCGCAATATCACTGGGCCATGGAATAGACGGAACTTGCGGTGCAACAGGGACATTGGCGGCACTGTTATTGGCGGTAACAGCCGGTTTTGCAGGATCCGTCACTTCATCGGCGGTCAGCCAGTTGACGGTTTCATCACCCACGGCAGAATCCACACCGGCCAGTGTCCACCAACCAGTTAGTGATTCAACAGCCGCCAAGGCTGCAGTTTCTGCACGATCCCCCATAAATCCCTTAAGTCACTTGTTGACGACAGGGTCAATTGCTTGGCATGGCAATTTCCACGAGCTGTCCGAAAATTCGGATGGCCTGATTTACATGCCGGGTAAAGGATAAAGGCAATGAGTGAACGCGAGTCGATGCCATATGATGTTGTTATTGTTGGTGCGGGGCCAGCAGGTTTATCCGCTGCGATACGCATTAAACAGCAGTCACCCGACACCAGCGTTTGCATATTGGAAAAAGGTTCTGAGGTTGGCGCGCATATTTTATCCGGCGCTGTCATAGATCCAAAGGCGCTTGACGAGCTGCTGCCGGATTGGCGCAATATGGGCTGCCCATTGGCCGATACGCCCGTGAACGACAACCAGCATTGGATAATGACCAAGACCGGCAAGTTTAACATGCCGCATTTCCTGACGCCCGGTTTCATGCACAATAAAGGGACCTACACAGGCTCGCTTGGCAACCTGTGCCGCTGGCTTGCGGGGCAGGCGGAAAATCTGGGCGTTGAAATCTTCCCCGGATTTTCGGCTGCAGAAATTCTGTATAATGCGGACGGCTCGGTTAAGGGCGTGGCGACAGGCGACATGGGCGTCGCGCGCGATGGCAGCCACAAAGATGATTATATGCGCGGCATGGAGCTGCATGCGAAATATACCTTCTTTGCCGAAGGTGTGCGTGGGCATCTGACCAAATTAATTAAGCCGCAGTTCGGATTGGACAAGGATTGCGAGCCACAGGTTTACGGCATTGGTTTGAAAGAATTGTGGGATATTCCGGCTGAACAACATTCGGCAGGCCGCGTCATTCACAGCCAAGGCTGGCCGTTGACCGACGCAAATGGTGGCGCATTCCTGTACCATCAAGCGAACAACCAAGTCGCCTTGGGCTTTGTGGTTTGGTTGAACTATTCCAACCCCTATCTGTCACCCTTCGAAGAACTGCAGCGCTGGAAAACGCATCCTGAGGTCAAGAAGATTTTGGCCGGTGGCAAGCGCGTTTCCTATGGCGCGCGCGCGATTAGCGATGGTGGCTGGCAGTCGGTGCCGAAATTGGCATTCGCGGGCGGCGCGTTAATTGGTTGTTCAGCAGGCTTCGTAAACGTGCCACGGATTAAGGGCACGCATACCGCGATGAAGTCCGGCATGTTGGCAGCAGATGCCGTTGTGGAAGCACTGGCTGCGGGCCGCGAACATGACGAGTTGACCGCTTACCAGACCGGTTATGACAATAGCTGGGTTTCCAAAGAACTGCACATGGTGCGCAACGTGCTGCCGCTGGTGGAAAAATATGGAAATGTCTTGGGCTATGCCCTTGCGGGCGTGAATATGTGGCTCGAAAACTTTGGCATCCGCATGCCTTTCACGATGAAGCATCACCCCGATCACAAGGCGCTGAAAAAGAAGAATGCAGGCGAGCGGATCGATTATCCAAAGCCAGATGGCGTGTTCAGCTTTGACCGGCTGTCGTCGGTATTCCTGTCGAACACCAACCATGCAGAAGATCAGCCCATCCATTTGCAGGTCAAGGATATGGACCTGCAAAAGAACAGCGAGTTCATGGAATTCGCCGGTCCATCAACGCGCTATTGCCCCGCAGGCGTCTATGAATGGATCGAGGAAGAGGGTAAAGACCCACGTTATCAGATCAACGCCCAAAACTGCGTACATTGCAAAACCTGCGACATCAAAGACCCAAATCAGAATATCAATTGGGTGACGCCGGAGGGTGGCGGTGGGCCGAATTACCCCAATATGTAAGCTGACCGCCGCACTATTTTTATGCGCGGCGCCAGCTTATGCCTCCGTTGACGACGGCGTCACCGCCTATGCGAATGCGCGTGCGGCAGAGTATGACACGCGTCACGGCGATGCGTTGGCGGGATATCTCAAACTGTTTGAACAATCTTCGGACAGCGAGACATTGGCGAAGCGGGTCTACCAAAATGCGGTGCGGCAAGGTGACTTTGCCGCAGCGCTGAAATCCATTCGCGTTCAGGAACTGAAAAACGACGTTCCGCCCGAGGGGCCGTTGATCCTGTTCACCGACGCCTTTCAAAAGCGTCGCTGGTCCATGGCTTTGTTGGCGGCCGACGAATTGGAAGCCCGCAGCAATTTTGGCTTTATGGCGCCCATATTGCGCGCTTGGGTATCCGTCGCGAAGACGGGCACGCATGACTTGACCCTTAAAGAGGGAAATGCGGACTCGTTTTTCAATTTCTACGCTGTGGACCAGATCGTGTATCTTGATCTCGCCACGGGCCAAAATGCCAAAGCAAAATTGGGATTGCGGAACATGGTCTCGGTTGGCGGCGATGCCATGCGCGATCTCTTCATTAGCGCCGCCCCCGTTTTAGCGCATAGAGGCGATACCGCTTTTGCCAATGCAATGCTTGGGGGCACGATGGGTTCCGAGTTCGCTGGCCCGTTTAGCGGCGCTGACGCAGCGGCAAAGAATATCAGCCCCAATATCGGGCTTGCGGCACTATATGTGCGGATCGCAACGTCGCTGATTGAACAGGATGTGCCGGAACCAGGCCTTGCACTTGCACGGTTGGCCCTATGGACCGCGCCGGAATATCCTCCTGCCGTCATCACCACGGCACATGCGTTGGGCGAATTATCTGGCGGCCGTGACGCGGTTGCACTTTTGGATAAAATTCCGCCAGCTTCGCCGTATTGGACACGCGCCGTTTTCGCAAAGGCGGCGTTGTTACGCGATATGGGTGACAATGATGGCGCAGTTGAACTGGCGCGCCTCAGCTACGATCAGAATGCGAATTCGGCTGCGCGCGCAACATTCCTTGGCCAAATGTTGCAGCAAAATGGACGTCTGGCAGAGGCTATCGCCCAATATGGGCGCGCAATGGACTTGGATGACTTCAAACGTCAGGCACCCCAAAGCCGCGCCTCATTTCATGTGATGCTCGCCAGTGCGTTGGATAAAAATGGCCAATGGGATGAAGCAAAACAGGCGCTTCAAAACGCGATCACTTTAGACCCGACCAATGCGAGCGCGCTGAATTATCTGGGTTATTCCATGCTGGAACGGGGTGAGGACGTTGCCACGGCGCAGGCATTTGTGCGGCGTGCATATGATGCAGAACCAACATCATCGGCTTATGCGGATTCGCTCGGCTGGGCTTTGTTTCAAAGCGGCAAATATGATGACGCCGTAACCATGTTGGAAAAAGCCGCGTCGATTGAAAATGCTGATGCGACGATTTTTGAGCATCTGGGCGATGCATATTGGCGGGCGGGACGCAGGCGCGACGCGCGACATGCGTGGAATAGCGCGCAGATCTCGGCGGCTGCCGCGGTCGCTTTGCGCATATCATCAAAGTTGGAAGCAGGCCTGCCGGGCGTCATTGGGGCGGAAAAGTGATGCCAGCGGATACCGAGACCGCCTATGCCAAGATCAACCTTGCGTTGCACGTGCGTCGGCGCCGCGAAGACGGCTATCATGACATTGAAACCCTGTTCGCCTTTGCGCGGCATGGCGATCAGTTGCAGGCATTGCTTGCTGATACGCTCCACCTCACGATCGACGGCCCCTTTGGCAGCGGACTTTCCGTCGGTGACGATAATCTGGTGATGCAAACCGCGAACCGTCTTCGCGCGCATTTTTCCATCACCAACGGCGCATCCATCCGTCTGACAAAAAACCTGCCAATAGCATCGGGTATCGGCGGCGGCTCGGCCGACGCTGCGGCAGCGGCACGGTTGTTGAACCGGCTGTGGGATATTCAGGCCAGCGAGCAGGAACTTGCCGATATATTGGCGCCGCTTGGCGCGGACATTCCCGCCTGCGTTTTTAGCCGCACAAGTTTTGGCAGCGGAACCGGAACCGCGCTTATATTGCGCGATGACAGCAATGTGTCTGCGCCGCACCTGTTGCTGGTCAACCCGCTTCAGTCGGTATCGACAGCCGCCATTTTCAAAGCATGGGACGGCGAGGACAGGGGGCCAGTGGCGCGGGACGACATCTGGCAAGCGACGCTATCGGGACGAAACGACCTTGAACCCATCGCTGCGGCCATCTGTCCCGCCATTACAGACATTTTGAACGCGCTTGCGCGCGCCAACCCGGCCATGGTTCGCATGTCGGGGTCCGGCGCGACCTGCTTCGCGCTTTTTAATGCGGCTAAGGATTTGGAAGCTGCCAAAGCGCATCTGGATCCACGTTGGTGGTCGATGGGAACCAAGCTGCGATGATGGTGGATCCTTTCCGGATATTGGGCGAACCCAAAATTGGGGGCATCCTGATTATTGGCGACCACGCTTCAAATGCGGTTCCTGACGATGTCGCGTTGGGATTGGACGCGGATAACCTCAATGCCCATATTGCATGGGACATTGGCGTTGATCCGGTCGCGCATATTTTGACGCAAGACGCGCGTTTTGCCGCGTTCCTTGGACGTTATTCCCGTCTGGTCGTCGACTTGAACCGCGAAGAGGACGAAGCAGGCGCTATCCCGAGCGAAAGCGATGGACGTCACATTGCGGGCAATGATTTGGACCAAGCGCAGCGCGCGGATCGCATCGCGCGATATCACCGACCCTATCATGACCGGCTAGAAACGCTTTTGCGGGAGTGCCGGCCAGCGCTCATATTGTCGCTGCATAGCTTCACACCCGCATTGAAAACACGGCCAGATGAAGCGCGTCCATGGGATGTTGGTGTCCTGTACAATGCGCACGAAGCGGCATCGAAAATGGCTATCCCGTTCTTACAGAATTCCGGCCTTAACGTCGGTGATCAGCTTCCTTATTCGGGCAAATTGCTAAACGCGACGATGAACCGGCATGCAGAGGCCAATGACATTCCCTATATCGGGATTGAAATGCGACAGGATTTGGTCGGCGATGCTGCTGGCCAAGCAAGATTTGCACATATTTTGTCGGGAATGTGCCATTTTGTTTCGGAACAGCTTGGCTTAACCACATAAAAACGCGTAAAGGCCGCGGCGATAATGGAGACCATCATGCCAAACCAATTCGACAAATCCAAATTGCCCAGCCGCCATGTTTCTGTTGGCCCGGAACGCGCACCACACCGCAGCTATTATTACGCGATGGGTTTGACCGCTGAGGAAATTGCACGCCCATTTGTCGGCGTCGTGTCGGCAGGCAATGACAGTGCGCCATGCAACACCACATTGGACGCGCAAGCGGACATCGCGCGTAAGGGCGTGGAGCAGGGCGGCGGCATGCCGCGCCGGTTCAACACCATCACAGTGACCGATGGTATCGCCATGGGGCATCAGGGCATGAAGTCCTCGCTCGTGAGCCGCGAGGTTATTGCGGATTCGGTTGAGCTTTCGGTGCGTGGCCACTGCTACGATGCGCTGGTTGGCTTTGCAGGTTGCGACAAGTCACTGCCCGGGATCATGATGGCGATGCTGCGGCTGAACGTGCCATCCATCTTTGTCTATGGCGGCTCCATTCTCCCCGGTCGCTATCATGAAAAGGACGTGACCGTTAAGGACGTCTTTGAAATCGTTGGCAAATATGCGGCGGGCGCGTGTCCGTTGTCGGAGGTTGAAGAACTTGAGCGCGTTGCATGCCCGGGGCACGGTGCCTGTGGCGGTCAATATACCGCGAACACCATGGCATGCGTGGGCGAGGCGATTGGCCTTTCGCTTCCAAACAGCAACATGGCGCCTGCGCCTTATTCGACACGTGACCAAATTGCCCATGCCGCTGGCGTCCAAGTGATGGACTTGCTCGCGAAAAACATTAGACCGCGTGACATCTGCACCCGCGAAGCATTTGTAAATGCAGCAAGAATTGTTGCCGCTACCGGTGGTTCAACCAATGGTGCGCTGCATTTGCCGGCCATGGCACATGAGGCTGGTATTTCGTTTGATCTGTTCGACGTTGCCGAGGCGTTCAAAACAACACCTTATATGGCCGATTTGCAGCCGGGTGGACAGTTTGTCGCGCGCGATATGTACGATGCGGGCGGCGTGTATATGCTGATGAAGTCGTTGCTGGCTGAGGGGCTTCTTTACGGCGACTGCATGACCGTGACCGGCAAGACGCTGGGCGAGAATATCGAAGAAATCACATGGAACCCGAACCAGAAGGTGATTTATCCAGCAACGGCGCCAATAACGCCGACCGGTGGCGTCGTTGGCCTTCGCGGCACATTGGCACCCGATGGCGCAATCGTGAAGGTCGCGGGTATGGACCGTCTGACCTTTACCGGCCCTGCACAGGTTTTTGACTGCGAAGAAGATTGCTTTGCCGCGGTTGAAGCACGCGAAATCCGCGAAGGTTCGGTCATCGTCATCCGTTATGAAGGGCCAAAGGGCGGCCCCGGCATGCGCGAAATGCTCTCAACGACGGCGGCTCTATATGGGCAAGGCATGGGCGAGAAGGTTGCGCTCATTACCGATGGACGCTTCTCTGGCGCGACCCGCGGCTTCTGCATTGGCCATGTCGGCCCCGAAGCAGCCGAAGGCGGACCAATCGCTTTGATTGAAGATGGCGATGAGATCATGATCGATGCCGAAACCGGCGTTATCGACCTCAACGTGCCCTCCGAAGTCCTTGAAGAACGGCGGAAGCATTGGACGCCACGCGCCACCGATTATGGGTCGGGCGCAATATGGCGCTATGCTCAAAATGTTGGGCCTGCCTATAAAGGCGCAGTCACGCATCCCGGTGGCAGCGCCGAAACGCATGTCTACGCCGATATCTAAATATGCGGCGGTAACTTTGCTACTCGTCAGCCTAGCTGGCTGCGGCGGAGATATTGCGGCCCCGACCGGGCAAATTGCAGCGGAAAAAGGCGCAAGCAAAGACGCCGGTTGATTGCGCGCGCCTTCAAGGGCATGGGGCGCTATGAGCATCACAGAAGAGATTATCAGGGTCGCAGCGCGCGGCGACGGCGTAACCGCAAATGGACGCTATGTGGCGCACGCCGCGCCGGGCGACATCGTCGACCCCGCAGGCGGTTTGATCCACGGACCGCACCACGCAACGCCGCCGTGCCAGCACTTCCCATTATGCGGCGGATGCCAGTTGCAGCATCTCGACGAAGACAGCCTGCGTTTGTTTGTAGCAGAGCGCGTCACGCATGCGCTGGCGACGCAGCAGGTAGACATCGGCGAGGTCATGCCCGTGCATCTGTCTCCACCCGCCACACGCCGGCGCATTGCAGTGCGTTCGGCATGGGCAGGGAAACAGTTTCAACTGGGCTTCAGCACCGAGAAAAGCCACCGTATCATAGACTTGCGGCAATGTGACGTCGTGGTGCCGGAGCTATTCGCATTGCTGAAGCCGCTGCGCAGCCTGCTTGAGCCTCGGCTTAACCGTGCGCGTCAGGTTCAGATCAAATTGGCGATGGTCGATCAAGGCGTGGACGTGTTGATTGAAAACTGGATCGCCAACGATCTCGATACGCATGAGACTTTGTCGGAATTTGCGAAAACCTATGGCCTTGCCCGCTTGTCGCTGGATGAAGGCTACGGACCCGTTCCATTTTATGAGCCAGAACCTGTTACCGTCACACTGGGCGGCGTTGCTGTGGGGTACCAGCCTTATGGTTTCCTGCAGGCGACTGTGGATGGTGAGGCGGCTTTGGTGCAGGCCGTAAATGACATTATCGGCGACGACACGATCGTCGCGGATTTGTTTGCGGGGTCAGGGACATTTGCGCTGTCGATGGGCGCTGGACGTAAGATTTATGCAGGTGAGGCCGATCTTCAGGCCAGCTTAGCGCTCAAGGCCGCCGCGGGTCGTTCGGGCCGCACTATATTTGCCGAGCATCGTGACCTGTTCCGCCGGCCGCTGTCGCCTGAGGAATTGAACCGGTTCCAGACCGTCGTGCTAGATCCGCCGCGCGCTGGCGCAAAGGAGCAGGTGGCGAACCTTGCCGCTTCCACGGTTCCGTCGATTGCCTATGTCAGCTGTAATCCGGCGAGCTTTGCGCGGGATGCAAAAACATTGGTGGCCGCTGGATACAGGTTGCAGCGGATTTGGCCTGTTGGGCAATTCCGCTGGTCAACCCATATCGAGCTGGTTGGGCATTTCAGCCGTTAGTGAAGAAGCACCGCCATTACGGCATGTGCGACGAGCATCATGAGTGCCAATGACGACAATGCAAACAGTCCAAACCGAATGAGAACACGGTTCGACAAAATTTGTACCAAGCTATGTGCGACACGAAGGCCGACATATACCCAAGCGATCGTTGCATTCAGATTGTCGCCCTGGCCAACCATGGCAAGTGTCAAACACACCGCATAAAACACCGTAGGCGCTTCGTGTAAGTGGTTGTAATTGTCTGCAACCCATGAGGCTTTTTCTTCACCCTTGGCAGCCAGCGCATCGCGTAAGGCACCGGCGGAAGAACCAACAATCTTCGACCCGTCAATCCCTGCGCGGTTCATGGCGGGTATGCGCGTGGCATACATCCATATCCAGATAATCATGGTCCATGCCGCCAGCGCGACGACTGGTCCTAAAATTGCACTATTCATATTAACTCTCCCCTTAAATTGTCGCAAGAACGGCCTGAACGGCCAAAACCGTCAGGCACAATGATGACAACACAAACAAAACAAAACGGACGCTGACGATATTGACCGTCGATTGCCAGACACTGTGGATCACCCGCAAAATCGCGTAACCCCACGCCAGATACACAGACATCTCACTTGCGCCGCCCGATACCGCCAAGATTATAACTGCGGCATAAAATACCGTGGGCTGTTCCATAAGATGCGCATAATTGTGGGATTTCCAAGCCACGGGCGGCGGTAAATTGGGATCAATGTCTTGTCCCCGCCCGCCGGGCGCAGCTTTGCCAAGATCCACACCGATTTTCGCCATCGCTGGAAGCCGCGCCGCCATGAGCCAATACATCATGAAAACGGACCACAGCACCAGTACCGCTGCAGGCGCCAAAATAGGCATATTCATATAAAAAACCCTCCCCGTCGTAAGATGGGGAGGGTGATGCACCTGTCAATAATTGTCAATTGTAACTTAT
>NZ_JBILAF010000140.1:0-4822 GCF_044354325.1 Sphingorhabdus sp. | reverse complement strand
CACCTTAACCAACGCAAGTTCCCGTTCCACATGGGGGCCGGCTTCGGTCAGGTCCGTGACCTTGTGCACCGGGATCAGGCGTTCACATTGCGCAATGATCTGGTCGATGACCGGCGGTGGCCCGCGGGTGACGATGGTAATCCGGCTGGTGGTATGGTCTTCGCTGATATCGGCAACGGTCAAACTGTCGATGTTGTAACCACGCGAGGTGAACATGCCCGCGATCCGCGCCAGCGTGCCTGCTTCGTTGTCGACGGTCAGCGTAAGCACATGCCGTTCGGTGAGTTCCTGTTTGATATGCATTATACGAGCGCCTTTGCTTCGTCGTCCATCGTCCCTGATACTTCATCGGAATGCAGGATCATGTCCGTATGGGCTGCGCCTGACGGTATCATCGGGAAGCAATTTGAGGTTTTGTGCACGCGGCAGTCGAACATCACCGGGCCGTCATAGGCAAGCATTTCGGCTATGGCCTCATCGAGCTTGGCTGGGTCACTGCAACGGATGCCTTTCCATCCATAAGCTTCGGCCAGCGCGACAAAATCGGGCAAGCTGTCTGAATAGCTTTCTGAGAAGCGGCTTTCATAAGTCAGCTCTTGCCACTGGCGCACCATGCCCATCCATTCATTGTTCAGGATGAAGACCTTGACCGGCAAACGATATTGGGTCGCGGTTGCCATTTCCTGAATGTTCATCTGGATAGACGCTTCACCGGCGATATCGATAACCAGCGCGTCCGGATTACCCATTTGTGCACCGACCGCTGCGGGCAGGCCATAGCCCATGGTTCCCAAGCCGCCGCTGGTGAGCCATTTGTTGGGGGCATCAAAATGGAAATGCTGTGCGGCCCACATTTGGTGCTGCCCCACTTCCGTCGTGATGATCGGCGCTTTGTCTTTGGTGGCCGCGAACAAACGCTCAATCGCATATTGCGGCATGATTTCCTGTGTGCTGGCGGGGTAGCTGAGGCAATCGACTGCGCGCCAGCCTTTGATACGTGCCCACCAGTCATCCAACGCCGCGGCTTTATATTTACGGCCTTTCCACACTTCGATCATTTGCCGGATCGCCGCGCCAACATCCGCCACGATGGGCAGATCAACGCGTACCGTTTTGTTGATCGAACTGCGGTCTATATCGATGTGGATTTTGATGCTGTCGGGTGAGAATGCATCCAAGCGACCTGTAACGCGGTCGTCGAAACGCGCGCCCAGGCACAGCATCACGTCGCACTGGTTCATCGCCATATTGGCTTCATATGTACCATGCATGCCAAGCATACCAAGCCATGCGTCGCCGGAGGCAGGATATGCGCCAAGGCCCATGAGCGTTGATGTGACGGGCGCGCCGCACAGTTCGGCAAGCTCGCGCAGCGCCGCACTTGCATCAGGTCCGGAATTGATGATGCCGCCGCCGGTATAAAGGATTGGCGCCTTCGCATTGGCCAACAGTTCAACCGCGCGATTGATTTCGGCATAATCGGCTTCACCCGCAGGGTTAAACCGCGACGACGTTGCGCGCTTTACGTCGGTGGATGTCGTCGCAACCTGAACGTTTTTCGGAATGTCGATGACAACGGGGCCAGGGCGTCCCTTGGTCGCGATGGCAAATGCCTCACGCACGGTGGATGCGAGGTCCGCGGGATCTTTCACAAGATAATTGTGCTTCGAACAGTGGCGCGTGATGCCGACGGTGTCCGCTTCCTGAAACGCGTCTGAGCCGATTAAGTTGGTGGCAACTTGTCCCGTCAGAACAATCAGCGGAATAGAATCCATGAAGGCATCTGCAATGCCGGTGACGGCATTGGTCGCGCCAGGGCCTGACGTGACCAGCACGACGCCCGGCTTGCCCGTCGAACGCGCGTAACCTTCTGCGGCATGCGCAGCGCCGGCTTCGTGACGGACGAGGACGTGACGGATTTTCTTATGCTGAAAGAGCGCGTCATAAATCGGCAGAACTGCGCCGCCGGGATACCCGAATACGGTGTCCACACCCTGTTCGATCAAGGTATCGATCAAAATTTCTGCGCCGGATTTTTCGGGCACTGCAAAGTCCTCACTCATTATGAAACTGCCCTATGTTGCAGCGCAGCACAGTAGGCAAGAGCGGGCTAGCTAAAGATTAGAAAATGACATGTCAACGATAATCATTGAAATATTGTTTCAAAATAATGTCTATTTGAATCATTTATTTCATCGACGATACGAGGCCATGCGGCGGGGGCTTGGTTCCTGAACCAGGTAAACTGCCGCTTTGCATATTGGCGGGTCGCAATTTGGCCGCGTTCGATGGCTTCTGCCTCTGACATAGTGCCGCCAAGAAGCGCAGCGATCTCTGGAACGCCAATGGCCCGCATGATTGGCGCATCGTGCGGCATTTGCTGCGCCAGCAAGGCTTCAACTTCCTGAATAGCGCCGCTTTGCATCATCTGTTCAAACCGTATGTCGCACCGTTGATACAACCATTCACGCGGTGGCAAGAGGAGGAGCGGGCGCAGCGAGATGTCTTGCGCGATGCCGCCTGTTTTGATTTTACGCCATTCGCTTATGCTGCGCCCCGTGCCTTCAACAACCTCCAGCGCGCGGGTGATCCGGATGATATCCGCAGGGCCCAAGGTCGCGGCCATAGCGGGGTCGAGCTTTTGAAGCGCCGCATAAGCTTGTGCGACGGGCATTGTGCGAATGCGGGCGCGCAATTCCGGGTCGACGTCGGGTATGGGGGCGATACCGTCGAGTAATGTCTGGATATATAGGCCACTGCCACCGACCAGTACAGGCAGCGCGCCTGCATCATGCGCTTCGCAAATGGCGTCTTTCGCATCATTGGCCCAACGTGCCGCTGAACAGTGCGTTTGGCCGTCCAGATATCCGAATAAACGGTGCGGTGCGCTGCGTTGTTCGCTTTCGGTCGGTTGAGCGCTGAGTATCGGCAGGTCGGAATAAACTTGCGCGCTATCAGCGTTTATAATCACGACATTGCGCGACTTTGCCAATTGCAGCGCTAATGCTGTCTTGCCGCTTGCGGTCGGACCCGCAATAAGCGCGACCATCTTTTTAGGATTCGAAATGCCCATCTTAACCCTGATAGCAGCAGATTCTTTGGAAAGCGGCATAATTTCAGAAGCCTGCGACCGATTGGCTGCACATAGCTGCGTTCCAGCAACCCCCGACTGGCTTGCCGAGGGCAGGGCCGTCGACATATTTTTTGACGGCACGCTGGCGCATGCGCGCACTGCGGTTGCGGAACTCGAAGACCGTGTCGATGTGGTCGTCCAATATGAAGAGCAACGGCGCAAAATGCTGTTGGTCTCCGACATGGACAGCACAATGATTACGGTCGAATGTATCGATGAGCTGGCTGACTTTGCCGGAATAAAGCCCGAAATCGCGGCAATTACCGAGCGGGCGATGGCAGGCGAGTTGGACTTTGCAGAGGCGTTAAAGGCGCGTGTTGCGTTGCTGGCTGGGCTTGATGCCGACATGATCCAGCAATGCCTGCATGAACGCGTCCGTCCTATGCCCGGGGCGGAGACATTGGTGCGCACCATGACCGCATGGGGCGCGCATGCCGTGCTGGTTTCGGGGGGCTTTACCAGTTTTACTGGCCCCGTTGCGGCCATGCTTGGCTTTGCAGAGGTGCATGCCAATGTCCTTGAGATTGAACAGGGGCGTCTGACGGGGCGGCTTGCTGCGGATATTGTGGACGCGGCGACGAAGCGGCAGGTGCTGCAATCCGCGGCAGGGACGCTCGGGTTAGATCTGCAATCCGCGCTTGCGGTAGGTGACGGTGCCAATGACTTGCCGATGATCGCCGAGGCCGTATCCGCCAACGGCCTTGGTGTGGGCTATCATCCACGACCGCAACTTGCCGCAGCAGCCAATTTCGCGGTGCGCCATAATGATTTGACCGCACTGCTTTTTGCGCAGGGGATTAAACCCAGCGCATGGGCGCGTTGAGTGAGTGAAACACATTGAGCGGCGCAGGGTTGATGTTATGATGCCCCAAGCCGTTTTTCCATAGGAGCATAATATGCGCGCATTTCTGCCTGTTCTACTCATCCCGGTCCTCGCGAGCTGTGCGACGCTTATGCCAACTAAGTCCGGTGAAGCGTCGGAAGTCATCACGGCTGAGCTTGCGCGGGGAGATGGCAGCCGGGCAGGCGTTGCAACGATATCGCGGCGCGGGGACGGCCTGTTCCTAAGCCTATCGGCCGAAGCGCCTGCAGAGGGAACATTTGGCATGCACCTTCATGCAGTGGGAACATGCCAAGGACCGGATTTTACGTCTGCCGGACCGCATTGGAACCCCGAGATGAAACAACATGGCCTGGATAATCCAATGGGCGCGCATCATGGCGATTTGCCAAATGCAACGGCTGGCGCTGACCGTAAAATAACATTGGAATTTAAATTGCCTGATTTTGTGATTGCGGGGCCTACCGGGCTGCTGGATGCCGATGGTGGTGCGTTAGTGATCCACGAAAAGGCCGATGACTACAAAACAGACCCGAGCGGGAACAGCGGTAAACGGATCATTTGCGGTGTATTCAAATCCGGCAACCGGAGCTGAAGCTAGGTCCTGACCCTAAACTTTATCTGCATATAGAAGGCAGCCGGGGGCAACGCGCTCGAGAATGACGTTGATGTCGTTTTTGGCGAAGGCAAAACAACCCTGGCTGCGGCCAATCTTGCCCTGACCCTGGATCAGAGACTGGTTCACATACCATGCCGGATGAATAACAATCGCGCGCGCTTCGGCTTGGTCATTCTGCGGATCCAAGCCAATGAGCCGGCGAGACTCCCCATATTGGCCGATATAGGTA
>NZ_JBILAF010000139.1:0-4846 GCF_044354325.1 Sphingorhabdus sp. | reverse complement strand
GCTGTGCACAGGCGCCGTTTTTATCGCTGCCGCCAAAATGCTTCAGGCGGTCGAATTGGACGCGGCCTTCGGCGAGGATTAACGCTCAGCATCACAGTAAATAAGGAAAAGTCCCGGGATTCTGTTGCTTGGCGATTCAATAGCTCGCGCATTTTTTAGCCGGACAACCGGTTCCCACTTTTCCTGAAAATGCTGGATTAGGTGGGGGGTTTCTGTTGCTCGGCACCCCCCGGGCCGCCGTAACCTTTCTGTTGCCCGGCCGGTCCGGCCGCGTTCTTTTAGTATAAGTTCAGACCGTGAGGCCCAAAATTATGCTGCGAGAGCAAGTGCTTCGTTATCGTTTGCACCTATTGGTTATGAACCATTTCACGGCTTATTCATGCCGGGCAAAAACAATGCTTTTCAACGCACGTCGATCCTAGTTCAGCCCCTCCAAGACCTCTGGCAAACAGAGATTTTGGTGGAGCTGCCGGGTACCGCCCCCGGGTCCGCTGCATCTATTGCACACCGCAATTTATCACCATAGCCGGGCGAACCCGGCACCGACCTATATAGGCGCTTTTTCGTGAATGGGAAGTGAAGGCGGTTAAAGACCCTGCATATTTCGGCTCTCCGCCGGAATATGGACAACCAGTCCGTCGAGATCGGGTGTCAGCACGATTTGGCAAGACAGACGACTGGTGCGCCGCGCACCGGTAGCGAGGTCGAGCATGTCTTCCTCGTCCTCAACCGACCGGGGCAGTTTGTCGAACCAAAGCTTATCAATGATCACATGGCAGGTTGAACAGGCCATTTGCCCCTCGCACGTGCCTTCCAACGGTTGTCCCGCGGCTTGCGCAATTTCCAGCAGGCGTTGGCCCTCGACCGCTTCGACGTTCTGGACAGTGCCATCGGCATTGATGAACGTGACTTTGATCATAGCATCGCCTCTGCTGACCGGTTGATTGCATCTGCGGCCATATCAATCTCTTCCGCCGTCGTATAGCGGCCAAAACCCAAACGGATGGATGATTTCGCCTGCGCGTCGGTCAGGCCAAGCGCGCGCGACACATGGCTGGGGCGGCCAGAACCACTGGCGCAGGCCGATCCAGCGGAAAAGGCGATGTTCCGGCACTCCGATATCAACCGCGCGGCATCGACGCCGTCGCGGCGGATATTGAGATTGCCTTTATAACGTTGGGCCGTCGAACCGTTGATGGTCCAGTCCGCAAATGCGCTGGCTGCGTGATCCCATAAGGCAGAAACATGCGTGGCGTCCGCGTCCATGCGTTCTGCCGCCAACTTGGCTGCTGCGCCAAATCCAGCGCACAATGCGGGCGACAATGTACCCGATCGCATGCCTCGTTCCTGCCCACCGCCGAGCATTTGCGGGGTGAGCGCAATGCCGTCACGCACCCACAGGGCGCCAATGCCTTTTGGACCGTGGATTTTATGCGCGGATATCGCGATCATGTCGGGACCATCGGGGATCGGCATGCGGCCAAATGCCTGAACTGCATCGCATAGGAACAGATTGCCTTGGGCATGTGCGGCTCCCGCCAGCTCCGCGATTGGCTGGATAGTCCCAATCTCGTTATTGACGAGCATGATGGCCGTTAACGCCTGCCCACCAACGGAACCAGACGTTTGCGTTTCGGGAAGAATTAACCCCACAGTATCTACAGGGAAAGTCCGACCATCTAGATATTCAACAACGTCCAAAACCGCAGCATGCTCGGTCGCCGCGGCGGTGACGGGTAAGCCGCACCCCATGATGGCCAGATTGATCGCCTCAGTCGCGCCAGAGGTAAAGATCACGCGTCCGCCCTTCGGCAGCAGCGCCGCGATTTGATCGCGGGCAACCTCAACGGCCGCAGCTGCCGCCCTGCCCGCTGCATGTGCGCTATGCGGGTTGGCAAATCCATCCTTCAGCCAAGGCTCCATCGCTGCAAATGCCTCTGGGGCGAGCGGCGTCGTGGCTTGATAGTCGAGGTAGATCATGCCGCTTTGGCGCGGATGACGATATTGCGCCAGACATCCAAAAACCGTGCGACATCACTTTCGCTGGTATCGGCGTTGAAACTGACGCGGACGACTTCGGAAGCGGATCGCTCGTCCCAACCCATTGCGCCAAGCACATGGCTGGTTTTCAGCGTGCCTGATGAGCACGCGCTTCCGGCAGAGACCGCGATGCCCGCCATATCAAAGTTGATCAGCTGACTTGAGGCTGCAACGCCGGGCATACGGTAGCTGCCAATGGTCGCAAGTCGGCTGCTTGCTTCTGCCACCACGATTCCGCCGCTGGCAGTTATCTCCGCATCCAACATGTCGCGCAGCCGAACGGCGTTTTCCATCCATGCAAAACCCGCATCGAGGGCAGTCGCAAATCCGATTGCGGCCGGCAAGTTTTCGGTGCCGCGCCGGTACCCTTGCTCCTGCCCACCTGTCGGCGACAGCAGCCCAAGATTGCGGACGAGCAAAGCCCCCATTCCCGGCGGCCCGCCCAATTTGTGGGCTGATACGCACATCAAATCCGCATCTGGCAATGGCAGTTTGCCGGCGCTTTGCGAACAATCGGCAAATAATATTCCGCCATTGGCCCCCACAATATCGGCGATCTCGGCCATCGGTTGAATGACGCCGGTTTCGTTGTTCACGGACTGCACCGCATAGCGGGCAGCGCCTTTGATCGCGTTCCGGTCAACATAACCGTCTGGATCGACAGGCAATCGGGTTGCGCCTGCCACAGCCAAGACCGCATCATGCTCAACGGCGCTGGCAATCGCATCATGGCCACGCAGCGCAATCGCAATTGCCTCGCTTGCACCGCTGGTAAAAATGACTTCACCATCCCAATTCAGCGCAGCAGCAACCCTCGCGCGGGCCTTTTCCAACGCCGCGCGGGCTGCGCGGCCCTCGCTATGCGGAGAGGATGGATTGGCCCATCGCGCCATCGCGTCGGCCATCGCTTCGCGCGCCGCCGGAATGACCGGCGTCGTAGCTGCGTGATCCAAATATATGCGGGCTTGGTCGGGCATTATTTCCATGACAGTTGCGAAAATCGTCACTGCTTCTATATAGCTCTACGAAATCCTGCAAAGCCCGAACCTTCGGGCAAAGCTCGGCACCCATCTAAGAATCGAACAATAATATGCCTGCTATTGCTATTCCCGGTCCTGAAGGCCGCCTCGAAGCCCGTTTTTCTCCGCCACCGCGCCCACGTGCACCGATTGCAATGATTTTGCATCCGCACCCCCAAGCCGGCGGAACAATGAACGACCGGATTACGCAGCAGCTTTATAAAACATTCGTAGCGCGCGGATTTGGCGTGCTGCGCTTCAACTTTCGCGGCGTTGGCCGAAGCGAAGGCGAATTTGACAATGGCATCGGCGAATTGTCTGACGCCGCATCGGCGCTCGATTGGGTGCAAAGCTTCCACCCCGAAGCATCAACGACCTGGATTGCTGGCTTCAGCTTTGGCGCATGGATTGGCATGCAGCTTTTGATGCGTCGTCCGGAAATCCGCGGTTTCATCTCGGTATCGCCGCCTGCAAACATGTATGATTTCAGCTTTTTGGCGCCTTGCCCATCATCGGGCATCATCATTCAGGGTGTGAATGATGAAGTCGTCAATCCCAACGCCGTTCAAAAGCTGGTCGATAAACTGCGCACGCAGCGCCACATCACCATTCACCATGACGAAATCCCGCGCGCCAACCATTTCTTTGAAAATGAAATGGATATGCTGATGGCGTCCGTGAACAACTATCTCGATTTCCGGTTGGACCCGAACTCACCGATTAAGTGAGTTACTGCGCTTCGGTAACAAGGCTTTTGCCTTGTTGATCGGGCACAACCCAAATCGCAACATTTGCGAAAATAACGAGAGCCGCAGCGATCATCAGCCACATTTGCTGACTTGCCCCATCGCGACTCCAACGCTTCCATGCGCCATAGAGAAGCAGGAACGCAGACAGCATGGCGATGGATAAAACAGCGTTTAACATTTTGCCTCTCTAAAGCCGGTGGATAAGCCGTGCAATCGGGCAAATAGCGCATAGCCTTTTGCCGCGCGCTGCCATAGGGGGAGCGTGTTCCGACTCATGCTGCTACAGGATGTGCTATGCGTATCGCTATCGCCTCAGACCACGCTGCCCTTGCGCTGAAATCAGCGCTCGTCGAATATCTGCTGTCGGCGGGGCATGATGTGTGCGATCTCGGCCCGCATGATGAAAGTTCGGTCGACTATCCCGATTATGGTTACAAGCTTGCCGCCGCTGTTGCCGATGGCACCGCAGAACGCGGTGTTGCCTTATGCGGTTCAGGCATTGGCATTTCGATTGCGGTGAACCGCAATCCCGCCGCGCGCGCCGCTTTGGTGTCCGAACCATTGTCCGCGCGGCTTGCCCGCGAACATAATGATGCAAATGTTATTGCCATGGGCGCGCGCCTGATTGGCATTGAAATGGCCAAGGCCTGCCTTGATGCCTTTTTAACAACGGAATTTGGCGGCGATCGTCACCAACGCCGCGTCGACAAACTATCCAACCCGAACACGACCAAGGAACCATCATGAGCAGTGCAGCCGCCAATGACATCCAAAATTCTGGATTTTTTACGCAAAGCCTGACGGAACGCGACCCCGAAATCGCGGGCTGGATTGCGAAGGAACTGGGCCGGCAGAAGGACAAGATCGAATTGATCGCGTCGGAAAATATAACGTCGCGCGCCGTGCTTGAGGCCACAGGTTCGATCCTCACCAACAAATATGCCGAAGGCTATCCGGGCAAGCGTTATTATGGCGGCTGCGAATATGTCGATGAAATCGAAACCATCGCCATTGAGCGCGCGAAGCAATTGTTCGGCT
>NZ_JBILAF010000032.1:0-18452 GCF_044354325.1 Sphingorhabdus sp. | reverse complement strand
CGGGCGTGTTCCATTTGTTCTTGCGCGATGAACATCGCAAAGGCGCGGTGTATGGAACCGACGGCATAGAGGCCGTCACTTTATGGCGTGGTCCGGGGCAGGCCCGCGACACTATGTTTGATACCGCGCGGCTAATTGTGCCGTTCGTCCAGCAGTTGCGCTTTTCGATATTTCGCGGTCTCGAAGTCGCAGACCTCATCGAAAAGCATCTGCCGAAAGAGCCCGTCTGGTATTTACATTATGCGGGATGCGACCCGGCCTATCAGGGCAAAGGCTATGGCGGCGCTGCCATTCGCGCAGGGTTGGAGCGGGCAGATCAGGATGGATTGCCCGCCTATCTGGAAACCGCAGACGAACATAATATCCCGCTATATCAAAGCTTTGGTTTTGCCATCAAGCATAGTTGGCAAGTGCCCGAAGGCCCGCAATTTTGGGGCATGCAACGCCCGGGCAAGACCCGCCACTAAATAGCGCCAGCGCCCATAGCCGCTGAATCCCTTGCCCTCGTTACAAAAGCGGCGTAGCCTCTGCGCACGCACCAGGTCTGCGCGAGAGCGTGGATAATAGGGAAGCCGGCGGAAATCCGGCGCTGTTCCCGCAACTGTAACCGGCGAGCTTTTGCTCCAAATGCCACTGGGGAAACGGGTAACCGTGAAACTGGGAAGGCGGGGCAAGAGCACTGACCCGGAAGCCAGGAGACCTGCCTGATTGCGGTTTGTCCTTTGTGCTTGCGGGACACTGGCGCAATCGGGGTTTTCCTCCGCGTGACGACATTTGTTGGACGTCATGCGAAGGAGATATATCCATGACCTTGTTAAAATATACGGCTGCGGCGCTTGCGCTGCTGCCGGCGTCTGCAATGGCAGATGCATGGGACGACGATATCGTTGTCACCGCGAGTGGTTTTGAACAGCCGCGATCCGAAACCGGACAAGCGATTGATATTGTCGACCGCGAACGGCTCGACCAATTGCAAAGCGCGACCATCGGCGATGCGTTGCAAAGCGTGCCCGGCGTTACCGTTGCGGCGCGCGGCGGTCTTGGCGGCCAGACCAGCGCGTTTTTGCGCGGCGGCAACAGTTCGCAGACGCTGGTGCTCATCGATGGGGTGCGGATCAATGATCTCACCAGCCCCAATGGTGCGTTTGACTTTAGCACGTTGATGACCGGCAATATTGGTCAGGTCGAAGTACTGCGCGGGCCAAACTCGATCGTCTGGGGCAGCCAAGCGATTGGCGGCGTGGTCAATATCCAGTCGTTGGCCCCGACAGATGGTTTCGAAGGACGCTTTGGCGCGGAATATGGTGCCGCCGATACCAAACGGGTGAACGCCAACATGGCCGGAACCAGTGGCCTGTTCGAAGGCAGCTTGGGCGGGTCATATGTCGATGCCCAAGGGATTTCGGCACTGGCGGGCGGAACCGAACGCGATGGCTTTGAAAATTTCGCAGGCAATGGCCGGTTGAACGTCAACATCAGCGATGCCTTCAATCTCGATTTCCGCGGCTATTATAACCACGCGACAGTGGAATACGACTCCGCCTTTGGGATCGGCGCGAATGCCCTGCCCGTCACCCGCAACCGCCAATTTGTCGGCTATGTCGGGGCGAATGTCGTTGCGTTCGACGGCCGCATGCAAACCCGCATCGCCTACACACGAACCGATATCAGGCGGCTTGGCACGGACCCAGTGCTGTTCAGCTTCAACAACTTCATTGTCCGTGGCAGCATCGACCGCGCAGAATATCACACGGCGTTTGACGTCAACGACGCCCTGACCCTGACCGCTGGTTTGGAATATGAACGGACGTTCGCCAGCACATCCTTTGAGGGCGCTGCAGCCGATGTCGCACGCAACCATGTCGCCAGTGGCTTTAGCCAGATTATCCTTCGCCCTGTTGCTGGGCTGACGGTGACGGGCGGGGTTCGGCATGACCAATATAATGATTATGGAGGGCAAACAACGTTGGGCGGCAATATTGCCTTCACCCCCAATGATGGCCGCACCATCTTGCGCGCCACCTATGGCGAAGGCTTCCGCGCGCCGACGCTCAGCGAAGGTCAGCCACCTTATGGCAACCCCGACCTAAGGCCCGAAACCGCGCGCAATTTCGACCTTGGTTTCGAACAGCAAATATTGGACGGAAGGGCCCGGTTTTTCGCGACCTATTTCAACCGGCGCAGCACGGACTTGATCGCATTTTCCTTTGCGACATTTCAGTCCGAAAACATCGACCGCGTGAAATCAACGGGTGTGGAAGCTGGCTTCAACCTGAACCCCACCGACCGATTGGACATTCGGGCGAGCTACACGCTGGTCGATGCTGTTAACCGCTCTGCTGGTGCCAATTTTGGCAACCGGCTGGCGTTACGTCCGCAACATAGCGGCAGCCTGACGGTCGACTGGCAAACACCCATTGGTCTGTCGGTGGGCAGCGTTATGTTGTTGATCGGCGATAGCTTTGACGATGCGTTAAACAACGTAGCACTTGATGGCTATGCGTTGGTTGGCCTGCGGGCATCATTGCCGATCAACGACAGGCTTGAGCTTTATGGCCGCGTCGATAACATCTTCGATGTGCAATATACTGTCGTGGCAGGATATAACAGCTTTGGCCGCAATGCCGCGGTTGGCGTGAGGGCCAAATTCTGATGCGTCGCGGTTGGTGCATTTTGCCTGCATTGGCACTGGCCGGATGCGCCAACAACGCTGCAATTGTGCCCGGCGGGATCGTATCGAATAATCCCTGCATTGACGCCGTGCTGGCCGAAATCGCGTTGCCCGGCCAAGTGACGGCGGTCAGCACTTATTCGCACGATCCCGATAGCGCGTCTGCGCCTTTGTCATGGTCCATGGGGTATCCCGCGATTGGTGCAAGCGCAGAAGAATTGCTTTTGGCCCGCCCGAAATTGGTGCTGACCGGCAATTTGGCATCGTCGGGTGCAAATGCCGTGCTAGCGAGCGCGGGGATTAAAACAGTGGCCATTGGTGTCGCGCCGACGCTTGCAGAAGACATCACGCAAATCCGCACGTTGGCGAAAGCCATCGGCCGAGTGGAGGCGGGTGAAAAACTGGTTGCGCGCATAGAAAATGCGTTGCCAAAACCCGCGAAGGCCCAGCCACCAGTTTCAGCAGTGATCTGGCAAAATGGCGGGTTCGTTGCCGGCAAAGGCACTTTGCAAGACGAGCTGTTGCAGCGCCACGGATTTCGCAATGCCAGCGCAGATTATGGGCTGGCCTCATGGGGTATATTGCCGCTGGAGACGCTGATGCGTAATCCGCCAACGGTCATTTTCATGCCGACCAGCGCGCAGGGCGAAGATGCCCGAGCGCTTACCGCGCGGCAAAGGCTATTGCGGCATTTGGGCGACAAAACGCGCATCGTCGATTTTCCCGACAAGATGTTATTCTGCGGCGGTCCCACAATCGTTAAAATATCCGCGATCTTGTCCAAGACACGGGCATCGCTGACTGCGCGCGCACGCGGAGGTGGCCGATGACGTCGCGTTTCATGACTGGCCTTTTGCTTTGCCTCACACTTGCGGCGTTCCTGCTTTCGCTGATGGCGGGGAAGGTCTGGATTTGGCCGATGTCGTGGGCTGCGGATAATGCCGACGGCTGGATTTTCCTTGAGCTTCGCCTGCCCCGCGCGCTTCTTGGGCTTTGCGTTGGGGCAGTCCTTGGGCTGTCGGGCGCAGTGTTGCAGGGTTATTTGCGCAATCCACTGGCTGACCCAACGGTGCTGGGGGTTTCAGCCAGCGCTGCTTTGGGCGGCGTTCTGGCGATCTTCTTGGGCATCAACCTTGTGCCCTTTGGCCTATTCGGGTGCGCGATGATCGGCGCGGGCGCCAGCATCCTTTTGCTGCTTGCGATCGGCCGCGGTGGCGGGCCAATCGGGTTCATATTGGGCGGCATGGTCTTATCCACGCTGGCGGGGGCATTAACGGCCTTTGTCATCAGCATTGCCCCGAACCCATTTGCCGCCAGCGAAATCATCAACTGGCTGATGGGTGCGCTGACCGACCGGCTTATGGAAGACGTGCTCACTGCGCTGCCGTTCATGGCGATTGGCGCGCTGCTGTTGCTGACCACAGGCCGCGCGCTCGATGCGCTGACCTTGGGCGAGAATGGCGCCAAAAGCCTTGGTATCGATCTGTTCCGGCTGCAGTGGCTGATCGTCCTTGGCGTTGGCCTTTCGGTTGGCGCATCGGTCGCCGTATCGGGTGTGGTCGGCTTTGTCGGGCTCATCGTGCCCCATCTTATACGCAGCTTTTATGGTGAGCAGCCATCCCGCATTTTGGTGCCTTCTGCCTTGGGTGGCGCGATTTTGACGCTCACGGCGGACAGCCTTGTGCGCCTTATTCCCGGCCCCGGTGAAATGCGGCTTGGCATTGCTATGGCAGTTCTTGGCGCGCCGTTCTTCCTGCTGCTGCTTTTACGCTATCGCAAGGGTGCAGCATGAACCTGAATGTCCAAAATCTTCGCTTCGCGCATGGCAGCACCGCAACGCTTCAGGGGATAAATGCGACGTTCGAAGCGGGCAGGCTGAGCGTGATCCTTGGTCCTAACGGGGCAGGCAAGTCGACATTGCTGGCCTGCCTTGCGGGCCTGCAAAAGCCAAACCGCGGCACCGCAAAGCTTGGCGACGAAGATATTGCGACAATGCCGGCACCGACACGGGCCAAGCGCATTGGACTGCTGCCGCAAGGTGCAGAAACGCATTGGGCGATCACGTCCGAAGCGTTGGTTGCGCTTGGCCGCATACCGCATGCGCGCGGTGCAGGGGCGTCGGCCGATGACCGCAGGGCCATTGCCGCCGCGATACACGCAACCGCAACCGATGGCTTTGCGCAGCGCCCTATTACCGAGTTATCCGGCGGCGAGCGGGCGCGTGTCTTGCTGGCGCGTGTGTTGGCGGGTGAACCGGAATGGATACTCGCCGACGAACCCTTGGCGAACCTCGACCCGGGTTATCAACTCGATATCCTTGATCTGCTGCGGCAGCAGGCGCGCAGCGGCAAAGGTGTCATCGCGGTCCTGCATGATTTGCACCACGCAGTGCGCTTTGCAGACCATATCGTGCTTCTGCATCAGGGTTCGGTATTTGCGCAGGGTGCGGTTGATGATGTCATCACCGCGCAAAACCTCGCGACCGTATACGGGATTGACGCGCTGCTTTCCAAAGGCGAGGATGGGGCAACCCAATTGTTGATTAAAGGCAAGATGCGCTCATGAAATATGCCCTCCCCATATTCGCCCTGCTTCTTTCGGGATGCGCGAGCACGGTCACCCCGCCGCAGGCCGCACCAACAAGCGCGCAGGAGGCATTGCGCCCTTATTATGCTGCGCTGGACGTCAAGCTGCCTAAGGCACCAGCCAATCCAGCGCTTTCTGCGGATACGGTTATCACACGTTTTGCATTCGGCAGCTGCCTCAACGAAAACCGCGACATGAAATTCTGGGACGTGATTGCCGCGCAAAATCCGCAGGCGTTTCTGTTGATCGGCGACAATGTCTATGGCGATACACGGCCAACAAATGGGGCTGACATCCCGACGCTGGCCGCGAGCTATAAGAAGCTAAACAGCCGCGTTGAATTTGACCGTTTCCGGCGCAGCGTCCCCATGATGACCACATGGGATGACCATGATTATGGCGCCAATGACGCCGGCGGATCGTTCGCGTTCAAGGAATGGGCCGAAAAAGCCTATGAAGCTTTCTGGGGCGCATCCGACGAAGTGCGCGCCCGCCCCGGTGTGTATGAAAGCCGGATCGTCGGTCCGCAGGGCAAGCGGGTGCAGTTCATCATCCTCGATGCGCGCTTTTTCCGTTCCGACCTCGCCTCCATGACCTATCGCGATCCAGCGCCTGCGCTTGGTTGGTACATCCCCAACATGGATCCCAAAGCGACGGTGCTGGGCAGTGTGCAATGGGAATGGTTGGCACAGGAACTGGATAAGCCCGCAGACGTGCGTTTCATCATTTCATCGACGCAGGTGATAACCGACGCGCATAATTTCGAAGGCTGGACCAATTTCCCCAAGGAGCGCGACCGGCTTTATGCATTATTGAGCCAAAAGCGCGTAAATAATGCGATATTCCTGACCGGCGACCGGCATTCCGGTGGCTTTTACAAGACCAATGCACCGGGCCTTTCCAAACCGCTTTGGGATTTCACGTCCAGCTCGCTTAACTTCGCCTTTGGCAAAGGCGACGGCGGCGACCGCGAACCTGATCCAAGCCGGACAGGCGGTTTTTGGGGCATTGCCAACTTTGGTCAAATCGACATTGATTGGGCCGCAAAAAAGGTCGTCATGACCTTGCGCAAGGATGATGGCAGCGTGATCGAAACGCAGGTTGCTAATGCGATTGATTAGGGTCAGGACCTAATCGCTGAATAATCGACGGCAGCAACCTTTTCCATAACGGCATCGCGGATAGCGACAGCGGTGGATAGAGGAAGCGCGATCATCTCCATCGTCCCGCCAGCAATGCCGAACCGAAGCGACGCGAGCCCCTGCCGCCGTGCCAACGGGCCTTGCGCAATTTCAACGCTCTGCACCTTCACCTGAGGCGCAATCGTCATCTGTTGCCGCCACCAACCGCGCCTCACATACAACTGACGGTCATCCAGCCCGAAACGATATTGCCGCCAGTCCAGCCAGAAAAAAGCGCCGGGAAGAAGCAATAACAACAGCAACAATGTCGTGCGGCCAATGGGGGCATCCGCGAAAATCACCAGCGCAGCCATGGCGGTCAACAGCACGGGCACAATGAACACAAACTGCGTCAGCCAATATGTGGCAACGCCCTTCTGCAGCCGTTCGTCACCATTGGGCGCAGCGATTGCGGCGGCGTGTGCGATGCGCCAGACTTCGTCCAGTGTCGCAAAGGGTGCGGCGACATAGTTCGCCTCTTGCTTGCTGTCCTGCGCGAGACTGACAAATTTCAGGCTGTGCCAGCCACGGCGTTTCCGGAATGGCCCCGTTTGCACAATTGCCGCCTGCACCCGGTGCGTGGGCATGATAACGTCCGTGAGTGTAAACAGCCCCCGCCGACGGCGGAACCCCTTGGCGGTCTGGTCCAGCCGGAAACCATGCTCGCGTAAGATCGTGCGCACCACGCCGGTCGCAAAGCCAATGAAAATCAGGCTGGTGACAGCACCGAAGGCCAAGATCAGCTGCGCGAACACACCAACACCGTTGATCTGGTTCACGCTCACACCGCGCTCTTCGGCTAAACCGATCCAATGTTTGAAGTCCCAAAAATCGAACGGCAGCAGGAAATCAAATTGCTGCGCAAGACCGCCGAGCACCGCAAAAATCACGAGCGAAAAGGAATAGAGGCCAAAGACAAATACCCGCTTGCCATCCATCGCAAATATCGGGTGCGTGTCTTCTTCCACAGGCGCTGGCGCATCGACCGGGACAGAAACCGCTACACCAGCCTTACGCGACCGGATTGAAGCGCGCAGGCGGTTCGCTTCCTCCAATGTGACAAAACTCAGTTTCGCATCGTCGCCATCGCCGCCGCCAGTTTCAAACTTGACCTCACCCAGACCCATCATGCGGGCGAGCGGCTTTTGTTCGATGCTGACATCCTGAATACGCTCATAGGGGATAGAGCGCGCCGTCCGGTTCAAAACCCCTTTCTCGACACGAATGTCATGTTCGCCAACGAAATATTGAAACCGCAGCCATGCCAACCAGCGAAAGAACAGACTGAATAACAAAACAGCCGCGATGACGATGGGGATGAGAACCGGATTGTCGGCTTTTCGAACACCGAAGATCGCGGCAACCATTGGAAACACCAACTGTGGAAGGCCCGAGACAAAGCCCACCAGCAAGCCGCTGATATGGAGCCGTTCGCCATCGACTGCAGGCGTCATGTCCTCGGCCGCATCAACGGTTTCGTTCACAAGCTGTCCTGCCGGATCGCGGCGCGAATGGCTTCTCGCATTGCCAGCGCGTCGGCATTGGCCAGACCGGGCAAGGCGACTTTGCTGTTGTGGTTGCCCGCCGTGTGCACCGTCAGCGTGGCGAGGCCATAGCGCCGGTCAATTGGCCCTTGGTCGACATCGATATGCTGGATGCGCCCGAACGGGACGATCGTGTCACGGTAAAACATGTAACCGCGCACAATGCGCAGCCGGTCAGTGCCCATGTCATAGCCCCAATGCCTGTATTTGCGCGCCGGGACAGTGAACGCGACAAAGACATAGAACAGCAGCATCGGGACGATGAAACTGCCCGGAGGGACGGCTTGCGCAACCTCCAGCACGCCTGCGCCAATGACAAAGGGCAGCAATCCAATCGCTGTCGCAATGCGTGTCGTGGTCACGAATGCGGGGTCGAGCGGGGTGAGTTCCGTCGCGATATTTTCAGTCATGGCACAGATATGCGCACGCTGTGTTGCGTTGGCAAGACGGTTAACGATATCCCCGATAGGGAAAGTTGCAGACCTAACGCGCCAGCGCGGTGTTCGCTTCGTCGACCAGCTTGGCAATGATATCGACCACGGGCCGCTCCACATGGACCATGCCAACCGACTGGCCTGCCATAACCGAGCCATATTCAACATCGCCGTCAATCACCGCGCGGCGCAATGCCCCTGCCCAATATTTCTCAATCTCAAGCTGCGCCGTTTCCATATCGATTTCGCCGCGATCAAGCATTGCGGCAACTTCGACCTGCTTCTTGGTGAACTCCTCAGTGCCCTTGTTCTTCAGCGCGCGGACAGGAATGACGGGCAAACGCGGATCAATCTGGACGCTGGCAACCGCATCGCGGGCATTGGCGCGCAAGAACGCAGCCTTGAAATTGGGATGGGCAATGCTTTCATGCGCGCAGACGAACCGCGTGCCCAATTGCACACCTGCTGCGCCCATTTCGAGATAGCTTGCAATCGCGCCGCCCCGCGCAATGCCACCCGCAACGAAAATCGGCAATTGATCGCCCAGCTCTGGAAGGATTTCCTGCGCCAAAACGCTGGTCGCAACGGGGCCGATATGTCCGCCTGCCTCGCTGCCTTCAATGACCAGCGCATCGACGCCAGAACGCGCAAATTTCTTCGCGAGCGTCAGCGCAGGGGCAAAGCAGATCACCTTTGCGCCAAACGCCTTGATCGCCTCAATGCTGCCCTTGGGCGGCAATCCACCCGCGAGTACGACATGGCTCACGTCATATTTCGCGCACACATCAATAAGTTCCATGATTTGCGGATGCATGGTGATCAGGTTCACACCGAATGGCTTGGACGTCAGCGCCTTCGTGGCGGCAATTTCCGTATCGAGCAATTCAGGCGTCATCGCCCCGCACGCGATCACGCCAAAACCTCCAGCGTTGGAGATGGCGGACACAAGGTTCCGTTCCGAAACCCAGGACATAGCTCCGCACATAATGGCGACGTCGCAGCCAAGGAATTCCGTGCCGCGTTGCATGAGGTGTTGAAGTTTGGTCATAGCGGTCTCTTATCGGTCGCTAGTTGGCAATGAAAGCGGTTTACTCCGCATCCAACCCATAAGCGGTGTGCAACACACGCACGGCTAGCTCGGTCTCGTCCTCGTCAATCAAAACCGAAACCTTGATTTCGGAGGTCGAAATCGCCTGAATGTTGATCTTGCGGTCAGCCAAGGAGCTGAACATCGTTGAGGCAACGCCTGCGTGGCTTTTCATGCCGACGCCGACGACGGAAATTTTGGTCACCTTTGTATCGGGGATCAGGCGATTGTAACCGATGGCATCGCGGCGGTTTTCCAAGATATCGGTGCAACGCACAAGGTCCGCCTGTGGGCAGGTAAAGGTCACGTCGGTTTCGCCTTTGTCGCGGCCCACGTTCTGAATGATCATGTCGACGTTGATGTTTGCATCGGCAAGCGGCGAGAAGATGTTCGCCACTGCGCCGGGACGGTCGGGCACGCGCGTAAGGGTGATCTTCGCCTCATTCTTATCTGCGGCAATTCCGGTGATCAGTTGGCGTTCCACTTGATACTTCTCCAATTCTGCGTCGGTCACAATCATTGTGCCGGGGATACTGTCAGCGTCAGGCGCGCTTTCATCAACGAATGAAGACAGCACTTGCACGCGCACGCCTTCCTTCATCGCAAGGCCAACCGAGCGGGTCTGCAAAACCTTTGAGCCAACCGATGCCAGTTCAAGCATTTCTTCGTAGGTCACGGCCTTCAGCTTGCGTGCGCGGGCCACGATGCGCGGGTCAGTGGTGTAAACGCCGTCAACGTCGGTGTAGATATCGCAGCGGTCGGCCTTCACCGCAGCAGCCACGGCAACAGCAGAGGTATCGGAACCCCCGCGGCCCAAGGTGGTGATGCGGTTGTCATCGGTTAGGCCCTGAAATCCCGGAATGACGGCGATGTTGCCAGCCTTCATCGACGCCAGCAGTTCGTCGGTATCGATGGAACCAATGCGCGCCTTGGCATGTGCGCTGTCGGTATGGATGGGCATTTGCCAGCCCAACCAGCTGCGCGCTTCGCAACCGAGCGCCTGCAAGGTTATCGCGAGCAAACCCGCGGTAATCTGTTCACCAGCGGCGACCACCACGTCATATTCGGCGGGATCATACAGCGCGTTCGCCTCACGACAGAAGTTGACGAGCCGGTCGGTATCACCCGCCATAGCGGAGACAACGACGGCAACTTCGTCACCGCGTTCTGCCTGACGCTTCACCAATTGCGCGACACGGCGGATACGTTCCGTTCCGGCCATAGACGTGCCGCCAAATTTCATTACAATGCGGGCCATGAAAACCTTGAAAAGTCGCTATATTACAATCGAGGGCCCTGATAGGGACAGGATATGACAAACGCAAGCTCAGCAACGACAATAAACGCTACGGAAGCCGCACATTTTGGTGGATTGGCTGCCGAATGGTGGGACCCAAAGGGTTCAAGCGCCATGCTGCACAAGTTGAATCCCGTGCGCCTTGGCTTCATTCGATCCGCTGTCGACGCGCATTTTGGCGGCGATGGCAAGGCGCGTCATCCACTGGCGGGCAAGTCTGCGCTTGATGTTGGCTGCGGTGCGGGGCTGCTGTGTGAGCCACTGGCGCGCATGGGGGCGGAGGTAACGGGCGTTGATGCCGCGCCGGAAAATATCGATGCCGCAACCGCGCATGCGGCGCTGTCGGCCTTACCAATCACCTATCGCGCGGGCGAAATCGCTGCGCAAGGACTTGGCCAGTTTGATATCGTATCGTCGATGGAAGTCATTGAGCATGTGAATGATCCAGCGGTGTTTATTGGCGAGTTGAAACGCCACATGAAGCCCGATGGCTTGATGTTGCTATCGACGCCAAACCGCACACCTGCCTCGCGCATTTTCCTCGTGGAGGCCGCCGAGCGGCTTGGACAAGTCCCGCGCGGCACGCATGATTGGGACAAGTTCCTGACGCCCGATGAATTGACGGCACTGCTCAATGATTCAGGAATTGAGATTGTCGACATGCAGGGCATTGCGTTTTCGCCAATGTCCGGACTGCATTTAAGCAGCAACATGGCGTTAAATTACATATTGTCCGCGCGGTTGCGGGGTTAACGCAGCGCCTCAATCATAGCCCGCATCGGCATATTGGTCGTCGGCCAAGTCGGTAAAGCGGGTGATCTTCGCTTCGAACTTCATCCGGACGCGGCCCGTTGAACCGTGGCGCTGCTTGGCGACGATAAGTTCGGCGACGCCAAAAATGCGCTCCATCTTTTCCTTCCACGCATCATGCGCGGCTTCGTTGACGGGGTCGGGCTGCTTTGCCGCTTCGTAATAATCTTCGCGATACACGAACCAGACCATATCGGCGTCCTGCTCGATCGAACCGGATTCGCGAAGGTCGGACAGCATCGGACGCTTGTCCTCGCGCTGTTCAACCGCACGGCTGAGCTGCGAAAGCGCAATGACAGGCAGGCCCAGTTCCTTGGCCAAGGTTTTCAGACCACGGCTAATCTCGGAAATTTCATTAACGCGGTTGTCACCAGAACGGCTTGAGCCCTGAAGCAACTGCAAATAGTCAACGACGATCAGCCCAATGCCATGCCGACGCTGCAAGCGCCGTGCGCGGGTACGCAATGCAGCGATGGTCAGCGCGGGCGTGTCGTCAATATAGAGCGGCAATTCCTGCAGCTCGCGGCTCGCGCGCGACAATTCCCGGAAATCTTCGCGACTGATTTTTCCCATACGCAGCAGTTCGGAACTGATGCCCGATTGTTCGGCCAAGATACGCGTCGCCAGCTGGTCCGCCGACATTTCGAGGCTGAAGAAAGCGACCTTGGCACCAGCGCCCTTGGATTCTTCAATGCCGTCTTCACGTTCGCGGATCCACCGGCGCGCAGCGTTGAAGGCGATGTTGGTGGCAAGCGATGTCTTGCCCATGCCCGGGCGACCAGCGAGAATCACAAGGTCGGAATTGTGCAGGCCGCCGCATTTGGCGTTGATGCTATCTAGGCCCGTGGTCACACCGGACAGGCTACCGCCCGATTGCAACGCCTTTTCAACATTGCGGATCGCCTCGGTCGATGCGGCGAGGAAGCTCTTCATCGATCCGGTTTCGCCTTCGCCTTCGGCGACTTTGTACAAAGCGCTTTCCGCGGCTTCGATCTGGCCCTTGGGGTCAACGCTCTCGCTTGTGTCGAGCGCATTGTCGACCAACGTGCGGCCAACCGTCACCAATTCACGCAGCAACGCGAGGTCATAAATCTGCTGCGCAAAGTCGCGCGCGCCGATCAAGCCAGCGCCATCTGCCGTCAGCTTAATCAAATAGCCCGGGCCCCCAAGCTCACGCATGGATTCGTCGGCCTCAAAAAATGGTTTCAGCGTGACCGGCGTCACCAGCATGTTCCGGTCAATCAGACGCAATATCTGTTCGTAAATGCGGCCGTGCAGCGGTTCAAAGAAATGGTCAGGCTGCAGTTTGATCGACACATCTTCGATCACCCGGTTATCAATCAGAATTGCGCCAAGAAACGCGGCCTCCGCCTCAATATTGCGGGGAAGGCGTTGGGGTTCAGCTTCATTCGCTGCTGCAAGTCTGATAAGTTCGGCCATGGCTCCCTATCCTTTAGCATGTTCGGCTTCGCAAGGGGGGCACAAAAAGAAGTGCGGGGATATGGCTGTGGACAACAATCGGACAACAACATGTTCCACAAACGGGATAGCGCTTGCCCCAAAAATATCTCAAGCTAACACAGCAGCATGAGCGACCCGCGCATCATTAAAGTTGATCTGGACGAAGCAACGATACTTTGGCGCAATGCCGATATCGAGCAGGAGCGGCGCGTCGCGATCTTCGATCTGATCGAAGACAACTTCTTCAAGCCGCTGCGCGATATGGGCGATGGCTATGCCGGGCCATATCATTTGAGCATCAGCGTCGCCGACGGCCGCCTCATCCTCGACATTCGCCGGCCCGATAATGCGCCGCATGAAATGCTCATCCTCAGCTTGGGCCGTTTCCGCCGGGTAGTGAAAGACTATTTCGCCATTTGCGACAGCTACTATCAGGCCATTCGCAAGGCGAGCGCGGCTGAAATCGAAACCATCGATATGGCGCGGCGCGGTGTGCATAATGAAGCGGCCGAGTTGTTGATGGAACGACTTGAGGGCAAAGTTGAGGTTGATTTTGCCACGGCCCGCCGGCTGTTCACGCTCATCTGCGTGTTGCACATCAAAAGCTGAGCGCCGCGCAGCGTAAAATCTTCTCCATTCGGACGGCCATTGCGCAACGGCTATCGACTTCGCGCGGCGGTAACGCCTAGAGGGACGAATCACATGCTTGAACAGAGGGTCGCATGACTGGGGGTAAACGCCAATTCGTCCGGTGGGGCATTATCATGCTCGGCATCGCGCTCGCGGTCTATGCGGGCTGGCGTTATGTGACCGCCTGGGCACCATCGCGCGCTGAATATCCGGTTCAAGGCATTGTGGTCACCCAAAGCAATGGCCGTCCCAATTGGGCCGAGCTTGGCGCAACGGGTGTCGATTTTGCTTATATCACTGCGGTCGAAGGCGCGCGCACGCGCGACGCAGAATTCCAAGCCAATTTGGCAGGCGCGCAAAACGCCGGCATCCGCTTTGGTGCGCTCCACCATTTTGACATTTGCCGTCTGGCATCCGACCAAGCGACGATGTTCATTACCAGCGTTCCGCGCAACGAAAGCGCCCTGCCCCCTGCGGTCCAGCTTGATTTTTCCGATACGTGCCAAGGGCGTCCGAACCGCGCGCTGATATTGTCCGAACTCGCGACATTCCTGAACCAGATAGAGGCGCATAGCGGCACACCCGCAATCCTGCTACTCACCCGGGAGTTTGAGAAGGAGTATCAAGTGAGCAAGTCGATTGATCGCACTGTTTGGCTGGAGGGCAATTGGTTGATCCCCGATTATTCCGCGCGCCCGTGGGTTATGTGGACGGCCAATTTGCAGCGTCGCATCGACGGCGTTGACGGCCCTGTGCGCTGGGTGGTGGTACGCAAATGACCGACAGCACGCAAAAGCTTGTTCAGCTTGCCATTGATGCAGCCCAAACCGCATATGCGCCTTATTCAAACTTTCATGTCGGCACGGCGTTGCTGCTTGATACAGGCGAAATCATCACGGGCAGCAATTTTGAAAACGCCAGCTATGGCATGACGTTGTGCGCCGAAACGGTTGCCATCGCCAAAGCCAATAGTGACGGCAAATTGCGCGCCATTCGCGAAATCGCGGTGGCAGGTGGCTTGGCAGGGCATGTGGGTAAAGCCGCTGACCCCATTACCCCGTGCGGCCGATGCCGCCAGATTATCAAGGAAGTGGCGGACCTAACGGACACCGACATTCCGGTGCATTGCGCGCACGCAACGGGATATGAGACATTCCGGTTATCGGAATTGCTGCCCCATGGCTTTGGCCCCGCAAATTTGAAATAAAGCCCATCGCCGCATCTTGCGCACGATAATTTCTACGCCGCCACTTGCGCTCACACCGTAAATTGGCAAAAGCAGTCCCGTAACAGGGAGTGATTATGTCCATATTGTCCGACATCTGGATCCGCGAGCAAGCCCATGCGACCGGCATGATTGAACCGTTTGTCGAAGCGCAACGCCGCGATGGCTGCATCAGCTATGGCCTGTCCTCTTACGGCTATGACGCCCGCGTGGCCGATGAGTTCAAGATTTTCACTAATGTCGACAGCTCCATCGTCGACCCCAAGGAATTCGATCCCAAAAGCTTTGTCGACCGCAAGACCGACGTGTGCATCATCCCCCCGAACAGTTTTGCGTTGGCGCGCACTGTCGAATATTTCCGCATACCACGCGACGTGCTCGTCATCTGCCTCGGCAAATCGACCTATGCCCGCTGCGGTATCATCGTGAATGTGACCCCGCTTGAGCCAGGTTGGGAAGGGCATGTCACGCTTGAGTTCAGCAATACAACCCCGCTGCCCGCCAAGATTTACGCCAATGAAGGTGCGTGCCAGTTTCTGTTCCTAAAGGGCGAACAGCCTTGTGAGACGAGCTATGCCGACCGTGCCGGCAAATATATGGGCCAGCGCGGCGTCACTCTGCCCAAGCTGTAATCGGTCTAAATCCAAGGCTATGGCTCTTATGGGCCCGTCGTGCGTTATGCCTTCGACCGGGTTTTCGGCATTCGTCCGCTAAACTTTTTTGGCAACCATCCCGCAACGGCTGCCGACTAAAACCATCTCTCCCTTTTGACATTGCCGCCCGCGCAGCCCATCAGGTTGGGCAACAGAATCACGGGAGAGAGCAGAATGTCAGACGCACGCGAGTTCGATATCATTGTCTATGGCGCCACCGGATATACCGGACGACTGGTTGCCGAATATCTCAAGACCAAGACGGGTCTCAAATGGGCAATGGCTGGACGCAGCGCGGATAAGCTGGCCGAAGTGCGCGACCTCATCGGCGCAGCCGCCGACACGCCGTTAATCGTGGCAGACGCGTCTGACCCCGCATCGCTGGACGCTATGGTGAAGCGCACCAAAGTCGTTTTGACCACCGTTGGACCCTATCAGCTCTATGGCAATGAACTGGTCGAAGCCTGCGTTGCCAATGGCACCGACTATACCGATTTATGTGGAGAGCCCGCATGGATGCGCCAAAAAATCGACCAGCATGATGAAGCCGCAAAAGCATCGGGTGCGCGCATTGTGTTTTCCGCAGGATTCGATTCCATCCCCTTCGATCTTGGCGTGTTGATGCTGCAAAAGCATTGCGTTGAAACATTTGGCGCACCTGCGCCACGCGTAAAGGGCCGCGTCCGCGCGATGAAGGGCACATTCTCTGGCGGTACAGCGGCCAGCATGAAGGCAACGATGGCTGCGGCTTCAAAAGACCCTGCAGTGATCGGATATCTCACAAACCCGTTCAGTCTTGCGGGCGGATTTCAAGGTCCGGCGCAGCCAGCCGGCAACAAGCCCCAATATGACGAAAGCATCGGCAGTTGGGCCACAAGCTTCGTCATGGCACCGATCAACACCAAAAATGTACACCGCACCAACGCCTTGCTTGGTCAGGTCTTTGGCGCGGATTTTGTCTATGACGAAATGATGCTAACCGGCCCCGGCGAACAGGGCGAGGCGATAGCCAAGCATGTCGCATCAACGCCGATGATGGGCGGCGACAATGATCCCAAGCCCGGCGAAGGCCCCAGCAAAGAAGAGCGCGACACCGGCTTTTATGATGTGCTGTTCATCGCCGAATATCCCGATGGCCGTACCGCGAAGCTGAGCGTGAAGGGCGACCGCGACCCGGGCTATGGTTCGACCAGCAAGATGATCAGCGAAACCGCAATTGCCTTGAGCGAAAATCAGGGTGCAGGCGGCGTCACCACGCCAGGCGCTGCGCTGGGCGAAACGCTGGTTGACCGGTTGCAGAAATATGCCGGACTAAGCTTTGCCGTTGAGGGCTAAACACGCTCATCATGCGCCGGACGGGATAAGACAGGAATGATGATGAAAAAACTACCTTTATTGGCCAGTTTGCTTGCGCTGAGCATCGCTGCACCAGCCGCCGCGCATGATGGTCCAAGCCCGGAACGCCTGAAGGCGGACGTTGAAAAACTCGTCAGCTTCGGTACGCGGCACACCTTGTCATCGGCGACCGACCCAAAGCGCGGCATTGGCGCGGCACGGCGCTGGGCACAAAGCGAGTTTGAGAAGGTTTCCAAGGCCTGCAAAGGCTGTCTGACGACCGAGTTGCTTGAACGGAATATGTCCGGCCCACGCATTCCCAATGGCGTGAACATCGTTGATGTCCTTGCGATCAAACCCGGTAAAATGGGCTGGAACCATGTCATCATTATCGCTGGCCATATCGATAGCCGCGTGTCCGACGTGATGGACTTCACCAAAGATGCACCCGGCGCGAACGACGACGGATCGGGTAGCGCGCTCGTTATCGAAGCCGCACGATTGATGTCCAAGGAACCGCAAGGCGACGCGACCATCGTCTTTGCGCTTCTCTCGGGCGAAGAACAGGGATTGATGGGTGGGCGCTTGCTTGCGGAAACGGCCAAAGAACGCGGCTGGAAAGTCAGCGCGATGCTGAACAATGACATCGTCGGCGGCACGCTTGGCACCGACGGTCGTATCGTCAAAAATGTCGTGCGGGTCTTCAGCGAAGGCATCCGCGCATCGGAAGATTTGGCCGGCCAAATGGCGCGCCGCAACAGCGGCGGCGAAGACGATGGCCCAAGCCGTTCGTTGATGCGCTATGCCGACAATATTGGAGCGAAGGTATATCCCGATGTGACACTGGACGTATTCGGCGTCCGCCGCCCCGACCGCTTTGCGCGCGGCGGCGATCACCTGCCCTCGCTGGATCTCGGTTTCCCTGCAATCCGCTTCACCGTTGGCGTCGAAAATTATCACCATCAGCATCAGGATGTGCGTACCGAAAACGGCATCGAATATGGCGACACCGTCGACAAGATGGACTTCGACTATCTGGCCAAGGTCACAATGCTGAACGTCTTTACCGCCAATGCGCTTTCGATCGCGCCCCCTGCTCCGGCTTCGGCGACTTTAGGTGGTGCAGTAACCTCTAACACGACGGTCAAATGGGACGCAGCGCCGGGTGCGCAGCGGTATCGCATTTACCAACGCCGTGCAGACGCGCAGGATTGGGTTTTCGTCCGCGACGTAGAAGGCACCGAGGCTGTACTTGAAGGCTTGATTGTGGACGATCATTTCGTCGGCGTCAGTTCGATTAGCGCGTCCGGTGGCGAAAGCATCATCACCTTTGCCGGATTGCCACCCCGCCGCTGAGCCTATCTGCAAAACAAAAGGGCGCGATCTTTATGATTGCGCCCTTTTTGTTGTCTGGGTGTTATATGAGCTAGGCTCAGGCGACGAGCGGCTCTTCCATTTCGTCGAGATCGCGCAGCACATAGCCACGGCCCCAGACGGTTTCGATGTAATTTTCGCCGCCACATGCGAGCGCGAGTTTC
>NZ_JBILAF010000031.1:0-18461 GCF_044354325.1 Sphingorhabdus sp. | reverse complement strand
GCTGATGGCGTGGGTGCGGCAGGCGCTGTCGGCTGCGCTACGGGCGGCAAATCCAGGCCAAGTCCCAAAGCATCATCGGGCATATCCGGGTCGCGTTCTGCGAATTCTGGGCGATTGGAATCGGGCATCAACGTTACGATAGGACGGTCACCGACCTTTGTCGAAGTTTTCTAAAACAAAAGACGGGGAAAAGTAGGAGCCGGATGACCCGCAGCGAATTCGTTGTGGCTGCTTCCGTCAGGACCTGACCAGGTTGGCGAGTGCCACGTCCATCCGACTCCCACGCCGCATATGGCCGCGACATCGGCTAAATGCAAGTGGGGCGGGAACGAATGTCGGTTAACCATTTGTTTACCATTTGTTTACCATAATTTCATAAGCTTTGACCGTCACAGCAGAAGAGGAAGCCATGGTCCAAGCACCCTCGCAGATAAAGTCTTACCAACGATATGAAGACGCCGCACAGGAAGACCGCAGCGCGCCGCGCGTCCGGCTTGATATTCCAGCGTCAATGCGACCGTCAGGATCGCGCGGCTTTGCCGTCATCGTCCGCGATCTGTCGCTGTCCGGGGTCGCTTGCGAGGCATTGACGGCTATGAGCCCAGGCACGCGTGTCTGGCTGACTTTACCGGGGCTCAGCGCGCTTCAGGCAAAAATTGTTTGGAACGATGGCACGATGGTTGGGTGCGCGTTCGACACGCTGCTTAACCCTGCGGTAATGCAGAATATCCTCGACCGCTTTCCAGCCGCTAACGCTTAAGCGTTTCGCAAATACCAGTCATAGTCGATCGAAGGGACCTGACCGAAATAGCGGTCCTGCTCGACGCGTTTGACAATGGTGAACATGTCCACAAAGCGTTCGCCCAGATATTCGCGCATCAGCTTTGACCCATGGAAGCGGTCAACCGCAGCGAACCAGTTGCTTGGCGGCTTGTCATCGCCTGAACTGTCGCGGTCATACCCATTGCCGACGACTGCCGGGCCGGGATCAATCTGGTTGACGATGCCATGATGTATGCCTGCAAGCACGCCAGCAACGGCCAGATAGGGGTTGGCATCAGCTCCGCATGCGCGGTGTTCGACATGGCGGCTTGCCGCCGGGCCAGCCGGTATTCGGAACGAAACGGTGCGGTTATTGACGCCCCATGTCGGCGCGACGGGCGCATAGCTGTTCGCCTTAAACCGGCGGTAGCTGTTTGCATGCGGCGCAAAGAGCGCAAAACAATCGCCCACCGCTGAAATCATACCGCCAATGGCATGGCGCAGCATTGGGGTGCCTTCGGGATCATCCGACGCAAACAGGTTTTTGCCGTCGGCATCATTCATCGACACGTGAATATGCATGCCCGAGCCTGCTTGTTCAGCAAAGGGTTTGGCCATGAAGGTGGCTTCCAAGCCATGTGCTTGCGCCACAGCCTTCACCACCCGTTTGTACATGATTGCATCATCGCACGCCCGCAATACGTCGGGCTTGTAGCGCAAGGTCAGCTCGCACTGCCCCGGCGCAAATTCGGATATCGCGGATTCCAATGGAAGCCCCTGAATATCGCAGGTTTCATACAGCTCATCAAAGAACGGCCGGAAGTCGTCCAGTTCACGCAGGCCATAGACCTCAACCATTTGTGGTGTTTCTTGGCTATAATCAGGGCGTGCGGGGCGAATGGAACCGTCACGGGCACGCTTTGGATCCAGCAGGTAAAATTCAAGCTCTACCGCCAATGCAGGGGTCAGCCCCATTTCTGCGAAACGGTCCACGACCAAACCCAACACATGCCGCGAGTCCAGATCATGCGGCTGGCCATCCAGCTCATAAAAATCGACCATGAATTGTGCGGCATTGTCCCCCGCCCACGGCGTCCGGACCAATGTTCCCGGGATTGGCTTCATTGATCGGTCAGCATCGCCATCCTCCCATACCAAGCCTGTTTTAACGGTATCTTGTCCGGTGATGTCGACCACGGTGATGGAGCCGGGGAAAAAGCGGCCGATTTCATAGACCGATAGCACCTCATGCTGGCGCAGCCGCTTACCGCGCGGCACGCCGCCCATGTCGGTGTAAATCATCTCGACAGAGTCAATATCGGGGTTCGCCGCAAAAAAGGCCTCAGCCTCGCTCCGTGCGGCGATGGTCGCAGATGACTTGGCCCGCTTAATTGTCATGACGTCACTTTCACTTACCCTGTTTAAGACGCTTGTAGCTCAGTCAGCGCATTGTTCAACTCAAACGCCAACCGATCGACCTGCGCCGGCGACGTCACGGGGCTGACGAGCATCATATTATGAAATGGCGCCAGCAATATGCCGCGGTTGGCAAGGTATAAATGGATCGTACTTTCCAACGCATGGTCCATTGCGGCACGCGCCTCGCTTCCGTTACGCGGCGGCACCGCAGAGCATATCAATTCCACGCGGGCACCGACATGGCTGACATGCCAGTCAAGCTTGTGCGCCGCGATCACGGCATTCAATCCCGACACCAGCCGGTCAGCTGTCGCCAGCATATGGGCATAAGCATCACGCGTAATGACCTGCCCCAACATCGCGTGCATGGCCGAGATAGCGAGCGCATTAGCCGACAATGTTGTGCCGATGCCGCTATGTCCCGGGGGGCGCGACTGGTTCAGCGCCGCCATCTTTTTCGCAATTTCGTCCGTAAAGCCATATACCGCACATGGAACGCCGCCGCCGATGGATTTTCCCACCACCATGATATCCGGCTTTGGCCCATGGGTGTTGCTGTGCCCGCCATAGCCCGACGAAATGGTGTGGGTTTCATCAAGCACAAATATGGTGCCCGTTTCGTCACACAACGTGCGCAGCGTCTCCAAAAAGCCCGGCGCGTCACGCACCATGCCGATATTGGTCATCAACGGCTCCGCGAGCACGCATGCGATGTCGCCACCGCGTAATGCCGCCTCAAGCGCGTCCACATCGTTAAACTCGATTGCAACCGTGGTCGGCAGCAAATCCTGCACCTGTCCGATCAGGCTTGGCCGGTTGACCGCTTTGCCATCGCGCAGATCGACAAAAACATCATCGACCGCGCCATGGTAGCAACCATTGAAGATCAAAATCTTGTCGCGGCCAGTCAGCCCACGGCACCAGCGAATAACGGCGCGATTTGCCTCGCTTGCCGTGGTCGTGACCTGCCATTGCGGCAGTCCGAACATCGCGGCAAGCATATCGCCCACGTCTGCACCCTTTGATGTGGGGAGCATATAGCTGAGCCCCTGCCCCGCTTGCGTAGTCAGGGCATCGACCAATGGCTGTGGCGAATGGCCAAACATGCTTGCGGTATCGCCAAGGCAGAAGTCATCGAAGACCTGCCCGTCAACACTCATCAGCGTCGCTCCAGACGCCTCCTGAGCGACGATCGGGAATGGCGTGGACCAATCAAGCATCCAATGGAATGGAACGCCCTGAAACCAGCTTTTTGACGCTTGGGTATGCGCATGCGACTTTGGGTTGGCTTCAACAAACCGCGCAACCTCACGCGCGCGCATCATTTCTATCGCGGCCCGTTCGATCACAGTCGGTCTCGCATCGCGTAATAGAGCAGTCCAAGGGTTGCGAGCGGCTGTGCCAACCACTTGCCGCCCGGGAACCGGCTGTGCGGCAGGCTGGTAAAGACATCGAACTGCGACATGGTGCCAAGCACGGCTTCAGCCATCACCTCGCCGGCGACCGTCGTGACCAGCGCGCCATGACCGGAAAAGCCGTGCGCATAAAAAATATTCCCTTTGCGCCCCATGTGCGGCAGGCGGTTCATTGTCACCCCCACGGCACCTCCCCATGCATAGTCGATATCTGTCTGGGCAAGCGCGGGAAAGACCTCCACCATATGCTTTCGGACAAATCCGGCGATGTCTGCAGGCGGGCGTCGGACATATTTCTCTCCACCGCCGAAAATCAGGCGTTTATCGGCGCTCAATCGGAAATAATTCAGAACAAACCGGCTGTCCGCAACCGCCGCGTCACTGGGCAAAAGCTGGTCTGCATTGGGCAGCGGCGCTGTCGCGATGTTATAGTTCATGATGGGGACAGTGTAGCGGCTCAGTTCCGGCGCAATATCTCCGGTCCAGTTGTCGGTGGCGATAATCACATGGCGGGCGGAGAGCGATCCTGTCCCGGCCGCGATCTCGACATAACCGCCCCTGTCCACAGGTGTTTGCGCAGCGGTATGTTCGAATATCAAAACACCTGCCGCCAGCGCGGCTTTTGCTAGACCAATCGCGTAGTTCAACGGATGGAAATGCCCGCCTTTGCTGTCATAAAGGCCGCCGTGATAATCGCCGCCGTTAATGTGCTTATGTAGGTCTGCAGGCGCGACAACGTTGACTGAATCCCAACCAAATTCGCGTGACAAGAATTCCGCCTCGCGCTGCATATCTTCGAAATGCCCCGGCTTGTAGGCGGCTTCAAGATGACCCGATTTCAGATCGCATTGGATATCATGCCTGACGATGCGGTCATGCACACGCGCGCCTGCGTCCCATGCCAAATCGAATATGGCTTTTGCCCGCTCTCGCCCAAACGCCGCGTCGATTTCACGCATCGACCAACGCAGGCCGGGAATGAGCTGCCCGCCATTGCGGCCTGATGCACCAAAGCCGATACTCTGCGCCTCAAGTAACGCGACCTTCAGCCCTTTTTCGGCGCAAGCTAATGCAGCAGACAAACCGGTAAAGCCGCCGCCAATGACCGCGACGTCACAATCCAAAGCATAATCGAGCGGACGCTGCCTTTCCCAGCCATGCACGGTCGCGCGGTAATAGCTGTCATTCAACCGATCAGGCATCACACCCTCAGCAACAAATGCTCGCGTTCCCAGCTTGATACGACCGATTGGTAATTGAACAATTCATAGTCTTTGATGGCATAAAAGATGTCGAAAAACTCTTCGCCGATCAGGTTGCGGACGGGCTTACACGCGCTGAAGCGGTCCAGCGCCGCTTCCAAAGTCCGGGGCAATGTCCGCGCACGATTATAGGCGCTGCCCGTTATCGCCTTTGCCGGGATCATGCGTTCCACCATGCCGATATACCCACAGACCAAGGATGCGGACATGGCGAGATAGGGGTTGGAATCCGCGCCGGGTAAACGGTTTTCAACGCGGCGATTGGCCTTGTCAGAAATCGGCACGCGAAAGCCGCAGCTGCGGTTATCCTCGCCCCATTGGACGTTAATAGGCGCAGCGCTGTCGGGGCGCATCCGGCGGAAGCTGTTCACGTTCGGCGCCCAAAGCGGTGACACTTGCGGCATGAACTTCACAAGCCCCGCGATGTAGCTTCGGAACAGCGCGCTGTCGCGGCCATTGGCGTTGGAAAACAGATTGCGTCCGGTTTCAGCATCCACCACCGATTGATGCAGATGCATCGCGCTGCCCGGTTGGCCAGCCATCGGGTTGGCCATGAATGTGGCATAGACGCCATGTTGCTTGGCCACGGCGCGCACAACGCGTTTGAACAGAAATACTTGATCCGCAAGCTTCAGCGGGTCGCCGTGGATAAAGTTCACCTCAAGCTGGGCAGCGCCCATTTCATGGATCATCGTGTCGATGTCGAGACCCATCAATTCACAGTCATCATAGATGTGATCGATGATGTCCTCATATTCATTCATCGCCTCAAGCCCATAAGGCTGGCTCGCCGTTTCTGCGCGTCCGCTTGACCCCGTCGGCGGAACCAACGGGAAATCAGGATCGACATTTTGGCTGACGAGATAAAATTCAACCTCGGGCGCTATAATGGGTTTCCACCCGCGGCTGGCATAAAGGGCCAGTATCTTTTTCAATATCGTCCGCGGCGCGATTTCCACTTCAGTGCCATCACCGTGGAGGACGTCGGCAATCACAAATGCGGTGGGCGATTTGAAACCCGGCGCAACGCAAATCGTGTCTGGATCAGCGATCAGGATTTTGTCCGGATCCTTGTCCCAAATATCTTCGATATCTTCGGGATAATGGCCGTCGATTGTGCAGATAAAAACGCTACCGGGAATACGGAGCGATTTATCGCGGACGGACGATAGGAATTTCTTGGCCGGCAATACTTTGCCGCGCTGCACGCCGTTAATGTCAGGAACGATGCATTCGACCTCGTCGATCTTATGCTCGGCTATCCAATTGGCGAGGTTTACAGTCATAAAACAATATGTGCGCAGACCGGCTTGAAAAGGTCAAGCCAGCCCGCGCACATCATGGAATTCAATTTACGGTCTTAGAAACCGTAGCTGAGCGAAAATACGACGCCAGCCGCGCTGTCTTTGAATGCAAAAACCGAACGGCGGTTGGTGTCGACATAAGATGCGCCAAGTGTAAAGCCTGCAACATTAGCCGTCAGACCAAGCGTCCAATCGAGCTTTTCACTGCCCGCGGTAAATGCGCCATCTTCAATGCCTATTGAGCCGACGATCGAAATTGGTGAGTCAGGCAAAGCGATCGAAGCATTGGTAGCGACATAGACGTTATCGGTGTTACCGGTGTTGTCCTGGCTTGGGACGTAGCTCAACTGCGCGCCAACGGTTGCTGGACCGACTGTCGAGCCAAGCTTACCGGTCAGCTCGAGATAGTTGAAGCTGGATACGCCCGGGTAGACATAATAAGTCGCACCGATGTCGTATGTCAGTTCTTCACCACCCGAAAAACCGACATAGAGGTCAACTTCCGCATCATCGCCGGCATTTTCGGAGAGATTTGAGCCCCACGCGCCGACATAAAAGCCGGACTCATGCTTGACGGTCAAATATGGCTGAAGCGCAAAGCCCTTGTCAGAAAGCGATACGCCGCGGAAACGATAGTCGGATACCAAAGCGGCACCGCCCGAAACAGTGATTGGGCTGGAGGCTTCTTCTGCCGCCGCATCTTGGGCGAAAGCAGGAACGGAAATGGCCATCGCGCTCATCGCGACGCTCATTGTTGCCAGCTTCAAAATGGATTTACGCATAAAATTACCCCTTCTTAGGTACACAAAAAACTGCGCCGAAAGCGACCGCATAGCGCTACATCCGGCAGATACCGTTCTATCCCGCTAAATCTAAATGCCTGCGCAATACCGCTATACATCGGCCTGCGCTTTATTGTGCAGGTGCACACAAACATCAAAACCTGCCGCAGGCAAGTCATTTTGTGTCAACGTCATTGTCCTTTTTACGCAATGTGACAAAACCGTCACAGTCCGACGCAGGATTGCGGTATCAGCGAGCGCAGCACAAAGTAACGCCCGGTTCGTTTTTAAGCGATCAGTCAAACAGCCTTGGCGGGACGGTTCGATTGACGACTTCACGCAACGCAAATGCGGTTTCGATCCGCGCGACCCTTGGCAATCGTGCAATTTCCTGCCGGTGAATGAGCTCATAATCCTCAATCGATGCGGCACGCACAACGAGCAAATAATCATTCCGGCCGCTCATAAGGTGGCATCGGATGGTCGACGGGCTTCCCACCACGGCGGCTTCAAATGCCGCCATGGCCTCTTCGCTCTGGCTGTCCAGTGTGATGGTGACCATCACCGTCGCAGCCAGACCAAGTTTACGCAGGTTCACATCCGCACGATAGCCACGCAGGATCCCATCATCTTCCAATGATTTTTGCCGACGCGCAGCCGCGCTTGGTGACAGGCCGGCCGCCTCGCCCAATTCCGCCTGCGTTGCCCGTCCATTCTGCACGAGTGCGCCCAATAATTTACGGTCCGTTCGATCAAGCTGCATAAATTTTCCATTTATATATTCAATATCGCCAATTTTATGCGCTCATTCACCAAAATAGGAGAATCTTTGCACAGTATCGTCATATCGAAGATGCTATTTCCGCGACAGATAATTTTTCAGGAGTGAGATTATGCGTGTCGGCGTCCCTAGCGAAATCAAAGTGCATGAATATCGTGTCGGCTTAACCCCCGGCGCGGTTCGTGAATATGTCGCCCATGGCCATCAGGTTGTGGTGCAATCCGGCGCAGGCGCGGGCATCATGGCCAGCGACGATGCCTATCGCGCAGCGGGTGCCGAAATCGCCGCGACAGCCGCAGAAATCTTCGCGGGCTGCGACATGATCGTAAAGGTCAAAGAACCTCAGCCGAGCGAATGGGTGTTGCTGCGCCCCGGCCAGTTGCTGTTCACCTATCTCCACCTCGCCCCAGATCCTGAGCAGGCAAAAGGCTTAATCGCCAGCGGCTGCACCGCTATCGCCTATGAAACCGTCACCGATGACAAGGGCACCCTGCCCCTGCTGGCCCCCATGAGCGAAGTCGCTGGCCGCTTGGCCATTGAGGCAGCGGGCGAAGCGATGCGTCGCAGCAAGGGCGGCGCGGGCATATTGCTTGGCGGCGTTCCCGGCGTGCCTGCCGGCCGAGTCACTGTTCTCGGCGGCGGCGTTGTTGGCACCCATGCCGCGCGTATGGCCGTTGGCCTTGGCGCAGAAGTCACCATCGTTGACCGCTCCATCCAGCGCCTGCGCCAGTTGGATGAACTGTTCAACGGACGGGTGCGTACCCGCTATTCGACGCTGGAAACCATTGACCATGAAATCAGCATCGCAGACGCCGTGATCGGCGCCGTCCTTATCCCCGGCGCAAGTGCACCCAAGCTGGTCACCCGCGACATGTTGAAGCGGATGAAGCCGGGGTCGGTTCTGGTTGATGTCGCGATTGACCAAGGCGGCTGCTTTGAAACCAGCCATGCAACCACACATGCCGAGCCGACCTATGTCGTTGATGGCATCATCCATTATTGCGTCGCCAATATGCCGGGCGCCGTTCCGCAAACCAGCGCAGCTGCACTCAACAACGCGACATTGCCTTATGGCCTGGCACTGGCAAGCAAGGGTACCGCCGCGCTCAATGGCAGCACCGAAACGGGTCGCGGTTTGCTCGCCGGTTTGAACGTGCATCGCGGCAAGGTGACGAGCAAAGCTGTTGCCGAAAGCCTTGGCCTTGATTTTGTCACGCCGGAATCCGCGCTCGCCGCGTGACTTGCGTATGTTCAGGTGCTAACAGCGTTGCATGGGCAAAGAGGGCAGAATAACTGCGCATCAAATCGCCGCGATGCTGGGGGTGTCACAACCGACAGTGTCGCGGGCGTTGCGCGGTGACAAAAAGGTAAATGAAGTGACGCGCGCGCGCATTGTCGCGCTCGCGAATGAACTCAATTACTCGGTCGATCACAACGCCCTTCGCCTGCGCACGCAGCAAACCTATTCCATTGCGCTGGTTATTCTGTGCCGACGCGGAGAGAATAAAGCGAACATCAATCCATTTTACCTGTCGCTATTGGGCTGCATCGCGGCGTCCGCGTCTGAGCGCGGGTACAACCTCATCGTTTCGTTTCAGGATTCTTCGGCTAACTTCTTCGCCAATTACACCGGCAGTAGACAGGCAGACGGCTTGATTGTCATCGGCAGCGGCCAGAACATCGAAGGCTGGCAGTTTTTTGGCGAATATGCCCGGCACAACACGCCGATGATCTGCTGGGGCGCCAGCAAAGAAGACCTCATTTCGATCAAGAGCGACAATGTGCAGGGTGCAAGGCTTGCCATTGAACATTTGCTGTCCAGCGGATGCCAAAAAATTGCCTATATTGGTCCCACAAACAGCGAACAGCCGCCATTTCAGGATCGGCTGACAACCTATATGGCGGTAATGGCGCAAAAGGGCATGCCGCCGATCTGCCCGCCGCTTCCCGAAAACGCGGTGCGTGAGGACCAAGGCTATGCAGCTGTAAACGGACTTATCCGCAACAAGATCGATTTTGACGGCCTGTTCTGCGCCAATGACTTCATTGCACTGGGGGCGATGCGCGCACTCGATGAACAGCATATCACAGTCGGTACCGACGTGCGCGTCATCGGCTTTGATGGCATTGCCACCGGCGCCTATGCGCAACCGCCGCTCACCACGATTGAGCAGGACTATGTTCAGGCCGGCGAAATGCTGGTGGAGGCTTTGATTGCCGTGTTGAAGGGCGATGCGCCCAACATCGCACCTGTGCCGGTTAAGCTGCTGAAGCGCGGAACCGCGTAACCGCGGGCGGCCGCCAAGATACAGGGCGCAAACCCCGTTGGATCATATTGCCAGTGCCGATTGGAATTACGGCGACGGTGAATTACCGTCAGCGGAATTAAAAGGAAGAAATCATGTCCGCATCGCGTCGTTCATTTTTGGTTGGTGCCAGTTCGATCATCACGGCATCGCTGCTGCCCCATGTGAGCGCTTATGCTTGTGGCACGCAGAACCCCTTGGATGCGAACCCCACGGCACGCGCAAAAACCTTTTTACATGAGCAGGCTGACGACTACTGGCGCCTAAATCTTGAAATCCCGGATCCTCAGCTGTTGATTGAGCACATCAACGGTGCCCACTGAATGTTCCAAATTCATCGTTGCTGCATAATCCCCTCCACAGCCAAAGATGATCGCAGATGAAGGAAAAATGGTGGACAGGGCTGGATTCGAACCAGCGTACGGAAAACCGGGCAGATTTACAGTCTGCTGCCTTTAACCACTCGGCCACCTGTCCACTTCTTTGACGGGGCATTATGCCAAAGCATAAGGGCCGGTCCCGACGAAGAAGCAGCCCAATGGCGAAACGGCCCTTGCCTGTCAATGCCTCAAGTGGGAAAGGGGCCTATATCGTCTTCTTTTTCATCAACAGGTGTTTCAAATGTCTTCCCATAAGAGCCAGCGCCGCCGCGGCGCTGCAGTTTCCAGCGGCAATCCCAAATTTTACGGCCGTCACGCCGTATATGCCGCGCTTGATAATCCCGATCGGCGACTCATCAACCTGTGGGGCACCCGCGAAGAAATCGGCAAAATCGTCATTCCCGACGGGCTCACGGTTCAATATGCCGAGGTGAATGATTTGGCGCGTTTTGTACCGAAAGATGCACCGCATCAGGGCCTCGTGCTTGAAGTTGCGCCATTGGAAGACGTCTGGCTGACCGATGCACTTGCGGTCGACAATGATGATAACCGCCCCTTGCTGATTCTCGACCAAGTTACCGATCCGCACAATGTCGGCGCGATCTTCCGCACGGCCGCCGCGTTCAATGCAGTCGCCGTCGTGACGCAGGACCGGCATGCGCCACCAGAGTCCGGAGCATTGGCCAAGGCGGCTTCAGGTGGGCTTGAAATCACCCCATGGGTCCGGGTTGTTAATCTGGCCCGTGCATTGGAAGAAATTGCTGAGGCTGGATATTGGCGAATCGGTCTGTCAGGTCATGCCAGCGTTACGTTGGACGAGGCGCTGACGCCGGGCCGCAATGCGCTTGTTCTGGGCGCCGAAGGTGATGGCATGCGTCGCAACATTGAAGAACATTGTGACCAGCTGGCGAAGCTGCCAATCAGCGAACACATGGAGTCGCTGAACGTATCGAACGCTGCGGCGATCGCATTATATGCGGCAACCGTTCGGCGGGGCTAAACAAGGACAGCAAACATGCGGCAGGATCGGGTGAATTTAGGTATGAAGGTCGCTGCTACGCCCATGGCCTTGCTAGGCGTCGCACGCTGATGGGTATTCCTGCTGCACAATTGCATGCCGCCCTCGATGCACTGGCGGCGCTTGAACCGGGCATAGCGCAGGCGCTTGCGGTGACGGGTTACCCCGATGAGCGCATCCGAGAGCCGGGCTATGCGACATTGCTGCGCACGATTGTCGGGCAACAGGTGAGCGTCGCGGCCGCCGCATCGGTCTGGAATAAGCTGGAAGCGCTCATTGGCCCAGAATGCCCGCCAGACAAGTTATTGGCGCAAGATTTCGACGGCTTGAGAGCATGCGGGTTGAGCCGCCAGAAACAAGGCTATGCGCGCTCGCTTGCCGAACTCGTGCTGTCGGGCGAATTGCCGCTCGATGCCCTGCCCGCCGATGATGAGGAGGCGATTGCCTACCTCACCCGCGTAAAGGGCATTGGCCGCTGGTCTGCGGAAATATATTTGCTGTTTGCAGAGGGCCGGACCGACATTTGGCCCGCAGGCGACCTTGCCGTTCAAGAAGGCGTGGGCCGTTTGCTGAAGCTTGATGCGCGGCCATCGGAAAAAGACATACGCGTCATCGCCGAACGCTGGCGTCCCTATCGCGGTGCCGCGGCCATTTTTACATGGCACATTTACGCCAAGGGATTTCAGGCGATTTGAGAACGGACTAAAGCTTAAGTCCGTTCTTCAGTCCAAGCAAAACCGCTGCCGCAATATTCAGTTGACGTTTCGGGTAAATTAATGTGGCTGACACACATGTGAATAAGGGAGAGACGAAATTATGTCCGAAACGCAAAAAAGCATTTTCATCACTGGCGCCGCGTCTGGTTTAGGACGCGAAGTCGCGCGTTACTTTGCCAATGTCGGCTGGTTCGTGGGCCTTGCCGACGTCAATGAAAAGGGTTTGGACGAAACCGCCGCTTTATTGCCAGCGGGTCAATGGTCGCGCCACCGCCTTGATGTGACGGATCGTGCACAGTGGAAAGCCGCCGTCGCCGACTTTGCGAAGCACACAAATGGCCATATGACGGTCTTGTTCAACAATGCAGGCATTGGATCGGGCGGACCTATTCAGGACATGACCGACGAGGACATCGACAAGATGATCGCGATCAACCTGACCGGTGTTATCAGCGGAACCCGCGCCTGTTTCGATCTGTTGAAAAATACGTCTGATGCCTGCGTCCTCTACACCAGCTCGGCCGCCGGCATCTACGGATCGGCTGGGCTTAGCGTGTATAGCGCAACCAAGTTCGCGGTGCGCGGTCTTGCCGAAGCGCATGACATTGAATGGCGCCCGTACGGGATCAAGGCCCGCAGCCTCATGCCCGGCTTTATCGACACCAACATCATTGGTGCAGTTGATGCCAACAGCAACATGACCGGCAAGGAAAAGCTGCAATCGGCTGGCGTCGAAGTGAGCCCGGTCTCGATCATCGGTCCGGCCGCATGGGAAGCCATTCATGGTGACAAGGTACACACAACTGTGAACAAAATGGCGAAGCAGCTTGCGTTTTCTGCCCGTTGGTTCCCGGGTCGGCTCCGCAAGCAATTGGGCTTGCTGGGCGGTTTAGGCGATGTGGTTAAGCCGTCGGCGCAATAGCGTCGATGGCCGCGGCCAGATCAACGTCGCGCCGCGATAAGCCGCCGGCATCATGCGTGGTCAGCAATATCTCAACGCGGTTGTAAACGTTGAACCATTCGGGGTGATGGTCTGCTTTTTCGGCAAGGATTGCAACGCGCGCCATGAAACCGAAGGCTTCGGCAAAATCGGCAAAGCGTAAAGTGCGCCTTATCCCTTTTGCATCAGCGTCATATGACCACAAAGGCAGCTGTTCCAAAACCGCCGCGCGATCCGCTTCATCGAGTTTTGAAACCTGCATAACGTCATCCTGATTTTGCAATTGATGGAATTCATGCCTAAGTCGCCAAATGTCGTCACGTCAAGCACCCTTGCCGTCCATCAGCGTTGACAATGTCGCGGTTATCCGCGGCAACCGGCTCGTGCTGCGCGGGCTGACGGTCACTGCGCGCAGCGGTGATGTTATTTGGGTTCGCGGCGCAAATGGTTGCGGCAAATCCACGCTCCTCCGGCTCATCGCCGGTCTGTTGTATGCGACCGCCGGTTCAATACAGACGGAAGGCCGGATTGCCCTCGCCGATGAAAATCTCGCGCTTGATGCGAATTTGACAGTCGAAAAAGCCCTCATGTTCTGGGCGGATATGGACGGTGCGTCTGCGGATGCGCGCGGCGCGGCCCTGGCGGACATGGATTTGCAAGCTCTGGCGCAGGTTCCCGTGCGCTTCCTGTCGACCGGCCAACGCAAACGCGCCAGTATCGCACGCGTTCTTGCGTCAAAGGCGGAGATTTGGTTGCTCGACGAACCCTATAATGGCTTGGACAGCGCCAGCTGTGCCCGCCTTGACCAAGCCATTACGGCGCACGCCGCAAACGGTGGCATAGTGCTCGTCGCTGCCCACCAGCCGCCATCGATTAACGTGGCGCACAGCCTCATTCTCGACAGGCCGGAGGCAGACGCATGAAGGCATTTGCAGCCTTGGTGGCGCGCGAGGTGCGTTTGGCATGGACCGGCGGCGGGCTTTGGCTGCCCGTGATATTCTATCTCGCCGTTGCGACGCTGTTTCCGTTTGTGACGGGGCCTGACAAGGCATTACTTGCACGCACGGGCGGCGGTATATTGTGGATTGCAGCGCTGCTGGCGACGCTGCTGCCGATTGAGCGGCTTATACTTCCCGACCGGCAAGCGGGCATATTGGATCAGCTGGCGATGCGTGGCTGGTCTGACGAATTGGTCGCGACCACCAAAATCATTGGCCAGATTTTTGCCTTTGCCCTTCCGCTCCTTCTCGCCACGGTCGTCGGTTCCGCGCTGATCGGATTGCCTGAGGCGCAATTGGGGACGTTGTTGCTTGGCCTTGCCTTGGCACTGCCCGCGCTTTCCGGGCTGTCGGTCACCATCGCAGCGCTGACGGCGGGTCTTAGCGGGGCAAGCGCGCTGGGCGGGCTGCTGCTCGTGCCCATCACGATACCATTGCTGATCTTTGGCGCAGGCACATTGTCGGAAAATCCCGGCAACGCGATGCAGCTGCTTGCGGCAACTGCGCTCGCAATCACCGCTTTGTCGCCCTTTGCCGCCGGTGCGGCGTTACGCGCCGGTCGGACTTAAGGAAAAAACTTACCTCTCGCGGGGCTCATTTGCGGCCCCGTCGTCAGACAGATTACCGCGCCGCGATTTTCTGCGCGTAGCCGTCGGCGACCATCGCTTCGACCATGTCGAACAGCTTTTCGGGATCCTGAGCACGCAGCACGGGAATGCCTGCCTCCATCCCTTCGGCGATAACAATCTCGCGCTTGCCGGCGTCAACCGCATCCCAAATCATGGTTGCGACGACGTCTGGATCGATGCCGTTATCGATGGCAGCATCGCTCGTACCACGGACCGTTCCGTCGGCATTCAATGCATTGCGCGATACGTTGGTCCGCACCGAACCCGGCGCGACAACGAGCACTTTAACGCCCTGCCCGGCAACTTCGCTGCGCAACGCATCGGCATAACCAATCAACCCGTGTTTCGCCGCGCAATAGGCCGTCCGCATAGGGATGCCTGCTTTACCCGCGACACTGGAGATCATGACAATCTGGCCATGCCCATGTGAAACCAAATGTCCCAATAGCGCTTGCGTCAGCGCGATCGGCGCGAGCAAGTCCACATCAACAATCCGCTGGTAAACCGACAGATCGGTATCGATGGCGGGTGAACGCTGCGAAATGCCCGCATTATTGACCAGCACATCGATCTTGCCCTGATAGGCGATGGCTTCAGCGACCTTTGACGGCAGGGTGGCATAATCGACTGTATCGAATGGCAGAATGAAGCAGCGTTCGGGCGCGCCGGTAGCAAGCGCGACGCGTTCCAGTTCAGCGACATTTCGGCCCGACAGCACCGCATGGCCGCCGCTTCCGACAAATGCTTTGGCCAGTGCCTCACCTATCCCCGACGAAGCGCCCGTTATCCAGGCTGTTTTATGCGACTGATCGACCATTTTTACTCTCCCTTTGACGCGCTTGGTCAACCGTGACTTCGCCCCTGTCAAGACATTCTGGCTTGCACTTTTACCGCCACCGCACCACATGCGTGAAATGCTGATAGAAACCGAACTCACACCAAACCCCGCCACTATCAAATTTCTGCCCGGCCGCGCCGTGATGGAAAATGGAACGCGCGATTTTGCCGCCCCCGAAGAGGCTGAAGCCTCCCCATTGGCGGAGGCACTTTTCGGACTTGGTGATGTCACCGGGGTATTTTTTGGGCGCGAATTTATTTCGGTCACTGCCGCCCCCGGTACAGATTGGTCCAGCCTGAAACCCGACGTGCTTGCGATATTGCTCGACCATTTCAGCGCGAACATGCCGTTGTTCAAACCAGCTGCCGCCGGATTTGCTGTGCCATCGGCAGATGCCGACTACCCGCTCGATGATCCGGAAGATGCCGACATCGTTGTCCAGATCAAGGAATTGATCGAAACGCGAATCCGCCCTGCCGTTGCCAATGACGGCGGAGACATCGTCTATCGCGGCTTTCAAAAGGGCATCGTCTTTTTGCAAATGCAAGGCGCATGCGCTGGTTGCCCCTCTTCTTCGGCAACGCTGAAAAATGGCATTGAACAATTGCTGAAGCATTATGTGCCCGAAGTCATCGAAGTGCGTGCCGCCTAAACTCTAAGTTCGAAAGAAATCTTATGTCCGAAGCATTAAACAACACCGCCCTTGATCAGCTGTTCCGCGAAGCCCGCAGCTACAATGGTTATCTCGATACGCCCGTGTCGCAGGCGCAGCTTGAGGGCATTTGGGATCTAATGAAATTTGGCCCGACATCTGCGAACTGTCTTCCCGCGCGCATCATTTGGTGCACATCCACTGAAGCGAAACAAAAGCTCGCTGCATGCACAATGCCGACGAATGGCGACAAAATTCTGCAAGCGCCTGTCACCGCAATTATCGGGATGGACCTCGAATTTTACGAGCAGCTTCCCGAATTGTTTCCCCATGCCGATGCCCGCAGCTGGTTTGCCGGTAACGACGTGGCCATTGAAAAGACCGCGTTTCGGAACAGCAGCTTGCAAGGCGCCTATTTGATGCTGGCGGCGCGTGCATTGGGGTTGGATACGGGCCCAATGTCAGGCTTTGACAATGCCGCTGTCGACAAGGCGTTCTTTGCCGGAACCAACGTGCAATCGAATTTCATCTGTACGCTTGGCTATGGCGACCAAGCGAGCATTTTTGCACGCAGTCCGCGGCCTGAATTTAACCGCTTCAATCAGGTCGCCTAACCTAAACGGCGGCAGGCGATCATGCGCACATTGGTCATCGATACCGCCACACGGGCGTGCTCAGTTGCGTTGTTTGATGGCAAGCAATTGCTGGCCGCCCAACATGAAGTGATTGGCCGCGGACATGCGGAACGTTTGCTTCCCCTCATCGCCGCGCTGCCGGATAATGGCAAAGCCGACCAGATCATGGTGGATGTTGGCCCCGGCAGCTTCACGGGTATCCGTGTGGGCGTCGCCGCCGCCAAAGCATTGGGATTGGCGTGGCACATAAAAGTGCACGGCTATGGCTGCCTTTCCTTGGTCGCCTCGATGGCGCGTGCACAAAGCGGATCACAAGCAGCCGTCGACGTCATCATGACAGGCGGCCATGGTGAGTATTTCTTCGAAGCATTTAACGACGCCGGGCATTCGATAGCCCCAGCGCAGTCGGTTTTGCCTGAGCTATTGGCGAAAGTTGCCATCGCTGAGCATGTTGCCGGCGACATTGACCCGCAACGCGCGGATCGGGTGTGGACCGACACCCTCCCCGACGCGCGCGCATGGGCACATTTGCCGGACGACCACGCCCTTCCGCCCATTCCTGTGTATGGAAGGGCGCCAGACGCAAAACCGGCCGCAGTCCAGGCATGATCCGCGTCGTTGAAGGCGGTGCTATAGACGTTGCGTCCATCATGCCCATCATGTCCGACGCGTTCGACCCCCGATTTGGCGAAGCGTGGACGGCGGCGCAATGCCTGTCCACTTTAGTACTGCCGGACTGCCAACTGTTGCTTGCCAAAGACGGTGACGACATATGCGGCTTCGCCATTACGCGCTGGGTTTTTGAGCATGAAGAATTGCTGATGATTGGCGTTGCACGAAGTTACCAGCGCCAACAGATTGGCCAAAATCTTCTCAGCGACGTGATAAATAGAGGCAAAGCCGCGGGCCGTGAGAAATTATTTCTTGAAGTTCGCGACGGGAACCCTGCACATTATTTCTATGTGAAGGCTGGTTTTGCACCCATCGGACGGCGCAAAAATTATTACAAAAGCGCTGAAGGTATAAGTCCAGATGCTATTACGATGTTCATTGATCTTTAATATTTGAAAGCTAGCGGCTTTTCTTGACGACGTAATTTCAAGCCTATATGCATCGTGCAAGTCGCAAACTATAAAAAAATATAAAAATGGGTCCAGGAGTTCAAAATATGTCTCAAGAAAGTAACGATGCTACAGAATTGTTAATTACTCTGACCGCCGATATTGTCGCTGCCCATGTCAGCAACAACAGTGTCGCGGTATCGGACGTATCAACTTTAATCGGTAATGTGCACGCGGCACTCGCCGGTCTTTCCGCAACGGCTGCTGCGCCTGAAATAGTTTTGGAACCGGCTGTTCCAATCCGCAATTCGGTAAAACGGGATTATATCGTCTGCTTGGACGATGGTAAGAAGCTGAAAATGCTGAAGCGCCACCTGATGACGCATTATGGCATGACGCCGGATGACTATCGCGCAAAATGGGGTCTGCCCGCCGATTATCCGATGGTTGCACCTGCTTATGCAGAACAACGTCGTGAACTCGCAAAGGCTATCGGCCTTGGTCGCGCACCGGGTTCGGGCCGGAAGAAAAAAGTCAAGTAAAGCGGTCAAAGCTTCACTGAA
>NZ_JBILAF010000030.1:0-18526 GCF_044354325.1 Sphingorhabdus sp. | reverse complement strand
CACGGTAGGCGCTTACTGCAACCCATGAAACGCGCGTCAAACCAGCGTAAAAGCGGGAGATTCGTTTGCTGGCCGCGCCTTAGCGCGGATGGGGTGGGGGTGCAAGGTGGCGACGGGGAAAATTGCCGGTGGGTGGATGGGGGATTTTTGGCGCGGGGAGGCGCGAAGGGGTAGCAATCAATATTAAGATGTTGGAGCCGAAGGCTGGCAAATACCGATATGCTCACGCGGCACGATTACTATTGGAGTGCTGACAGCCGAGCTTAGGGGCAAAGAACGTCAAACTCGGTCACTCACGTTTAAACACGAGCGATCATTTTGAAAATCCCGCTTGCACGAGCAATAAGGGTATCGTTGGAGAAGATTTCTGCCCCGGCAAAAGCTATTGTGCGACCAACTTTGCTGGGTTCAGCACGAACTTCAAGCCATTCCCCTTGAATTCCAGTCGACAGGAAATCCGTCGACAGGTTGATGGTGAGCGCCGACATATTCTCTGCTTGCAGCACACATGAAATTCCAAGGGCGTTATCGGCCAGCGCCGAAATAACCCCGCCATGCAGCATCCCTCGCGCGTTGCAATGCGACTTTGCGATGCGCAGTCCGAGACAGAACATGTCGCCATCACGCCGAGAATAGAGCGGCTCCCACGGATCGGTGACGGGGCTTTTGCGGAAATGGCGCGCAAAACCGGGGGGAATATTTTCTGTCATGTGCCGACAAATCCAGCAATGGCTTCGAACACGCGATGCGGGTCTTCAAGCTCTGGCGTATGCCCGAGATCATCAAAGGTTACGCAGGTTACATCATCATAGACCATGGCGAGCGAATGCACATTCTCGCGTGGATGTGAGCGGTCTGCACCGCCCCAGATCGACAAGATTGGTTGCGTGGGCGCTGGAAGTGCGCCCTTATGGTTCATGTATATCTGATACGCACTGGCCAACGACCACATCGCACCATTGCCAAAGGATTGTTTCGCACAATCACAGAAATGGTCAATCAACTCGCCCCTGCCGACCGATAGTCGGTACCATTGCGGCATGCGTGCGGGCGCCATACGCTTCATTATCAGCTGGCCAAGCACCGGGCGCGCCAATATGCCTTTGGGGTCGCGACCTGTTTTCCACCGGTGAAACGCTTCAGGGTCGCCACCTTGAATGAAGCAGAGATGTGAAGCCAGCTCTGGCATGCGGGCGGCAATATCCAGTCCGCTCAAACTGGCGGCGCAGGAAAAGGCAAAAATATTGTCTTTGCCACACACATTACGGATGAAAAGCGCGAGATCATCACCGGTTTCCGTGAACCCAAAGCCGAACCCCGGCCGCGTCGCCGAAAAGCCCATGGCGGGCAATTCAACAACGATCACACGAAATCGCTCGGAAAAGCATGCGACTAGGGCGTCATAAACCTCAAGCGTCATGGGCGGATCAGCTGTGAAAATTATTGTCGGACCAGCACCCGCTTCCAGATAGCGATATTGGACATCTGCCGTCCGATAGAATTTGATGCCTTGTCTAGTAGTTGCTGGCCAGCCTTTGCTAAACCGCGCCATCTTAGCTCGACCGCCCCATGTATCGACCCATGTGCCGAGCCGCGTCAGAAATTCGCTCATTGGTCCATCCTGTATTTAGAACACAAATTGTTATCGCAAGTCAGCATAACAGCCGTCCTGTATCGACCGGCCGTGAGGCCAAGATACTGGCCAACAATGCCGCTGCGCCTGTCATGCGGGCCAACTTACGCATCCCATGCGCAGAAGATTATTGAATTATGAAACATATAGATGATATAAATTCATCCATGATTCCGCCCATCGATTTTCCGCCTTGGTCCAGCCTCGTCGCATTTCGTGCAGCCGCACACCGGCAGAGTTTTAAGGAGGCCGCATTGGAACTGCGGCAAACGCCTTCAGCTATTAGCCACCAAATCAAGCGGCTTGAAAATTGGGTCGGGGGGCCATTGTTTGATCGACGTGTGCGACAGGTTCGGCTGACGCCGCTGGGACAAAAGCTCGCCGAGGGACTTGATAGGGGCTTTGGCGAAGTCTCGTCAGCACTCGGTCGTGCGCGTGCGGGCACAGAGACGAAGATGCTGCGCATTGCGGCCTTGCCACTCTTTGCCAATGGCTGGCTTACGCATCGCTTGCCAGCATTTGAAAAACGCCACCCAAGTCTCTCAATTGCCATTGATACCTCGGCAAACATTGCAGACCTTCTGCTCGGGGAGGCGGATGTCGCCATCCGCAATTTGCAGACGCCGACGCCCGGCGTTTGGGCCAAAAAGCTGCTCGATATCCGCGCGGTGCCCCTTTGCATTCCAGATCTAGCAAAACAGATCCAGTCAGCAGATGACTTCGCCGGACAAACACTGATCGGCCTAACCGTTGGTCGGCGGGGATGGTTGGACTGGTTTGCGGCGGTTGGCGTGCCCGAACCCACGGACGCGCGGATGTTGCTGTTTGACAGCATGACCAACGCGATTGATGCCGCCGCCCAAGGCAGAGGCGTCCTCCTTGCCCTTACCCCATTGGTCTGGGACATCCCGGCATCAAAAGGGCTGGTTGTTCTAAAGCAATTCGCGCCACAGGAGGCGGGGAGTTACTACGTGGTCTGTCGCAAAGAAGATCGGACCAATGCCGCAATCGGTGGCTTCGTCGATTGGCTATGCCGCGAGATGCAGCGCGATTTACCTCGATTGCGCAAGGTAGACAGCGCCGCACGAGACAGGTTTTAGCCTTTCTGCCAGCCTGCGGCTCCAGGGTCTTAATTCTGGACGGCGCAAGAAAAATAAGACCCTGGAGCCGAAGGCTGGCAAAGCCAAAACGAGTTCAGGGTGACGGAGTGTGTGGACTTACACCAAAACCCGCACCCTTTTATCACGCGCCGTTTGGCCGTGGGAGATTTCCAACTGGCTGACGGATATCTCCAACAGCTTGGCCAAGATGGCCAGCACGGCCTTGTTCGCCTTGCCATCCTCCGGTGCGGTGCGCAGCCAGATTTTGAGCGCGCCATTTTCAATCGCGGCCTTTTCGACCTTTGCCCCCGGCACCACGCGCAGCGATAGTTCGTTTCGGTCGGATATCAGCGCGGTGATCGCTTCCGGGGTTAATGTGGGGGCAGCCATGTTGTTGCGATAGCGCAGGAACCGCTTTCCTACAACATTCCAAATAGGTTATTATATTTTATATAATGAACCAATGGAGTTTATATGGCACGCAAATCCGCCCCTTCCGACCTCGTTTTGACAATCTTGCCCGATTCGGCGCAGCGCATTCCGTCCGGGCCACGGGTGAACCGCAACCGTTTGATGCCCGGATTGCGCGTGCGGCATGACGGGTGGACCGAGGAGCGGACGCAGCGCTTTTTTGATGCGTTGGGCCATACCGGTTGTGTGCGCGATGCGGCGCGGGTGGCGGGGGTTTCCAATGCGGCGGCGTACCGGATGAAGCGGCGCTTTCCGTTATTCGCGCAAGCGTGGGAGGATGCGCTGGACCGGGCGGGGCAGGGGTTGTTGGCGATTGCGTATAAGCGCGCGGTGGAGGGGCGGGAGACCGTGATCATTCGCGGCGGGCAGGAATATGAACGGCGGATTACGCCGTCGGACGCGATCCTTGGCCTATTGCTCAAACGCGGCGAAATGGCGGGGACGGGCGCGCTGCCGGGGGGTAAATTGCCCGATGATCTGTTGAGCTTTGACGAATGGCAACGGCACAAGCGTTTTGACGATTATGGGCGGAAGATCGAGATTGAGGACCCCGAAAAATCGAAGGATAAGTTTATCGCCAAGCTGACCGAAATCCGCAACCGGTTGAAAGAATATGGGCGGCAAGGCGTGGCATGCCCCACCTGTCATCAGCCGTTGCCCGACGGGTGGCCGAACCAGTCCATGGCGGTGCTGGTGGCGTCGGGATTGGTGGGCCCTGATGAATTGTTTGATGATTAGTCGCGGAAATTCATCGTCGCCGGGTTGCTGATCGCCGCGACTTGCATGAATTGCGGTTTGCTTTTGGGGGTGTCGTCATTGGCTTGGGTGACGCTGGCCAAGAGATAGGACGAAATGCGGTGGCGCGTGCACAGGCCGCCTGCGCCATCGCTGACCAACGGGGTTTCAAATTCGACCGCGATCATCGCGTCCTGCGCGTGGGTTACCGTGCACACGACCAATTGCCCTTCGCATAAATCGAGCACGAGGATGGTGCCTTTGGGGACGTTCAACAATCCATCGATCAGCGCGCCGGTTTTCGACAGGTTACGCATCAATGCTTCATAACGGTGGTCGTCATGGATGATACCAATGCGGCGAAACACCGAACGGCGTTCGGAACGGTGACGCAGCGGGCCGTCGGGAATGATGCGCAATTCGCCGTTCGCCATGCGGGCCAGCAGCGTTTCCTGATCCATCGCCTTTGCGTAAATCCACCCTTGGATAAGGCGCGCGTTCATGCCGCGCACAACCTCAAGCTGGTCAAATGCCTCTACGCCTTCGACCGTGGTTTCCATGCCCAATGCATCGGACAGGCTGATGATCGCAGCGATGATTTTGGCGCTGTTCTGGTCCTTTTGCGTGCAGCCTTCGACAAAGGTGCGGTCGACCTTGATCTTGTCAAACGGGGCGGAGCGCAAATAGCTTAACGATGAATAGCCGGTGCCAAAGTCATCGAGCGCAAGGCGCACGCCAAGGTCTTTGAGCGCGCGGAAAATGTCGTCAATGGTCTCAAAATCGCCCATGAACACGCTTTCGGTGAGTTCAAGTTCCAGACGGTCGGGGTCAAGCCCGGACGTCCGTAGGGCATGTGCGACGGTGTCGATCAGTTCCGAGTGCGCGAATTGGGCGGCGGACACATTGACCGCGACGCGCACCGATTTGGGCCACGCCATCGCGTCCATGCACGCCCGGTTCAGCGCCCATGCGCCAATATGGTTGATAAGGTCGGATTCCTCGGCAATCGGCACGAAGACGGTGGGGCTTATCGGCCCGCGTTCCGGGTGGTCCCAGCGCATCAATGCTTCGAATGCGACCACGACATTGTCATCGGTGCGGACGACCGGTTGGTAATGCAGCGTCAGCGCTTCGTTGGCGAGAGCATCGCGCAGGCCTTCTTCAAGCAAGCTGCGTTCGGCGGCTTCGTCTTTGAAATGGGCGGCGTAAAAGCGGAATTGCCCGCGTCCGCCATTCTTTGCCGCGTATAGCGCAAGGTCGGCATTGTCGATCAGGTCCAACTTATCAACGCCGTCAAAGGGCGAAATGGCGATGCCGATCGAGATGCCGATGTTCGCGCGCTTGTCGTCGATGATATAGGGCTGCGAAAGGATCCGGATGAGCTTGTTCGACAGTTCGCCAAGCTTACCGCGGTCGTCACAGTCGGGAAGGATGATCTGGAATTCATCGCCACCCAAGCGGCCGATCTCGCCCACGCTGCCGACCGCGCGTTCAAGGCGGCGGGCCACCTGGCACAGCAACGTATCACCCGCGGTATGGCCAAGCGTATCGTTGACGGCTTTGAACCGGTCGAGGTCAAGCATCATCAGCGCGCAGCTGCGCTTGGTGGACTTATACGCGGCGAGCGTGCTCTCCAGCTTTTTGTCCATGCGGTGGCGGTTCGCAAGGCCCGTGAGCGAGTCAAATTCAGCAAGGCGCGAGTCCACAAGCTTGCGCTCATGTTCGGTGGTGATGTCCTTTGCGCTGCCGCGATAGCCTTGGAACTCGCCGGCTTTGTCGAACTTCGGATGGCCCGATAGCGACCACCATGTTTGCCGTCCACGGCCCTGTGGTTGGCTCAGGGTAAAGCGCACCGTCTGGTCGACGATCCTGTTGCGCGCGGTCAGCTGAAAATTCAGCGGCCTTTCCGAACGCTCGCCGAGCGTCGACGCGTCGGATTCAAACAAATGCGTGATGGGGTGCGCGAGCAATTCCTCCACAGGCTGGTTCAGCTTTTCAGCTGCGTTTTCGGAAATATAGATCAACCGGCCTTGGGCATCGGTGGCCCATAGCCAGCCAATACCGGCATGTTCGAAGTCGTCGAGAATTTCGAGGCGCCGGTTGATGTCGGCAGGCGTAATGACGGCCGCAGCATCGCGACCCGAAAAACTTTTTAATAAACGCGAAATAGCCATCGTTACCAATCAACGCCAATGTGCAGGCGGGTGCGCCTCATCCCATGTGGCTGAATTTAAACGGCTTTGGTTAACATGTTGCTAATGACTGTAGCGCTACGGAACATGTATATTTTTACATAATGTTACATGAAGTTGCATCGATATCGCGCATTTATCCCTGCCGCAGAAGATCGGTAACCTCGTCTAACGTGCCGCGCACGCGCAGCAGCTGGTCCTTGCCAAAGACGATCAGGCATTCATGATCGGCATTGTCGGCGGTGCGGACGAATTGGACGATTTCGGGGTTCACCGATATGCGTTGGCCGCGATTGTCGGTCATCATAACGAAGGGGATCATGGGCTGTCCTTTGGAGAGGATGTCGCCGACATCCTTAACATAGGTGCACCCTGCGCTCTAACACTTCCGTCCGCCGCGCCTTTCGTACGCAAGCTGGCTAAGCCGCGCCCATTGGTTTGGCTGGCTTTTCCGCGCAAGCGCCGCTACAGCCGGGCCGATGAATCCCGTAATCCTTGTCATGTCCGGCGGAGCGATAGGTGCAGCACTGCGCTATGGCCTGTCGCGTGCGCTGCCTGTGAACGTCGGGGGTTGGCCGTGGCCGACCTTTGCCGCGAACCTGCTCGGCGGGCTGGCCATGGGTTTGCTGGCGGCATGGTTGGTGCGCGGCGATAATGCCGCAGAGCCCTTGCGTCTGTTTTTGGGTGTGGGTGTTCTGGGCGGCTTTACGACGTTCAGCGCCTTTAGCCTTGAAATGGCGCAGATGGTGCAACGTGGGCAGGGAATGATGGCGGCGGCATATGCTGCGGTTTCGGTAATATTGGCATTGGGTGCGGTCTTCGCCGGAATGATGCTGGCAAGGACAATTTGGACATGAGTAAGCAAGACGAAAAAGGCATTCGGCAATTCGTCGTCGCCCCTGATGATGACGGCATTCGCCTGGACCGTTGGTTCAAACGGCATTTGCCCGATGCATCGTTCAACATCGTGTCGCGTTGGGCGCGCACGGGGCAGTTGCGCGTTGATGGCAAGCGCGCGACGCCGGGCGACCGGCTGTTGGCGGGGCAAACGCTGCGCGTGCCGCCAGCAGATGTGTCGGCGTCGTCCAGCGCGCGTCCGGTGCGCAAGCGCCGCGATCTGACCGAAGACGAAATGGAATTCGCGCTGAGTATGGTGATCCACAAGGATGACGCGGCGCTCGTGATCAACAAACCCGCTGGCCTCGCCACGCAGGGCGGCACCAAGACCGAGAACCATGTCGATGGCTTGCTCGACGCCTTAGGATTTGAACTCGATAACCGGCCAAAGCTGGTGCACCGGTTGGACAAGGACACGTCGGGCGCGCTTTTGTTGGCGCGCACGTCGCGGTCGGCTGGGCATTTTGCCAAGGCATTTTCCTCGCGCACCGCGCGCAAGGTCTATTGGGCGTTGGTCGTTGGCGTGCCTGACATCGCCGATGGTTTCATCGACCTGCCCATTGGCAAGCAGCCCGGCAGCGGCGGCGAAAAAATGCATGTCGATGAAAAGGACGGGCAGTCGGCCCGCACCCGTTATCGCATCGTTGAACGCGCGGGCAACGCCACCGCATGGGTCGAATTGCAGCCTTATACCGGCCGCACCCACCAGTTGCGCGTGCATATGGCCGCGATTGGCCACCCTATCGTTGGCGACGGCAAATATGGCGGCAAGGACGCGTTTCTGACGGGCACGATCAGCCGCAAAATGCATTTGCATGCGCGCCGCATCCGTATCGACCATCCATCAGGGCACCAGATTGACGTGCGCGCCGACATGCCCCCGCATATGAAATCAAGCTTTGACGATTTGGGCTTCGACATCGAAATGGGCGATGCACTGGTGCTGGATGCACCCAAGTTCAGCGAAACGGCGGAAGGCAAAAAGCGCGTTGCCGCCAATATCGCCAAATCCGCGCGCAAGGAACGCAAGGGCGAACGCCGCTCGCGTGGTTCCGTGTCGGATAAGCCCAAGGACAATAAGCGCAGCCAAATGGCCGCCGGCAAAAAAATCGCCGCCAAAAAGCCCGTGATCAAAAAAGTCGCCAGCAAAAAACCGGCGGGGAAGAAGGTCACGTCAAAGGGGAAGCCCTGATGCATCCCAATGCTGCATTTCGTTGGGAAGATCGCGACGCCATGCGCGCTTTGGCCAAGGATATCGGCTTTGGCATGTTATTCCTGAATACCCCCGATGGGCCGCACGTGGCGCATCTGCCATTTGTATTTCTGGACGATGATCGCATCGGTTTCCATATGGCGCGCAACAATGCGATTGCGCGCCATCTAGACGACGCAGAGGCGTTGTTCGTGATAAACGGGCCGGACGGTTATATCAGCCCCGATTATTATGGCATTCCTGATCAGGTGCCGACATGGAATTATGTGGCGATTGAGCTTGTGGGCTCGGTCCGGAAAATGGACGAAGCGGCGTTAATTTCCCAATCGGACGCGCTGTCCCATCATCAAGAATCGAAGCTGGCGCCCAAACCCGTTTGGACGCGCGCCAAAATGGCCGACGGCATGTTTGAAAAAATGCTGCGCGGGATTTACGGTTTTGAAATGCACATCACGACTTGGCGCAGCACTTTAAAGCTTGGTCAAAACAAAGCCGAAGCTGTGCGGTTATCGGCCGCAGATGGCGCAGAGGAAGCCGGTAACATTGCCATCGCCAATGCTATGCGTAACCTTACCCCATGACAAAACTCGCCATTTTTGATTGCGACGGCACGCTGGTCGACAGTCAGGCAAATATTTGCATGGCGATGGAGCATGCCTTTGAAGAGGCAGGGCTGACGCCGCCGATGCGGCATGAAACGCGGCGGGTGGTCGGATTATCTTTGGTGGAATCGATGCGGATGTTGTTGCCAGAGGCAGCCGATGATCTGCACCATGATTTGGCCGAAAAATACCGCGCGGCATTTTGGGCATTGCGCAGCAACGGGCTGGTCGATGAACCATTATATGACGGCATCGCCGCGCTTTTATCCTCTCTGGATGAAAGCGGCTGGATGCTGGGCGTGGCGACCGGAAAGTCCGACCGTGGGCTGACGCGTTGCCTCGACCATCACGCACTCCGGCCCTTGTTCGTCACATTGCAGACGGCGGACCGCCACCCGTCAAAGCCACATCCGTCGATGGTGTATCAAGCCTTGGCCGAAGCAGGGGCCGATGCCGCCAATGCGGTTGTCATTGGCGATACGGTGTATGACATCCACATGGGCCGCGCGGCGGGGACGCGCACTGTCGGGGTCAATTGGGGCTATCACAGCGTCGATGACTTGCGCGAGGCAGGCGCCGATTACATCGCCGAGAGCATGGACGAACTTCAAATCTATCTGGAGAATTTTGCATGACGCCGAATGACGACAATGCGCAGGGCGATACGCAGGCGCAATATCGGTTTCTGGTCATCAACCTGTCCCGGATTGGCGGCGCGATCATGTTGGTGATAGGGCTGGCCGTCATCGCGCGTCAGGCCTTTGGCCTGCCCATCGCCGTGGGTTATGTGCTGTTTTTGATTGGCATGTTCGCGTTCCTGCTCGTGCCGGTGTTTCTGGCCAAAAAGTGGAAGAGCAAGCCGCTGCCATGAGACGATTTTGGAAAGAGGTTACCCTAGAGCCGAGCAGTTTTGGGCATGCGGTGCGGCTGGATGGCCGGCCGATTAAAACACCCACGCACAATGTGCTCGCACTACCGACGCAAAAGCTGGCGGATGCGGTGGTTGCCGAATGGGATGCGGTGGACAAGATCGTCGATCCGCTGTTGATGCCGATGACGGGCTTTGCCAACGCGGCGATTGATCGCATTGGTCCCGATAGGGATGGCTTTGCCGCCGCGATTGCCGCCTATGGCGAAACCGATCTGTTTTGTTATCGCGGTGCTGCGGGTGAGGCATTGGCGGATCGGCAAGCCGAAATCTGGGACCCGTGGCTTGATTGGGCACGCACCCGTTATGATGTCAGCTTTGTGATTGTCGAGGGCATCATGCACCAGCCACAGCCCGAAGCGACGCTCGAAACCCTGCGCGCTGCGGTGGCGGCGCGTGGCATGTTCGAACTGGCCGCGATGGCAAAGCTGGCGCATTTGTCGGGCTCGCTGATCGCCACGCTGGCCATTGTCGAACGCGCGGGCGCGGCGGAAGATATCTGGAACGCAAGTTGCCTTGATGAACTTTGGCAGGAAGAATTGTGGGGCGAGGACCATTGGGCGCAGAAAAACCGCAACGACCGCGCGCAGGAATTCATGGCCGCCGTCCGGTTTCTCGACCTGCTGACGCCGGGTGTGTAAGCGCAACCATAGGTAAAAGCCCATCTTGGGCTAACGCTGGACCAGACTTATGTGCATGCAGCATGTAAGGAAACCCCGATGACAGAAGCTTCGCCCAAAAACACCGCGATATTCACGTTAAGGCCGCTGCCCAAGGCGGCATTTGTCGCGGGCTATGCCGGTTTGTTGCCGCAAATATTTGCGGCGGCGTTGGTGTTTTCGGGGTCGGAATATCGCTGGACTGGGCTTGCTGCGGCTTATGGCTATGCCGCATTTATCTTCAGTTTCTTGGGCGGCATGTGGTGGGGACTGGGCGTCACCACGCGCCGTGATGATGCATCGGCAACCGCGATATTTGCGCTGGCTGTGGCACCAAGCCTGCTGGCGTTCGCGACCTATCTGCCGTGGATATGGGGCTGGGAATGGCCCGGACCGTCGCTGGCGTGGCTTGGGTTTTTTGTGCTGGGTTCACCGCTGGCGGATCGCTGGCTTTCCGCGCGCTGCCAATTGCCAGACGGCTGGATGAAGCTGCGTTGGCACCTGTCGATCGGTTTGGGCGGGATTACGCTGTTGCTCGCAGGGGTTGCCCCGACTGCTTAAGACGCCGCAAGGTCGCGCACGAAACCAATGAGTCCCTTTTGCCGGCGGCGCTTCATGCGTTCTGCGGCAAGAATTTGGCGGACCTTTTCAAAGCAGGTCTGCACATCGTCATTGATAAGGACATAATCATAGCCGTCCCAGTGGCCGATCTCGGCCGCTTCGCTATCTTGCGCGCGGCTATGCAGGCGGCGTTCGAGTTCCTCGATGGATGGCGGCAAGATGAATACGCGCACGACGTCGGGGCCAGCTTCCTGATACAGCTGCTGCGCGCCTTGCCAGTCAATGTCGAACAGGACGTCGCATCCGGCGGCCAGCTTGTCTTCTACAGGGCCCTTTGGCGTGCCGTAGCGATGGCCGAACACATGCGCCCATTCGAGGAATTCGCCGTCTGCGGCCATTTTTTTGAACGTCGCCGTGTCGGTGAAATGGTAATGGACGCCCTCAATCTCACCGGGCCGCGGCTCGCGCGTGGTGTAGGATACCGATAAGGCGATTTTTTCGTCCGCTTCCAACAACATGCGTGAAAGCGTCGATTTACCTGCGCCTGAAGGTGACGAAAGCACGAATAGGAGGCCCCGGCGTTCCAGTTCGTGCGGCTTATGATTGTCGGTGTTGCCCATAGCCGCTAGTGCGCGAAAGGGCAGGCCGGCGTCAAGAGGGAAGCTTTAGCGGCAATGAAAGCGCGTTAGCCCTCTTTGCGGCCCTTGCGCTTGTCGTAGATGCTTTTCGCCACGATCGCGCCGCCGACGAGCAATAAGCCCGGAATGGAGCGCGTCGCCAAACGCGTCGCCACCACACCAATGCCGGCACCCAGCAAGCCATGGCCGCGTTTGCGGCCAATCACTTCGCCGACAACGGCACCTGCGATGGATTTTAGCATTATCGACTTCCTTCTCAATGCGTCATCGAACGTTTACCCACTTCGTCATCCTGAACTTGTTTCAGGATCTTACTTCACCACCGTCCAACGAAAATTAAGATGCTGAAACAAGTTCAGCATGACGGTGTGTCGGCGATCAAACCATATCTTCCGGTCTGACATGGGTATCGAACGTTACTTCGTCAACCAGTCCGGACGCTAACGCGGCTTCACGCAGGGTGGTTCCATTTTTATGTGCGGCCTTGGCGATGTTGGCCGCGTTGTCATACCCAATGACGGGCGCAAGCGCGGTGACGAGCATGAGCGAGCGTTCGACAAGCTCCGCAATGCGGTCGCGATCCGGTTCAAGGCCTGCGACGCAGTTTTTGGCAAAGCTGTCCATCCCGATGCTGAGCAACTCCACCGAACGCAGCACATTGGCGCCGATGAGCGGTTTGAAGACGTTAAGCTGCAAATGTCCTTGCAGTCCGCCAATCGTCACCGCCTGATGATTGCCCATGACCTGCGCCGCGACCATCGTCAGCATTTCGCACTGCGTCGGGTTGACCTTGCCCGGCATGATCGAGCTGCCCGGTTCGTTCTCCGGCAAATGCAGCTCGCCAAGGCCCGAGCGCGGACCTGACCCAAGCAGGCGGATGTCGTTGGCAATCTTTGTGAGCGACACGGCAAGCGTGTTGAGCGTGCCCGACATCTGCACGAGCCCGTCATTGGACGCCAGCGCCTCAAATTTGTTGCGGGCAGGTTCAAAGGCGATGCCCGTCGCGGTCGAGATTTCGGCGGCAATCGCAACGTCAAAACCCGCTGCCGCATTCAGGCCCGTGCCGACCGCCGTGCCGCCTTGCGCAAGCTTTTGCACATTATGGACAATTGTCCCTTCAACCCGCGCACGGTTGGCGATCAGTTGCGCGACAAAGGCGGAAAATTCCTGACCCAAGGTCAGCGGCGTTGCGTCCTGCAAATGGGTGCGGCCGATTTTGATGATCGCGCCCCACGCTTGGCATTTTTCGGTCAGCGCATCGGTTAAGCGTTGCAGCGCGGGGAGCAGATCGCGCCACACCGCGATGGCCACCGCGACATGGATTGCGGTGGGAAAGCTGTCGTTCGATGACTGCCCCATGTTGACATGGTCATTGGGGTGGACGGGCGTTTTGCCACCGCGTGTGCCCGCCAGCGCTTCATTCGCGATGCCGGCGATGACCTCGTTGACGTTCATGTTCGACTGCGTGCCGCTGCCCGTTTGCCAGATGACGAGCGGGAATTGATCGTCATGCTTGCCCGCCAATATGGCGTCTGCGGCGGCGATGATCGCGTCGGCAATGTCCGCCGGCAGCGCGCCCGATGCTTTGTGCGTTAACGCGGCGGCACGTTTCACATGGGCAAGGCCGTAGATTATGCCAATCGGCATCCGCTCATGTGCCGGAAAGGGAAAGTTCGCGATACTCCGCTGCGTCTGCGCGCCCCAAAAAGCGTCTGCGGGGACTGCTATCGGTCCAAAACTGTCGGTTTCAGTGCGGGTTTCCGCCGTCACTTTTTCCGTCCGAAGTCCACGCTGACGACGTTGGAGCCATCTTCGACGACGACGGTGGGGCCGTCATTACCGGCTTCTTCATGTGGTTCGGGTTCGCTTTCGCCTGCATCGACATGGAATTGCAGCGCGAAATCTACGGCTGGATCAACGAAGGCGGTGATCGCGGAGTAGGGGATGAACAGATGCGACGGGATCTGGCTGAACGACAGGCCAACTTCGAAATGTTCGGCCTCAACCTTCAGGTCCCAATATTTGTGCTGCAGCACAATGGTCATTTCATCGGGGAAGCGTTCGTGCAGATGCTGCGGAATGGCAACACCCGGCGCTTGCGTCTTGAACGTGATGTAGAAATGATGGTCGCCGGGCAGGCCATCGCGCGCGACATCGCCCAGCACGCGGCCAACCACGGCGCGCAACGCCTCTTGCACGACGTCATCATAAGGAATCAGGCTATCTACATGCTCTTCGGTCATGGGCGCTTGGTGGACTTCCGCGCGTGTGAAATCAAGATACTTGTTGCCTTAAGCCAACTTGCCAAATGCGCGCATGAGGCTATATCGGCGGCCATGCGTACAGGCTCCATAAGTCGCAAGACGAACGAAACGTCCATTGATGTTGAGGTGAACCTCGACGGCACTGGTGTGTATGAAGTTTCAACGGGCATCGGTTTTCTCGACCATATGCTTGAGCAACTGTCGCGCCATTCGCTGATCGACCTAAAGGTGAAGGCCGTTGGCGACCTGCATATTGACCAGCACCATACCACCGAAGACACCGGCATCGCGATTGGCGAGGCGGTGTTGCAGGCATTGGGCGATAAACGCGGCATCACGCGTTATGGCACGGCCTATGCGCCGATGGATGAAACGTTGACGCGCTGCGCGCTCGATATTTCAGGTCGGCCCTATTTTGTGTGGAAAGTATCACTTGGCATGCCGCGTTTGGGCGAATGGGATACCGAGCTGATCGAACATTGGTTCCACAGCTTTGCCACCAGCGCCGGCATCACGCTGCACATCGAAAATCTTTATGGTTCGAACAACCACCACATCGTCGAAAGCTGCTACAAGGCTTTGGCCCGCGCATTGCGCCAAGCGGTTGAGATTGACCCGCGCAAGGCAGACGCGATCCCGTCGACCAAGGGCACGCTCTAGGCCGTGTCGCTTGCGCTGATTGATTATGGCGCGGGCAATCTGCATTCGGTGCACAATGCGTTGAAAGCGGCGGGCGCAGGCGACGTGCATGTGACCGCCGATCCCGATATTGTTGCCAAAGCGGACCGCATCGTTCTGCCCGGCGTTGGCGCCTTTGCGCATTGTATGGAGGCGCTGTCCGCGATTGACGGCATGGTCGCCGCAATGGAGCAGCGCGTGCGCGTTGAGGGCATTCCGTTTCTGGGCATTTGCGTCGGGATGCAGTTGTTGGCCGATGCGGGCGTTGAGCATGGCACGACGCGCGGGCTTGGCTGGATTGGCGGCACCGTCCGCGCGATTGCACCGGCTGCAGATTTGAAAATCCCGCATATGGGCTGGAACGATGTTCTTCCGACGCAAGGCGCGCCGTTGATTGAAGCGGGTGAGGCGTATTTTTTGCATAGTTACCATTTTGATGCGACGGACGATGCGGACGTGCTGGCGACAACCGACCATGGCGGCACTCTCGTCGCTGCTGTGGGCCGTGACAACATAATGGGGGTGCAATTTCATCCCGAAAAAAGCCAAGCCTATGGCATTAATTTCCTCAAACGCTTTTTGGAGTGGCAGCTGTGATCGTTTTTCCCGCGATTGACCTGAAGGGTGGCGAAGTTGTGCGCTTGGCCGAAGGCGATATGAACCGCGCAACGGTCTATGCCGACGACCCCGCCGCGCAGGCGATGCTGTTTGCCGAACAAGGCGCAGAGTTCCTGCATGTCGTGGACCTTGACGGCGCCTTTGCCGGCCGCCCCGAAAATGCCGAGGCGGTTGAAGGCATCATCGAAAATTTCCCCGGTTACATCCAATTGGGTGGCGGCATCCGCAATACGCAGACGGTTGAACGCTGGTTCGACATGGGTGTCGCGCGGTTGGTGATTGGCACCGCGGCGCTCAAAGACCCAAAGTTCGTCAAAGAGATGGCGCGCGAATTTGAAGATGGCATTGTGGTCGCTGTCGACGCCCGCGACGGCTTTGTCGCGACCGAGGGCTGGGCCGAAAAATCCGACATGCCGGTGATTGATCTGGCGCGCCGGTTCGAAGATGCGGGCGTGGCGTCCATCCTGTTCACCGATGTCGGCCGCGACGGGATGCTGACCGGATGCAATATAGACGCGACCGTTGATCTGGCGCGGCGCGTAAACATTCCCGTGATCGCCAGCGGCGGGGTGAAGGGCATTGATGACATCCACATGCTCGCGCTGCATGCCAAGGATGGCATTGAAGGCGTGATTACCGGCCGTGCGATTTATGATGGACGGCTGGATCTGGCCACGGCGATTAAAGTGGCGGAGCGGGCGTGAACGTGCCTTCACATCACACCGAAACCCTGAGCAGCAGCCGCCTGCGGCTGCGGCCGTCGAAGGGTGCCTATAATGCTGGCGCATCCACGATGGGCGTCCTTCGACTTTCATCAGCGCGTGCCGCGCTGACGGCTCAGGACTGCGGTGAAACATCGATGGCGAATTGCGGATGACCGTGCCTTCAAACCACACCGAAGCCCTGAGCAGCAGCCGCTTGCGGCTGCGTCTGTCGAAGGGTGGTTATAATGCTTGTGCTTCAACGATGGACGTCCTTCGACTTTCATCAGCGCTTGGCGCGCTGATGGCTCAGGACTGCGGTGAAACGTCGATGGCGAATTGCGGATGACCGTCCGCGTCCGCGTCATCCCCTGTCTCGACGTATCCAATGGCCGCGTGGTCAAGGGTGTGAACTTTGTCGACCTGCGTGACGCCGGTGATCCGGTGGAGCAGGCGCAGGCATATGATGCGGCGGGCGCGGACGAACTTTGCTTTCTCGACATTGGCGCAAGTCATGAAGGGCGCGGCACGATCATTGATGTGGTCCGCCGTACCGCAGAAGTATGTTTCATGCCGCTGACCGTCGGAGGCGGCGTGCGCAGCGCAGAGGATGCGCGCGCGTTACTGCTGGCAGGGGCGGATAAGGTCGCGGTCAACAGCGCAGCGGTGGCGCGGCCAGAAGTCGTCGCCGATATCGCCGCACGTTTCGGCAGCCAGTGCGTGGTGGCTTCGGTCGATGCACGGCGCAGCGGCGACCATTGGGAAATCTTCACCCATGGCGGCCGCAAGCCAACCGGAATTGACGCGCTCGAACATGCCGTCAGGCTGGCGGAACTTGGCGCGGGCGAATTGCTTGTCACCAGCATGGATCGCGACGGTACACGCGACGGCTATGACCTTGCACTCACCCGCGCAATTGCCGATGCGGTCAACATCCCCGTTGTCGCCAGCGGCGGTGTCGGTAACCTTGACCATCTGGTCGACGGCGTGCGTGAAGGGCATGCGAGCGCAGTGCTCGCGGCATCCATTTTCCATTTCGGCCAGCACAGCATCGCCGAAGCCCATGCGGCATTACGGGCGGCGGGATTACCAGCGCGAAAATAAAAAAAGATTCGTCATCCTGAACTTGTTTCAGGATCACAATCGACGGTGGTGCGTTATCCTGAAACAAGTTCAGGATGACGAGCACTGGGCGTTAGCATGATGACGCGTTGCGGGCGTTAGGGGTTTGACTTGCAATGTGCAGTCAGCCCCACGCGTTCGCAGCGTACAGAATTCGGGTAGATCATTCGCAAAAAATTCGCTTCCCGAGTCCTTGACCTGTCATAAAAACACCCTATCTGGGCTCCGTTAGCACTCGTCCTGTATGAGTGCTAATGCACATTCATTGCCGTCCCCTGCTTGATGTAGGCGTGGCGGGATGGCGAAACAGAAAAAGGATAGTTCAACATGGCATTTCGTCCATTGCATGATCGCGTTCTCGTCCGTCGGGTCGAGGCCGAAGCAAAAACCGCTGGCGGGATCATCATCCCTGATACAGCTCAGGAAAAGCCACAGGAAGGCGAAGTCGTCTCCGTGGGTACCGGTACACGCGCCGATGACGGCACTGTAACCGCACTCGACGTCAAGGCTGGCGACAAGATCCTGTTCGGCAAATGGTCGGGCACCGAAGTCAAGATCGACGGTGAAGACCTGTTGATCATGAAGGAATCGGACATTTTGGGAATCGTTTCCTAAGCGCACCGCAAAATCCGTCACCCTGAACTTGTTTCAGGGTCTTAATTAAGATGCTGAAACAAGTTCAGCATGACGGCTTTGAAAAGTAGAGTTCAAACTAAAGGAAAAATATCATGGCTGCTAAAGACGTGAAATTCGGCCGCGATGCGCGTGAACGCATCCTGCGCGGCGTAGACATTCTTGCTGACGCTGTAAAAGTAACGCTTGGTCCAAAGGGCCGTAACGTTGTTATCGACAAAAGCTTTGGCGCACCACGCATCACCAAGGACGGCGTTAGCGTCGCCAAGGAAATCGAACTGAAAGACAAGTTCGAAAATATGGGTGCACAGATGGTTCGCGAAGTTGCTTCGAAGACCAACGACGTTGCCGGTGACGGCACGACCACTGCAACAGTTCTGGCGCAAGCGATCGTTCGCGAAGGCATGAAGTCGGTTGCAGCGGGCATGAACCCAATGGACCTGAAGCGCGGCATCGACACTGCGGTAAACGCGGTTGTTGCTGACCTTGTAAAGCGTTCGAAGCCAGTTGCTGGTTCTGCGGAAATCGCACAGGTCGGTACGATCTCTGCAAATGGTGAAGCTGAAATCGGTAAGATGATTGCAGACGCCATGGAGAAGGTCGGCAAGGAAGGCGTTATCACCGTCGAAGAAGCTAAGGGCCGTGAAAGCGAGCTCGAAGTTGTCGAAGGTATGCAGTTCGACCGTGGTTATCTGTCGCCATATTTCATCACCAACACCGAAAAAATGTCGGTCGAGTTGGACAACCCATATATCCTGATCCACGAAAAGAAGCTCGGCAACTTGCAAGCCATGTTGCCAATCCTCGAAGCTGTGGTGCAGTCGGGCCGTCCATTGCTCATCATCGCTGAAGATGTTGAAGGCGAAGCGCTTGCAACTTTG
>NZ_JBILAF010000136.1:0-4988 GCF_044354325.1 Sphingorhabdus sp. | reverse complement strand
AATCTACGCATTATACTCTCTCCTCCTATTCAACCGACCCCCCCCCCTTTGTGGCATTTGCTGCTCACTTCGGGATACCAGTTTTGAAACACTCACCGTCTGGGTTGGACCGGCAAGCAAGCTCTCACTCAATCTCCATCCTATCGCCGAATTTTAACAAATCCAGCAATTTAATCGGGCAGTTGAAATTTATACTTTACAGTGGCTTTTGTGCCCTTTGGCGCTAATTATGCGGTCTATGTTTGACCGTCCTACGATATTAGACGCGGCTTTTCTGCGGCGTGTTGCTGCCCATGACTTTCCCGCTCCGCGTTCAGAAGGTGCGACCGAAGTAGCAGCGCCCCATCTGCTGGTGGATTTGTTCGACACGCAAATCATGAACCGTCACCTCGATCTTTGGGCGCGCCGGTCAAAGGGTAAGACATTTTATTCCATTGGCAGTTCGGGGCATGAAGGCACTGCGGCGATGGCGGCGGCGACGCGCGCAACCGACATGGCATTTTTGCATTATCGCGATGGCGCGTTTCTCATTCAGCGCAAAAAGCAAGCGGGCGGCCTGACGCCATTATATGACATGGCTTTGTCCTTCGCAGCTTCGGCAGATGATCCGATTTCCGGCGGGCGGCACAAGGTTCTGGGATGTGCACACACATTTGTCCCGCCGCAGACCAGCACCATTGCCTCGCATTTGCCCAAAGCCGTTGGCGCCGCGCATTCTTTGGGGCTGGCACGGCGTCTGCAACTGGATGACGCGGTACTTCCCCACGATTCCATCATTTTATGTTCCTTCGGTGATGCGTCGGCCAACCACTCGACATCGCAAGGCGCGTTCAACGCCGCCTGCTGGGCTGCGTATCAGCATTTGCCCATGCCGATTGTTTTCCTGTGTGAGGATAATGGCATCGGCATTTCGGTGCGGACGCCCGGTGGATGGATAAAGGCCAACTTCGCGCATCGCCCCGCATTGAAATATATTGCCTGCGACGGGGCGGACCTGAATGATGCCCTGCGTGGCTGCCACGAAGCCGTCGCCTATGCGCGTTCGCGGCGTAGGCCCGTATTTCTGCACATGCAGACGGTGCGTCTCATGGGGCATGCGGGGGCCGATGTTGAATTGAGCTATGCTCCGATTGCGCAGATCGAAGCGGCCGAAGCGCAAGATCCATTGCTGCACAGCGCGCGCATTTTGCATGAACAAGCGGGCATGTCGGGCGCTGAAATTGTTGCGCGCTACGAAGACATGCGCGCGCGGGTTGACCGTGTTGCCTTGGATGCGCTGGCCAAGCCACGGCTCGTCACCACGCAAGAGGTGATGGCGTCCATTCTGCCAGAGGAAGGCGCCAAGCCATCGCCGCCATTGCCCGATGCCGCATCGCGCGACACTCTATTTGCCAAAGACGCGCGCAACCTCGCTAAGCCGGTCACTTTGGCCAAGAGCATCAACTTCGCCTTGGCGGACATCATGCTGCAATATCCCAATGTCGCGGTGTTCGGAGAAGACGTCGCGCGCAAAGGCGGCGTTTATGGCGTGACACAGGGGCTGCAGGAAAAATTCGGCGCAGCACGTGTGTTTGATACGTTGTTGGACGAACAGACCATCCTTGGGCTTGCCATCGGCATGGGGCATAATGGCTTTGTTCCAATCCCTGAAATCCAGTTTTTGGCCTATCTGCATAATGCAGAGGACCAGATCCGGGGCGAAGCGGCGACCTTGTCCTTCTTTTCAAACCGACAATATCGCAACCCTATGGTCGTGCGTATCGCTGGCTTGCCCTATCAAAAGGGCTTTGGTGGGCATTTCCACAATGACAACAGCATCGCTGTCCTCACCGACATTCCCGGTATCATTGTCGCATGTCCATCCAACGCCGCCGACGCGCCCGCTATGCTGCGTGAATGCGTCCGGCTGGCGCATGAGGATGGCCGTGTTGTGATCTTCCTTGAACCCATCGCGCTGTATCACACAACGGACCTTCACGGCGCGGAGGATGGGGCGTGGTCTGCGGAATATACAGCGCCGACGGACGCGCGTGAAATCGCCTTTGGTGCGCTTGGGCAATTTGGCAACGGCACTGAACTTGCGATTATAACCTATGGAAATGGTTATTATTTATCGCGTCAGGCCGCGCCCGAATTGGAAGCGTTGGGCATCAATCTACGCATCATTGACCTGCGTTGGTTGCATCCGTTGAATGCGGACGCAATCGTGGGTGCGGTGGCCGATTGTTCGAATATCCTGATTGTTGACGAAAGCCGCCGGTCGGGAAGCTTGAGTGAAAAGCTGATGACCATATTGACGGAGGCTGGTCGCGGAAACGCCGTTAGCCGGATTACCGCTGAAGATTGCTTCATCCCGCTTGGGCCCGCGGCTGAGCTGGTATTGCCAAGCAAGCAATCGATCGTGGACGCGGCCAAGGCAGCGGTCGCATGAAGAAGCGCGCATTGGTCGTTTGCCCGGGGCGCGGCACCTATAACGCGTCCGAGCTTGGATATGTGCAGAAGCACCATGCGGCGCGCGCTGATGTGGTCGGCATTGTTGATGCGGTCCGTGCGGAAAAGGGCCAAGTGCCGGTATCGACGCTCGATAAAGCGGAGAAATACGCGCCATCGGTGCATATGACCGGCGATAACGCGTCCCCGCTAATTTACGCATCTGCCCTCGCGGATTTCGCTGCGATTGATCGTGAACGCTTCGATGTCGTTGCGGTGACGGGTAATTCGATGGGCTGGTATCTCGCGCTTGCCTGTGCGGGGATTGTCGATCTGGCGGCGGGTGCGCGGCTTGTGAACAATATGGGCCTGTTGATGCATGAACATGGCACCGGTGGGCAGATCGTTTGGCCGATTATTGATGTTGATTGGAATATTGACGCAAAAAAAGTAAATTTTGCGAATGCTTTAGTTGATGAAGCGCAGAATATTTCTGATATAACTATATCAGTGTCGATACGGCTTGGCGGGATGGTGGTGTTCGCAGGCGACGAAGCCGGACTGAAGTGGCTCGCCGAAAAACTGCCGAAGGACGACCGCTTCCCATTGCGCTTGATGCACCATGCGGCATTCCACAGTTCGTTGCTGCAGCATATCGTGCCGATGGCGCGCGCGCAGAATCCTGTGGCGGATTTCGGTCCGGGTAACATTCCGGCAATTGACGGGCAGGGCAAGATTTGGTCGCCGCATGCCTTTAGCGCAGATGCAATCTACGCCTACACGCTTGGCGCGCAATTAACCGAGACATATGATTTTAGCCGCGCAGTGCAGGTTGCTGCCGCAGAATTCGCGCCGGACGTTGTGATTGTTCTGGGGCCCGGAACGACCTTGGGTGCGCCAACGGCACAAGCGCTGATTGCATCTGGTTGGCGCGGCCTTTCGGGCAAAGCGGACTTTCAGGCACGGCAACAGGACGAACCCATATTGATTTCCATGGGTATGGACGAACAGCGCGCCTGGGCATTACGTTAAACGTTGCATACGAATAAGCGCTAGACGCTTGTGCCCTTCAGGATAAAGGGAGTCGCGATTGGTAAGGCGACCGACCGGTGCCTTGCATGGAGACGGACAGAATGAGCATGCACAGTTCCACCTTGCTGTTGTTTGGGGCCACGGGTGACCTTTCACGACGGATGCTGCTGCCATCCTTGTATGCGCTGCATGCCGACGGCCTGATTAATCCTGACCTGCGTATTTTCGGCACGGCACGTAGCACACTTACCGATGATGGCTTTCGCGATATGGCGCGCGCGGCATTGTGTGAATTTCTGCCCGATGACCGCAAGGCCGAGGGCCTGATTGACGCGTTTCTGCAAAGGCTTTCTTATGTCGCGCTGGACGCGTCCGATCCGCAAGGCTTTGCCGCATTGGCGGACAAGATTGGCGACATATCGGGCGGATTGTCGATTTTCCTCTCCACCGCGCCATCTTTGTTTGAACCAACGATCAAGGGCCTCCACAATGCCGGCCTTTCGGGTGAAAATGTGCGCATTGGCTTGGAAAAGCCATTGGGCAATGATTTGGCGTCATCGCAGCACATTAACGACGCCGTGAACGCGGTTTTCCCGGAAACACGCACGTTCCGCATCGACCATTATCTGGGCAAGGAAACGGTCCAGAACCTGATGGCGCTTCGTTTTGCCAACATGTTGTTTGAGCCGCTGTGGAATGCCAATGCCATTGAGCATGTGCAGATTACCGTGAGCGAGACCGTCGGGCTTGAGGGGCGGGCCGGATTTTATGACGATACCGGCGCGCTGCGCGACATGGTGCAAAACCATATGCTGCAATTGCTGGCGCTGACCGCAATGGAGCCACCGGCAAGTCTGGATGCGACGGCCATTCGCGATGAAAAGGTAAAGGTCCTGCGCGCGCTGCGTCCGGTGGTCGAAGGTGACGTCGTGACCGGGCAATATAATGACGGTGCGGTCAACGGCGAAGCGGTCAAAGGCTATGACGCGGACCTCGGCAAGCCATCTGACACCGAAACCTTTGTCGCGATTAAAGCCTATGTCGACAATTGGCGGTGGCAGGGCGTGCCGTTTTTCCTGCGCACCGGGAAACGTTTGCCCGAACGCCGCAGCGAAATCGTGATCCAGTTCAAACCCGTCCCCCACAATGTGTTCAAGGACCGTGGCGGACGGCTGGAGGCAAATACGTTGGTTATCCGGTTACAGCCCGAGGAATATGTTCGGTTGTTGGTGATGGCGAAAGAACCCGGGCTGGATCGCGGCGGGGTCACCTTGCGCGAAGTGCCGCTTGATCTGTCGCTTACCGCCGCCTTTGCCGGGTCGCGACGGCGGATTGCGTATGAACGCCTGCTCCTTGACCTCATAGAAGGCGACCAGACGTTATTTGTCCGCCGTGACGAGGTTGAGGCCCAGTGGAAGTGGATCGATGCCATACGGGCGCTGTGGGACGCGACAGCGTTGAAGCCAAAGGGCTATGGTGCCGGTAGCTGGGGCCCCAGTGCCGCGATTGCCCTCACCGAACGTGAT
>NZ_JBILAF010000135.1:0-5048 GCF_044354325.1 Sphingorhabdus sp. | reverse complement strand
CCATGAACCGCATGCGGATTGCCGCGACAAGCCGCGACGTTGCGCTTCGTGCCAGCTACAAGAAGCTTCAGGAAAGCCTGATTGCGCCTGAGACAGCAGCTGAAGAGCATGCTGCCGAATTGGCACAAGGTGCTGAAGCTGCCATCGGCGATGATGTGTTGGCAAAGGTGATTTCAGATGATCTGACCACCACTGACGCAGCCATCGATGATGTTGTGGATAGCGGCGAAGAAGAATAAGCTTCGCTTCCCTTAAGGAATGACAAAAGCCCGCTGGAAGCAATTCCGGCGGGCTTTTTGCTGTGTTACATGAATAAATCACTAGCCTAATCATTGCGCACTACATATACAGGGCTAGAAGACAATTGAGGACAGGTCGGATGTTTGAAACAATACGGGCTTGGGTGAAACGGCACCGCGTCTGGTCAGCGATTATCGCGCTTGTACTGCTATTCATTCTCTACCGCATCGTTCGCCCTACCCCGCATGACTATGAATATGTCAGCGAGACCGTCACGCGCGGCGAAGTTCTGCGCAAGGTTTCGGCCAGCGGCAAAATACGTGCGCTGAACACAATTAAGGTCGGCACCGAGGTGTCGGGACAAGTCACCAAAGTCTACGTCGATTTCAATTCGCCGGTTAAGGCAGGCCAAGTCCTCGCCGAGATCGACTCAACCCGCGTGCGTGCCCGCGTGCAGCAATCCGAAGCACAAGTTGCGTTGGCCCGCGCCGGTTTGCAGCAAACGGTTGCCAATGTCGCCCGCGCGCGGTCGGAGCTTGAGATACAGGAACGCGATTTTGCGCGGCAACGGGCGCTGGCCGAGCGCGGCTTTGTTTCAAAGGCAGGCCTCGACATCGCGCAAAGCAAGCTTAACAGCGCGCGGAACGCCTTGCAGGTTGCACTGGCGCAAACGCAAAGCGGCAATGCGCAGATCAGCCAAGGCACGGCGGAGCTTTCGTCAGCGCGGCTCGATCTCAACCGCACCGTGATTGTCGCGCCGGCCAGCGGCGTTATCATCAATAAACTTGTGGAACCCGGCACCACCGTCGCCGCCAGTTTCCAGACGCCAAACCTGTTCGAAATCGCGGCCGACACCACCAAGATGCAGGTCGAAGCATCGGTTGACGAAGCAGACATTGGCCAAATTGTCGAAGGCCAAGATGTGACCTTCACCGTCGACAGTTACCCCAATGATATATTCCGCGCCAAAGTGCGGCAGGTCCGCCAAGCGCCCGTCGAAACGCAGAATGTCGTCAGCTATCTCGTCATCATCGACGTGGACAATAAAGATGGCAAATTGCTGCCCGGAATGACCGCGAATGTAGAAATCATCACTGGCGCAAAGGCCAATGTGTTGCGCGTGCCAACCAACGCGCTTCGCTTCCGTCCCAAATTGGCCAACCGGGGCGAACCGAAAGAAGAAAAGCCCGGGGCACCCACAAAAAAGGAAACACCCCGGCCGACACTGTATCTGGCGGGAACCGATCTGTACCGACCGGTCAGGAAACAGGTTCAAATCGGCTTACAAGGCGACGATTATACGGAAGTGACTTCGGGCATCAAAGCGGGCGACAAAGTTCTCATCCGGACAAAATCCCTGAAGCCGAAGGCCCAAACCGACGACAATGCGGACGAAGATGACAGCGCCGCTTCTTGAAACGCATGATCTGGTCAAAGATTATGTGATCGGCGGTGAGGTTCTGCACGCCGTCAACGGCGTTTCGCTGACCATAAAACGTGGCGAGTTCGTTGCTATTATGGGTGCCAGCGGATCGGGCAAATCGACGTTCATGAATATGATCGGTTGTCTGGATGTCCCAACGTCTGGAACGTTGTTACTCGACGGCATTGATACAAAAACGCTCGACAGCGACGCACTGGCTGAAATTCGCAACCGCAAAATTGGCTTCGTGTTTCAGCAGTTCAACCTGCTCGCCCGCACGAGCGCGTTGGACAATGTGGCGGTGCCGCTCATTTACGCTGGCCTTGGCTATACCGAACGCCGGGAACGTGCGCAGGCGAAGCTTGAGGCGATGGGACTTGGCAACCGTTTGCAGAACACCCCTGCCAAGCTGTCGGGTGGCCAGCAACAGCGCGTTGCCATCGCCCGTGCGTTGGTCACCGATCCGCTCATGCTGCTCGCTGACGAACCAACAGGCGCGCTGGATACCCAGACATCGCTCGACATCATGGGCATTTTCCAAAAGCTGAACGACGAAGGCATCACGCTCATCGTCGTCACGCACGAACCGGACATTGCCGAATATGCCGAACGGCGGATTGTCTTTCGCGACGGACGGGTCATCGAAGATGCTGCGGTCAAATCGCGGCGTCGCGCGGTTGCCGGATGAGTAAGCTGCTAAACTCCATCGCTGGCTGGGGCGTCAATATTGCAATTGCGATGACAGCACTGCGCACCAATCTGATGCGCTCTATCCTCACCACGCTTGGCGTGATGATTGGGGTATTCTCCGTCATCTTGGCGGTAGCGGTGGGCAATGGCGCACAGGTTTCCGTAACGCAGCAGATCGCGACTCTCGGTTCAAATATGGCTATCGTCCTGCCTCAACCCGACAGCGGCAGCGGCCCGCCACGTGCCGCCGACCGCGGCCGTCTAACCGAACGCGATGGACAGGCGATCTTGCGCCAAGTAACTGGCGTCAGCGCAGTAGCGCCGCAAATCCGAAGCAGTGTCCAACTGGTGACGCCAGGCCGCAGTGCGACCACACAAGCCATCGGTGCAACGCCGGAATTTGGCACCGTTTCCAACATAAACGCATCTGAGGGCCGTTTCTTAAGCGATAGCGATGTCGGTGCCGCGACACGCGTCGTCGTGATCGGCCAGACCGTTGCAAACAAGTTGTTCGCTGACGTAAACCCCGTCGGCGAAACCGTGCGCATCAACCGTGTGCCCTTTAAGGTTATCGGTGTGCTAGAAAGCAAGGGAAGCAACTTAGGTAACGACAATGACGACCAAATTGTCGTTCCGATAACGACCCTGCGGCAGCGGCTTATGACATCAGCAATGCAAGGACCAGATGACGTGTCCTTCCTTTTCGTCGGCTTCGAAGACGAGGATTCACTGCAAGCAGGAGAAAGGGAAATCCAGCGTATTTTACGCGAGCGCTACCATGTGCCCAAAGGCAGGATTAACCCGTTCACCGTCAACACAACTGCAGAAATTGCCGAGACGACAGGTCAAGTGACGCAGATTTTTCAGGCTGTTTTGGTCGCGATAGCATCCATATCGTTGCTGGTGGGCGGTATCGGTATCATGAACATCATGCTGGTCAGCGTTACCGAACGCACGCGCGAAATCGGCCTTCGCATGGCATTGGGGGCAAAGCGCAGCGACATCCGTAACCAGTTCCTCGTTGAAGCCGCTGTGCTGTGCGTCATCGGCGGTGCGATCGGCCTAACCTTGGCCGTCCTCGCTGCAGCGGTTTTTCAGCAAGTGGCCGACTTTCCTGTCCCTGTCGGGCTAGACACGGCATTGATGTCCGTCGCGTTTTCCGCGGTCATTGGCATCATATTTGGCGGCTACCCCGCTATCCGGGCATCACGCCTTTCGCCGATTGAAGCGTTGCGCAGCGAATAATCAGAATTTACCTGACAACGTCAATTGAAGCAGCGGATCGAGGGTGCGTTTCCGGTTCACGATCTGATCGAGCTCTCCCGACGCCCGCGTACCGGCATAGATAAACCGGTCACGATGGAAGCCCGCCATGTCGGTCACTTGGAAACGCAATGTCCCTAGGCTGAACTTGCTATATTCGATAAATAGCGTCGATCGCGTGCCCTCATGCTGACGTCTGATCTCGTTGAAGAAATAGGCGTAATTCGGTTCCTGCACACTGAAGGATGCGCCGTAGACAAGGCCAAGGTCGGCCATGTCATAACGAATATCCCATTGTTGGTGCCACAATGGACGGTGGGACATGCGACGGTGCAGACCCGTGACGGGATCAGTCACTTTGCTCCCGTGATAATGGCCAATATATTTGGCTTCGATGCCCGCGATTCCAATGGGCTGTGTCAGCCAATCCAGCGGTAATGTTATCTCCAACTCGGCATTCCATCGCTTGCTTTTGCCGATGTTCCCGGTGCCGTCAAATTGCGCAGTGATGGCTCCATTGCTGTCACGGACAGTGATGGGCACAAGATCTTCGGTGTCGTCGACCAACTGATAATCACCACGAAACTGAATGCTGCCGCGTTCCAGAAACTTGTGACGGATGAGACCCGAAAAAGTCGTTGTTTTTTCCGGCACAAGGTCTGCATTGCCAGCATCCACCTGATTGCCGACGGTCACATCGACCGACGTCGCAAACTCATTGAAGTTCAACTGCGCAACCTGACGCTCGGCGCGCAATTCAAAAGTGGTTTGCGGATTGATTGTCCACGTCGCAATCGCGCGGGGCTTGATAAATTGAAAGCGCCGCTCCGCTATACTGTCACCCGACAAGGTCAGTTTGGAAAATTCTGCAATGGCGCCTGCTTCAACTTTCCAGGATGGACCAAGCGTCCATACGTCACTGACAAATGGTTCAAACCGCGTTTCTTGAACGAGGACATCGGATGCCGGGAAACTGGTCACCGCACCTGCGACCGAATTGGCGACGCTGAAACGTGCATCAAGGCGATTATAAGCGATCTCAGCGCCGAATTGGACAGCGTGCCTCCTGACCCCACTCCAGTCATTCTGGATGCGCATAACGGCTTCTGTGGGCTTGTTACGGCTGCGCGTTTCAAACAACGTCACCGGCTGCCCCATGCGGGCGATTTCGATGCTACTATAGGCGCTTTCGTGCCCTGATCGATAGAGCGCGACAATTTTGGTGTTCGTCTTCGGCACGGCGGAAAATTCAATGTCACCGCCGACTTCATAGCTTATGTCGCTAACGGGGCCGCCGCGCAGTAACAGCTCATCAGCGGTGTCCACGCCGGAGCCATTGAAATAATCCGCCTCCCGAATGTCGAAACTGTCATCCCAACGCACTTGGCCATTGAGGTTGACCTTGCTGTCGCCCAATTTGGTTTTGATGGCG
>NZ_JBILAF010000028.1:0-18978 GCF_044354325.1 Sphingorhabdus sp. | reverse complement strand
AGGCGGGTCCACCACGCTCTATTCCGGCGGCTATGACTCGTTCGAACGCCAGCGGGCCGAACGTGCAGCGCAGCTGGCGGCGGCCAAGGCTTCGCAGGACGCACAGCGCGCCAAGCTGCAGGATTATGTTGCGCGCAACTCGGCCCGTGCCTCCACCGCGAAACAGGCGCAGTCGAGAGCCAAGGCGCTGGCGCGTATGCAACCCATTGCCGCGATGGCCGAAGATCCGACGTTAAGCTTTGACTTTCCAAGTCCCGATGAATTGAAGCCGCCATTGGTCACGCTTGATCTGGCGAGTGTTGGCTACACCGCGTGCAAACCGATACTTCAGCGGTTGAACCTGCGGATTGACCCCGATGACCGGATCGCTTTGCTGGGGCGCAATGGCAATGGTAAGACCACGCTCGCGCGGTTGCTTGCGGCGCAATTGACGCCGATGGACGGGGCGATGAGCGCGTCGGGCAAAATGCGCGTTGGCTATTTCACGCAATATCAGGTCGAAGAACTTGACGGTGACGATACCCCGCTGGAGCATATGACCCAGCAGATGAAGGGCGCGACCCCCGGCGCGGTGCGCGCGCAATTGGGCCGCTTCGGCTTTTCAGGGGCAAAGGCAACGACGAAGGTCGGCAAGCTGTCGGGTGGCGAACGCGCGCGGTTGGCGCTGGCGCTCATTACCCGCGATGCGCCGCATATGCTGATCCTTGACGAACCGACGAACCACTTGGACGTCGATGCGCGTGAAGCGTTGGTGCAGGCGCTGAACGAATATGAAGGCACCGTGGTTCTGGTCAGCCATGACCGCCATATGTTGGAGCTGACCGCCGACCGGCTGGTGCTCGTCGATGGCGGGACTGCGACCGAATTTTCGGGTACGATTGAGGATTATACCGACTTCATCCTGGGCAAGGGCCCCGCGAAAGAGAAGGTATCCAAGGCCGATCGCAAGGAAGACAAAAAAGCGCAAGCCGCCGCGCGTGAAGCGCAAAGCAAGCTTAAGCGCGAAGTCAGTGACGCAGAGGCGGACCTTGCCAAGCTTGAGGTTGTGTTGAGCGCGATTGACCGGGCGATGTTCGATCCGGCGTCCGCTGCGAATGAATATAAGAGCCTGACGATGGGCGAGCTGTCGCAACGGCGTGGGAAGATTGTCGCTGCGCAAGAGGCTGCCGAAGCCCGCTGGGTCGCGGCAAGCGAGGCTTTGGAGAAGGCTTAGGCCGAGATGGCGGCCAATGCCGCGGTGAAACGCGCTTCGCCTTCGCCTTGAACCAACGTGTAGCGGACGCCGCGTCCATCGAGTTCAGCGCGGCATAGGTCGAAAAAGCGTTTGCGCTCGGCCGATTGCGCATAAACGCGCAAGCCATCGTCGACAAAGGGCAGGTCGATATCGAGCAACAGATAATGGTCGGCAAAACCGGCAAAGGCGCCGAAATATCCGTCCGCCGCACCAAACATCATGTGCGCCCACACCGACGTTATCAGCGGATCTGTATCGAACAGCACATAACCAGCGCCCAGCTCCGCTGCGCGCGCGGCTGCGGCGCGGTTCATCGCGTCTTGCGTCTGCGCAATGTGGACAAGCTGCGCCATGCCGATGTCGGTGCCATGCGCCTCGCAATAGGCGCGGCCATATTCGGGCACGACTTCGCATCCCAAATGCGCCGCAAGCCGCGTGCCCAATGTCGATTTGCCCGTGCTTTCGGGACCATGCAGGCAAATCCGTTTCATGCGCGTTCTGCCTTGCGCCATTCGACAAGGCCAGCAACCGCCAGCACCAGAAACACGACGTACAGCCCGGCGGTCAGATGCAGGTCTTTGACGATATATAGCGGGATAGAGATGATATTGACGATGATCCAATAATGCCAGTTTTCGACAAAGCGCCGGGTCATCAAAATCTGCCCCACAATCGACAGCATCGCAATGGACGCATCCCAATAGGGATAGCTGGCATCAGTTTCGGCATGCATTATGGCGCCCCATGCCCAAATGGCGATGATCGAGCCTGCAATCCACAACGCATAGCCCGTTGCCGGAAGCCTGCGGACGGAAATCACGCCGCTTTCGCCTTTTTTCCGGTTCCAGCTCCACCAGCCATAGAGATTGATGCCCGCGAAAAAGATCTGCAGCCCAGCGTCGCTGTACAGCTTGGCGTCGCGGAAGATGATGAAATATAAAGCAACCATGACAATCGCCACGGGAAAGTTCCAAACCGATCGCCGGATAATCAGGACGATGTTGGCAATGCCGAGCAAAACGGCGACGATTTCAATCATGCTCATTTCGCGTGCTGTAGCGCCATGACCGAGGGACGCAAGTGCCGACGATTAGCCCTACCGCGCAACGTGCGTTTCCCCGAAACCGTCCTTAGTCTGCGCTGCGCACGGATAGGTGTTCCGACGCAGCGGGCGTGGCTAAAGCGGCGCGGTTATTTGCCTACGCCGAAATGGCGGTGTGTTCGTGCGCGGCGTTCATTGCGTGCACATCGGCCTGCAAGGTATATCCAAAACCGTACAACGCATTCAGGCTGATGCCACATGTGGGGTCAAGCTTCAGGTTCTTGCGTAACCGTGCGACATGGGTGTCAATCGTCCGCGATTGGTAATCGACAACTTTACCCCATAAGGTTGCTGCCAAATATTGCCGCGAAAGAAGGCGGTTCGGATTTGTGAAAAACAGCATCGCCATGTCAAATTCACGCTTGGGCAGCACGATCTCTTCGTCCCCAAGGTAGATCGTGGACGCCGATGGCCGCAGCAAATAGCGGCCGAGGATGACGTTTTCCGACACGTTTTTCACTTCGCCTTTGGATCGGCGCAGCAGCGATTTGATCCGCATTGCAAGGACGTCGGGATCTACTGGCTTGGAAACATAATCGTCGGCACCGGCCTGTAACCCGCGCACAATGTCGGTATTTTCGGTGCGTGCGGTCAGCATGATGGCTGGCATATCCGGATGAAACTTCCGGATATATTCGAGCACTTCAATACCGGATAAATCGGGAATCGACCAATCGACGATGAGAAGGTCGCATTCCGATTGGCGCAACGCCGCCAAAAATTTCTGCGATGAGTCATAGATGGAAACCGCATAACCGGACGCCCCCAGAAATTCCTCCATCTCCGCCGCAAAGGCTAAGTCGTCTTCTACCACAGCTATATGAAATTTCTTCATTACTATGCCTTAAATAGTGGACCGAACCCCCACTTGGTTTTACGCCACAAATGTAACTTTTGTAACAATTATATTGTGAACTAATGTGAACTTTACGCGTCCTATGGAACAAAATTCACGGATGCACGTTTTGGTCTCTCCAAAATGGAGCGAATATTCATGCAAGCGATTATTTGACACGCTGAATTCCTTATACCTTTCGGCAGAAGGCACATTTGGGCAGCAATCGCTTTAGGACGTCTTTTCGGCCTTGGGGTGGATTTGGCGGTGATGCCGCACCACCGCGCGCGCCACATTTTGCATGAGGCCGTTTGTGACCTCTCTTCCGGCGTGTGTTTCGGCAATCATGACGGCGACCTGATACCGACAACCATCAGGCGCTTTCATCACCCCGACATCGTTAAGTGCGGTCGAAATCGAACCCAATACTTGCCCCGTCCCCGTTTTGTGAGCGAGGCTCCAGCCCGGTGCGAGCCCTGAACGAAGGCGTGATCTTCCGGTATAGGTACCCGCCATCAGTTTCAAAAGCTTTGCCCCCGGATCATCAGGCGCGCGTTCGCCAAAGCGTTTTAGCACAAGCGCGATGGTGCCCGGCGCGGCGCCATCCAAGGGCGAGGCCAGATATTTGTCGAGCGCTGCGCGCCGTTTTTCCATGGGAATGCGCGAACGCTGTTCCTTAAAGGCATTGCCTTTGCGATATTCAGGTTGCCATTCGAGGCCCGCGATTGCGCTTTGCAAAAGCACTTCGCCGGGTCCGAAACGGATCGATTGCACTTTGCGCCGGTCCAGCATCTGGTTGATCGCCTGCGGGCCGCCGGCGACGCGGATCAGGACGCTGTTTGCAAGATTGTCGCTGGCGTTGACGGCGTGGGCAAGCAATTCACGCACGGACATTTCAAAGGAATCTTGGCTGCTGAGATATTGTTTGATCGGCTGGCTGAACACCACGATATCATCACGGCTCACGCGTATTTTCTTGTCGAGCGACAGCTTGCCCGCGGCTTCTTGTTCCAAAATCGTCAGGGCGACCCACATTTTGGAGACGCTTTGCTGCGGAAAGCGTTCGGTGTGCCGCCGACCGATAATGTCATCCGAAAATGGCGTGTAAATGGCGATGCCCGCACGGCCGGGGAATTTCTTCCAAAGCGTGTCGATGTCATTGCGCAGCGTTTCGTCCGCAGTGGACTGAGCGTTGGTCTGGGCGTTGGTCGGTTTGTCTTCGAGGCTGGGGATCGTGAATGTTGACGCGCTTGGCTTTGCGACATTTGGCTTTTTCTGCTCGGCTTTAGCGGCCTTTGGCTTTGCCGGGGTCGTTTTTGCCGCACTTGGCTTTTCTGCTTTTGGCTTTCCCGCAGTTTGTTTTTCCGCGCTTGGCTTTTCTGCCTTTGGCTTTCCCGCAGTTTGTTTTTCTGCGCTTGGCTTTTCTGCCTTTGGTTTTCCCGTAGTTTGTTTTTCCGCGCTTGGATCATGCGCGTTGGCGGTCACCGTGATGCCCGTGATCGCGGCCGCAAGACACAGGCCACCCATCAGGCTGCGTGAAATGAGAAAACGGGAAGGTCGCTTTGTGGACATGATATATGTCATTCGGTCATTTCGTAGCTGTGTCCTGGGGACTGGACGTCGGGGGTGGGGCTTGCAGGCTGTTAGCTGTCTCAGACGCAGGGATAAAGCGGCCAAGGTCGGGCAGGCTGCTGCCCGTGGTCGTGAATAGGCCCACAAGAAGAACGATCTGCAAAGCCACGATGATAATGAGCACGAATTTGGCGATTTGAAGCGTTCGGCCGAACGCAACGCTGCGCGCTTCGATCTCGCGCCGCATCACATCGGTCGCCATCCGGATTTCGGACACTGATGAAGCATGATTGTGCCGCAGCTCGACCAGCTCTTCTTTCAGCGCTTTCACCGATGCGATGAGTTCGGCATGATGTTGGCGCGCATCGGCTTGAATTTCGTCGATATGGTCGCGGACCATCGCCTCAGCGCCAGCGGGCTTAACCCCGGCAGCCTTCAGCAATTTGCCCAAGCCTTCCAGTTTTTTCATGTCTGAGGTCATCGCAGGAAAATCATTACGCTGGATTGGCCAATGAAAGTGCCCATTGGTGTCGAAAGGCGGCCTGTTGATCGTTCAGCAACGCAAACTCGGGCATGCATACTGGTGCTCCTTAATGCGCGCATTAAGATGCGCGGCGGCCGTCCTCCAGTTTAGAAGCGCTTGTTTTCAATTGTTAACAATGCGCGCTCTGTTGAGGCGCGGTTGGTATAGGCGATTTTTGTGGCATTTTCCATCGGCTTGATGCGCGATTGACGCAGGCCGCGGGGCATGTAATTCTTCATCTTGGGAAGAGGAGATGCAGATGGCGACAAAAGCGGGCAGCGGATCTGGAAAAAAGACCGGAACAAAGAGCGCGAAAAAGAAAGGCGCACCATTTTCCGGCGTTGCAGGCGCGTTTGACGCCGCCAATGATGCCACGATGGCGCTTGGCCCATTAGCAGGGTTAGCGCGGGAGGATTTCATCGGCGCCATTGGCCTGATGCTCCGCCAGACCGCCGCCAACCCCGACAAGGCGTGGAAGGCAACCAGCAGCTTTTCCGAAGATGTCGTCAAAATCATGACCGGAAAGTCGGATCTCGCGCCTGATCCCAAGGACAAACGCTTCATGGACCCGGCATGGACGTTTAACCCCTTTTTCAAAGCGGGCGCGCAATATTATCTCGCGGTGCAAAAGGGCGTCAAAAGCTATATTGAGGATTTGGAACTCGATGCGCTTGAACGCGACCGCGCCAATTTCATCTCGCAGATCATCATTGATGCGATGTCACCGACCAACACGCTGATCGGCAATCCGACCGCGCAAAAACGGTTGGTGGACTCCGGCGGGCTCAGCCTCGTGAAGGGCCTGAAAAACGCCTATCACGACATTGTTCACAACGACATGATGGTGAGCCAGGTGAACAAAAAGCCGTTCAAGCTTGGCGAGAATGTCGCAACCGCAAAAGGGGCCGTGGTCTATCGCGATGAACGTTTCGAACTCGTCCAATATGCGCCCACCACCGACAAGGTATTTGCCACGCCGCAGCTGACGATCCCGCCACAGATCAATAAAATGTATATCAACGATCTGTCCCCCGAAAAATCGATCATCAAATGGCAGACCGACCACGGCATTCAGCCATTCATGATTTCATGGCGTAACCCGACCGAGGATATGGGCGTGTGGGGCATGGCCGAATATATCGAAAGCTGCATCAAGGCGCTGGACGTCGTGTGTGAGATTACCGGCAGCGACAAGGTTAACATTTCGGGCGGCTGTTCCGGCGGACAGACCATGTCCGTCCTGCTGTCCAAACTGGCATCGATGGGTGACACCCGCGCCAACGCGATCACCATGATGGTGTGCGTGCTTGAACCCAAGCCCGGCGATACCGAGGCGTCGAGCCTTGTGTCGCACAATGGCATCGCGCTGGCACGGCAGCGCGCGGCGAAGAAAGGCGTGATTGAAGGCAGCAGCCTTGCGCGCGGCTTTGCATGGTTGCGGCCAAATGACCTCATCTGGAACTATGTCATCAACAATTATCTGCTGGGCGATGATCCGCCGGCGTTCGACATATTGTTCTGGAACGCCGATGCGACCAACCTGTCTTCGGCATTGATGGGTGATTTCTTGGAGCTGTTTGAGGCAAATGCCTACGCCGCGCCGGGCACGTTCGAAATTGCGGGCCATACGCTTGACCTCACCAAGGTGACGGGCGACCTGTTCGTTCTGGGCGGGACAACCGACCACATCACGCCATGGCGCGCATGTTATCGGTCAACGCAATTGTTCGGCAGCAAAAATGTCGAATTCATCCTGAGCCAGGCTGGCCATATGCAGGCGATCCTGAACCCGCCGGGCAACCCCAAGGCGAAATATTGGAAACATTCAAACGGCAAGACGCCCGCCGATGTCACCGAATGGATGAAAGGCAGCGAAGAAGTTGCCGGAAGCTGGTGGCCACATTGGATGGAATGGCTCCACGCGCGATCCGGCGCAGAAATCGCAGCCCCCGGTACGCTCGGCAGCAAGGCCTATCCGGCAATGGAAGCCGCACCGGGGCTGTATGTTTTGGAGTGAGGCTGCGTCGCCGCGGTCGCCACGTCGTCACGATGCCGAAATGGCTCTTTCTTCCTTGCACAGCCGAGTCCATGCGTTAAACTCCCCGCAACGCCAGCGATAAACGCGGCAGGGGAACCCATATGACCAAAAACCGCGCCCCTACATTCAGCATGGAGACCGTTGACGGTCGCACATTGCGGGTTGCGGTTTGGCGGGCGTCGAAGGCGACGAAGAAGCTGCCGATATTGTTCTTCAACGGCATTGGCGCGAATATTGAGGCTATGGCGCCGATGGCCGAGCTGCTGGATGACCGCGATTTCATCACTTTTGATATGCCCGGTATTGGCGGTTCGCCCGACCCGGTGGTCCCCTATAACGCTTTATTGATGTCGCGCATTGCGGCGTTGTTGCTTGACCGGTTTGACATGCCCGTGGTCGATGTCATGGGCGTCAGCTGGGGCGGGGCGATGGCGCAGCAATTTGCGCTGCAGAATGGCGCGCGCACGAACAAGCTTATCCTTGTCGCGACCAGCGCTGGCATGTTGATGGTTCCGGGTAACCCCGCCGCGTTGGTCAAAATGGCTGACCCGCGGCGTTATATAGACCCCGATTTCATGGCGAAGCATTTCAAGACGCTGTACGGCGGTGTGGTCGGCAACAAGTCGGAGCATATCGGCCGGATTACACCGCCGTCGAAGACGGGATATTTTTATCAGCTGATGGCGATGATGGGATGGACCAGCGCGCCATTCCTGCCATTTCTGAAAACCGAAACGCTCATCATGATGGGTGACGATGACCAGATCGTTCCGCTCGCCAATGGTAAGTTTTTGAATTTCCTCATTCCGAACAGCGAACTTTTCGTCGTCGAAAATGGCGGGCATTTGTTCCTGCTCAGCCATGTCGAAGAGAGCATAGAGGCGATCCGCGGTTTCCTGGACCGTGACGCACGCAAGGCGCGTAAAGCCGCCTGATCTTCTGTGTGAAGGTCGGCCCTTTCTTTTTGGCGCTGACCCGTTAGCCTGCCGAATCAGGCAATGACGGGGAGTAGGGCATGCGGCATATCGCAATCATCGGTTCCGGTCCGGCGGGATATTACACAGCAGAAGCTGCGCAGAAGAAATTTGGCGACGATGTGCGGGTGGATATCATTGACCGCTTGCCCGTTCCCTTTGGCCTTATCCGTTTTGGTGTCGCCCCCGATCATCAATCGATCAAGGCCGTTGCGGGCCGTTATGAAAAAGTCGCCTTGTCTGACAATGTCCGGTTTGTCGGCAATGTGACCGTCGGCAAAGATGTCAGCGTCGACGAGCTTCAGACATTGTATGACGCGGTCATTCTCGCCACCGGCGCGCCGAATGATCGCCCGTTGGACATCGCTGGCGCAGACTTGCCGGGCGTTTTTGGCAGCGCCGCCTTTGTCGGCTGGTATAATGGCCACCCTGATTATGCGGACCTTCAACCTCCATTGGATGGACGGCATGTCGTCATCGTCGGTAATGGTAACGTGGCGCTGGATGTCGCGCGCATATTGTCCAAAACGCGCGCCGAATTTGACGGTTCCGACATTGTCAGCCACGCGCTCGATGGGCTTGATCATTCGGGTGTTGAGGACATCACCATTTTGGGCAGGCGCGGCCCGCACCAAATTGCGATGACGCCAAAGGAACTGGGCGAGCTCGCGCATTTGCAGCGGGCAACCCCGCGCGTCGATAAGGATGATCTGCCAGACATCGGCGAAGATGCCTTGTTGGAACCCGGCATTCGCAAGTCCGTCACGCATCTGCGCGAATTCGCAGCCATTCCAGAGGCGTTTCGTGCGGATAAGCCGATCAGCATCAATTTCGACTTTTTTGCTGCCCCTGTCGCGATTGAGGGCGATGGCAAAGTCGAGCGCGTTCGCGTGGAGCGCATGCGGCTGGATGACCAGTATCGCAGTGTTAGCACGGGCGAAAGCTACACCATCGATTGTTCTATGGTCATCAGCTGCATTGGGTATCAAACGCCGCCCATTGACGGCGTGCCTTATGAGCATGGCCGTGGCCGCTTTGCCAATCTGGACGGCAGGATATTGCCGGGTCTCTATTGCGTTGGCTGGGCTCGGCGTGGCCCATCTGGAACGATCGGAACCAACCGGCCCGACGGCTATAATATCATTGATAGCGTGGCGGAGGATATGGCCATAAGCGCCGACAAAGATGGTCGTGCCGGTCTGGATGCGCTGCTGGCATTGCGCAAGGTCGATATTGTCACATTCAGCGACTGGAAGAAAATTGAAGAGGCAGAGATTGCCCGCGCCCGCGATGGCGCCCCGCGCGAAAAGTTCGTCCGGATCGAAGACATGATTGCCGCCAGCCAATAATTTGGCCGTGCTAACGTTTATGTCATCATAATTACGTTAATGCTGCGCTAGAGCCTCATCCTGTTGGAAAATATATAAAGGGCGCAGCATGTTCAAAACCATTGGCATCATTACCGGCGTGGACGCCGAAGCCGCAGCGTTGTTCCCCGGCCAAAGCGCCAATAGCGAGCCGTTGCACGGTTTCATGGTCCGTCAGGTCCAATCCGGTGGCCGCAATATCGCCATCACCTGCAGCGGCATTGGCAAAGTGAATGCGGCGATGGCCGCGATGATGTTGGTCGAACATTATCATGCAGATTTGCTGTTGGTGGTCGGCACTGCGGGGAAATTGAGCGACCATGACGGCCATTGTTTCCAGATCACGCAAGCCGTGCAGGGCGATTATGGCGCCTCGCGTGCCGACGGGTTTGTGCATTATCGGGCAGGGGCATGGCCGATAGGCGAGGCGCACGCCGAACCCTATCACGCCGCGATCATGCCAGAGACGGGGCTACCGAAAGTGCGGATCATCACAAATGACTGCTTCATGGAAAACGACGACCATGGCCGCCGCCTGCACCGCGTTCTTGGCGGCGACATCATCGATATGGAAACCGCAGCCGTTGCCCAAGCCGCAGCCCGCATGGACGTGCCATGGGCGGCGATTAAGGCAACCAGCGACAATGCCAATGGCGATAGCTCAGGCGATTTCCAAACCAACCTAAAACGCGCCGCCCGCTTGGCCGCCGAAGCGGCCGAACGGATGATATCGGCGCTGTAATTGGCTTAAATCAGCAAGCCAACGGCATGAATGACGATGCCTGCCATGCCGCCGACCAATGTGCCGTTAATGCGGATGAATTGGAGGTCGCTGCCCACCGCATTTTCGACGCGGTCGGTGATGGTTGATGCATCCCAGCGGGCGACTGTATCGGAAACGAGGGTCACGATATTGTCGCCATAATTTTCGGTGGTGCCGACAATCGCGCGGCGCGCGAAGCGGTTGATTTGAAGCTTTAGGCCTGAATCTTCCTGAAGCCTGCCACCAAGCTTTATCAGGGCATCGCCAAAGCTGCCCGCCAGCGCGGCATCGGGGTTGCGTGCGGCCTTTAGCAGGCCATCGCGGCCCTGATCCCACAGGCTGTTGATCCATTTGCCCATCGCGGGGTTTTCGAGCAACTGCCCTTTCCAATGCGCGACCTTCGCCTGCAATTCCTTGTCATGGCGAAGGTCGTGCGCAAGGCTGGCGAGGCCCTCTTCGCCCTTTTCCCGCAAAGGATGGTCGGGGTCTTCTGCCATTTCGTGCAGCAGCTTATTGAGGCCATTGACGATGGAGTTGGCCAATTTGTCGTCAAGGCCCGTCCAGCGCATGATTGTATTGGCGCGTTCCTCCACCATTTGGCGAATGAGATGCTCATTGGCCTCCAGCGTGGCCGATGCCCATTTGATGATGCCGTCCAACACCGGGATATGGCGGCGCTCGCAGATCATCGCGGTCAACAATTGGCCGAGCAGCGGCGCAATATCTAGCTTGTCGAGCTGCTTGCGGATTGCGCCCTTGGCTACACCGCCAAGCCGTTCATCATCGAGTGCGGCGATGATATCACCCAAAAGGCGCGAGGCGCCCATGCGCATGCGGCCTTCGCCACCGGCAGGTGCGCTCAAAAACTTGCCCATGGCACCCGCGACATCCATGCGCTGCACGCGGCGCGCGACAACCTTGGTCGTCAGAAAGTTGGTGCGCAGAAAGCTCGCAAGCGTGCGGCCAAGCCGTTCTTTATTGTTCGGAATGATCGCGGTGTGCGGAATGGGGATGCCAAGCGGGTGGCGGAACAGGGCGGTGACCGCAAACCAGTCCGCCAGACCGCCGACCATGCCAGCCTCTGCAAAGGCGCGCAGAAAGCCCCAATAGGCATCATAGCGGGTTTCCATATATTTGCCGAAAACGAACAAAGCGGCCATCGCCAACAGCAAGGCCGTGGCGATAATCCGCATTTGACGCAGTTCAGCGTCGCGCTCGGCGTAACGGATTTTTTCCGACTGTCCCAGTTTATCGGCAGATTTCACATCACTGCCTTAGCCAAGGCCCGCCAAGCTGCCAAGTAAAGCGTCACTCCGCAGGCTGAAGTCCGCCGAGGTCGTCTTTGCCGCCTGTTTTGCCAGTTGCCTTTGCGGGCGTGGCGACGGGCGGAGCGACATCTTCGCCATGCTTGTCGGGATCATAGGTCAGCAACCGTGAGCGCAACCATGGACCAACGCGCTTTTCAAAACCATCGGCAAGGCTGAAGCCCGCAGGAACGATGAGCAACGTCAGCAAGGTCGAAACGATCAGGCCGCCGATGACGACGGTGCCCATTGGCGAGCGCCACTGGCCGTCGCCCCCAAGCGAGAGCGCGGTTGGTACCATGCCGGCGGTCATGGCGACCGTGGTCATAACGATTGGTTGCGCACGTTTATGGCCTGCTTCCATGATGGCTTGGAACTTGGGAACACCGCGCGCCATTTCCTCAATCGCAAAGTCGATCAGCAGAATGGAGTTTTTCGCAACGATACCAAAGAGCATCAATATGCCGATGAACACAGGCATTGAGATTGGCTGTCCTGCCAAAGCAATCGCCACCAAGCCACCCAAAGGCGCGAGCAACAACGAACCCATATTGACCAAGGGTGACATGAAGCGATGGTACAAAAGCACCAGCACCGCGAACACCAGCAAGGTTCCGGAAATCAGCGCCACGAGGAAGTCGCTTTGCATTTCTTGTTCCCATTCCTGACTGCCAAAGGGTGCGCGGGACACGCCGGTGGGCAGATTTTTCATGATGGGTAGGTTGTCTATTTTCTTGTCGGCTTCGGACGAAACGATACCCGGTGCAAAATCCGCACCAATGAAGATGCGGAAATTCTGGTTACGGCGTTGAACCGAGGTTGGACCAGCACCGAAGCTTATGTCCGCTACACGTGACAGTGGCACAGAACCGCCACTCGCCAATGGCACCGGTAAGTTTCGGATGACATCCAAGTCCTGACGCGATTCCTTGGCAAGCATCACGCGGATCGGGATTTGACGGTCGGACATTGAAAATTTTGCGCTATTCTGGTCAATGTCACCAAGCGTTGCGACGCGAATTGTCTGGCTGAGTGCTACTGTTGATACGCCAAGTTGCGACGCAAGGTCATTACGCGGCGTTATGATCAATTCGGGACGCTGCAAATCAGCGGAGATACGAGGCGCACGCAATTCAGGTAGCGTCTTCATTTGTTCGACAAGCGTTGACGCTGTCCGGTCAAGCATTTTGGGATCTGATCCGGACAACATGACCGAAACGTCGCGGCCGGAACCACCACCACCACCGCCCGGGCCATTAGCCTGAAAGGTAACGCGTGCGTCGGCAATTTTTGTGAGCAATGGTGTCAGATCTTCTTCAAATTTCTGGCTGGTCCGTGCACGGTCTTCATGCAGTGTAATGAAAATGTTGGCGCTGCCTTCGCGCAAGCTTTGAAGGGCGGTCTTCACCTCCGGCTGTTTTTCGATAATTGCAGCGGCCTCGCTGGCGACTTCACGCGTGCGTTCCAGCGTTGTGCCCGGAACCATCTCAATGCGCACGCGGCTGAAATCGGTATTGCCGTCGGGGAAGAACTGCTTGGGCAGGATGATAAACAACGCGATGGTAAGACCGAGAGCGACAGCGCCAATACCCATCATCCAGCGGCGATGGCCAAGCGACCAGCGCAGGATCTTCATATAGCGGTCGATCCAGCTAGCCTCGCCATGTTCGGCAATGCCCGCGGATTTGAGGAAATAGGCGGCGATCATCGGCGTAATCATACGCGCGACGGCAAGGCTCATAAGCACCGAAGCCACAACGGTCAGTCCGAAATTTTTGAAGAATTGCCCTGCGACACCCGGCATCAGGCCAACGGGCAGGAACACCGCGACAATCGAGAATGTGGTTGCAACCACGGCAAGCCCGATTTCGTCGGCAGCATCAATCGATGCCTGATAGGCGGATTTGCCCATGCGCATGTGCCGGACAATGTTTTCAATTTCCACGATCGCATCATCCACAAGCACACCGGCGACAAGCCCAAGCGCAAGCAGCGACATGGTGTTGAGCGTAAAGCCCAATAGATCAAGGAACCAGAAAGCCGGGATGGCGGACAGTGGAATGGCAATCGCAGAAATAATCGTCGCACGCCAATCGCGCAGGAACAAGAACACCACGACGATGGCGAGCAATGCGCCTTCAATCATCGCAGCCATCGAGCTTTTATATTGGCCTTTGGTGTAATCGACGCTGTTGAACAACGTGATGAACTTTATACCAGGGTTTTCCTTTTGGATCTCAGTAAGTTTTTCCATCGCGTCGTCGAACACGGTGACGTCGGATGCGCCCTTCGCGCGCGACATGGCCAAGGTGACGACCTGCTTGCCGCCGGCAAATGCCATGGATCTCTGTTCGCTGAACCCATCGGTCACGTCAGCGACATCGGCCAATTTGATAGAACGACCGCCACCAAGGCTGATTTGCGTTTGGCTCAAGGCAAATGCATCGGTTGCGTTGCCAAGAACGCGCACCGATTGGCGTGATCCTGCGATCTGTGATTGTCCGCCCGACGCGTTGATATTTTGCTGACGCAGGACGCTGTTGATCTGGCTTGCGGTTACGCCAAGCGACTGCATTTTTGCAGGGTTGAGAACCACCCTAACTTCTCGGTTGACGCCGCCATTACGGCTAACCGACGCCATGCCTTCAACTGAGAGCAAACGCCGGGCTACGGTGTCATCGACAAACCAGCTGAGTTGCTCCAGTGTCATGTCGCTGGCTTCGACCGCGAAATAGGCGATCGGGTCACTTGATGTTGCGACTTTGAAAATCTGCGGTTCCAAAATGCCGTCAGGCAAATCACTTCGGATCTGGTCTACAGCGTTTTTGACTTCGCTGACCGCGGCGTTGATATCGTCACCAATTTCGAATTCGGCGCTGACCGTCGTATTGCCTTCGCTTGATGTGGCATCGATGTTGCGTACACCCTGAACACTTCGGATCGCGGATTCGACTTTTTGCGTTATCTGCGTTGTGATTTCGGTAGGCGCTGCACCAGGTTGGGATATCGACACAACGACAACGGGGAATTCAATGTCGGGCTCGTTCTGCACGTCCATATTGTTGAACGACATGATGCCCGCCAGCGTGAGCGCGACGAACAAGACAATCGGAACCACGGGGTTCCGGATGGACCATGCGGATATGTTATTTAAATTCATGATTTATATCCCGACAGGCCGAAAACTTACTGCTTTTTCAAAAGCTTGGGATTGATCGTTTCGCCTGGATTGAGGAAGCCACCAGCATACAAAACGACGCGTTCGGTGCCATCAAGACCCTGTTCGATAATCAAACCATTTGCAGTGACGGAACCGACCTTCACGGGGCGTTGCTGTACCTTGTTATCCTTGCCAACAATATAGACAAAGCTGCCTTCACGGCCAGTTTGCACGGCGGATTCCGGCAGAACCGGTGCAGTCATCGCGCCAGCCTTAATCTCGACCGACGCAAACCCGCCGGGACGCAATGCGGTGTCAAAAGGCAGTGCGATACGCGCCATGCCCTGACGGCTTTGGGCGTCAATCATCGGCGCAATCTGCCAGATGTTGCCGTTGAAAATGCGGTCAGTCCCGACTGGCGTGACCTTAGCCGTGACACCAACAGCAACTTGGCCCAGATCGTCTTCGCTTAACTTTGCCTGCAGCTCAAGCTCGCCATCTTTGGCGATGCGGAACAGGATTCCGCTGCCTGCCGATACCGTTTGACCGGGTTCGACTTTTCGTTCCAGCACGTAACCGGAAACCGGTGCGCGGACATCAAGCCGCGCTTTGCGCGCACGGGTTTCGGCAAGCTGCGCATTGGCGACGTTAACGCGCGCACGTGTCGCGTCGCGTGTTGCGGTCTTGCGGTCGACATCCGCTTTTGAAATGAAGCCGCGCTCAACCAGCTGCATCGCACGTTCGAGTTCATTTTGCGCGAGCTGGAGGTCTGCGCGCGCGACGCCAATTTGTGCCTCAAGCGCTGCGGCCTGCTGTGTCTGGACCGAGCGGTCAACGCTCACAAGAACCTGACCTTGGCGCACCCATTCACCAGCATCGACATATACCTGAAGCACGCGTCCGCCTTCGCCAACGACACCAACGGGAATTTCGCGGCGTGCCGCCAGCGTGCCCGTTGCGTTAATGGCGCGCACAACAGAATCGCGACCAGGGGCAACCACGGTGACGGTTTGCGCTTGGCCAGCCTTGTCGGCGTCCGTCGGTGCCGCGGTGCTGCTGCCAAAGAAATAATAAGCGGCACCCGCAACGGCCAAAATTGCGACAACAATCAGCACGATGTTCCGCCGACGCCGATTGCGTTCTGCGTTATCCACCACCACATCGCTACCCAGCGAACTGCTCAAAGTTGTTTCGTAATTCATACCGATGTTCCAAATTCTGTCGCGGGCGCGCGTTACGCAACCCAATGTTTTTATAGCGGAGCTGTATTACCTTAATAAGTCACTGCCTGCAAGCAGCAGAATACCAACAGCTAAACCGCCTTATTGGTCCCTATACGATAGTGGAAAAGCTTGTCCGCAACAATAGGAACTGTCGTCGATATGTTTCGACGAACAACAGTAAAGGACAGCCAGAACAATCACTGCACCAAAAAGAAGCCATGATCCGTGCGCACGAAAAACCCCGCACAAGGCGGGGTTGGTCATTTCGCTGGCAATTGAAGACGCGCGGTCAGTATTTCTGCTGACGCTCATACAAGTCGCGATAATGCTGAATACGGGTTACGCGCAGGCCGGGCATACCCGACCGGTCGACTGCACGCTGCCACGACGCAAATTCTTCGAGCGTCAGATCATAGCGTTCGCACACGTCATTGATGGACAATAGCCCGCCATTCACAGCCGCGACCACTTCCGCTTTGCGGCGGACAACCCACCGCGTTGTGCCGGGAGGTGGCAGGCTGTCCAACGTGAGCGGTTCGCCCAATGGACCAATGACCTGCGCTGGACGGAATTTCTGGTTCTCAATCATGATTTTTTCCTGCTCCATGCCCCGCCAGGGTTAACTCGGTTCCTGTTGCATCGATAGGTAGGAGGCGGCCTTTGATATTGCCTAAAGCAGTTTGGTAAACAGGTGGTTCATTAGTTTTTTCTGGTCCGGATTTTTGCCAAAATGAGCCCCCCACCGCGCGTTCGGCATTGGGGGCCGCCGCGAAACAGTGAATTCGGGCAGCGAGATCGTTGGGTTCCGGCGCGCCACATTGATCGGCCTGGTGAAGGAACCGGACCGTCCGGCTGTTCGCTTGACGCAAGCGGGCAGCATCAAGGGCGGATTGCCTGTCCTTCCGGCTGATATCCGAATCGTGGCGTAACGCGTGATGGGGAAAATTCATTTCCATGGCGCTGTTATAGCACCAGATGTTCTAACAATGGGTAAAGGCGATCTTCAAAGAATGTTAGGCAAGGTTAACAGCCATGCGCCCTCTCCGTTCGCGGTCCCGCGTGGATTCTTACGGAAAACTGGCTTTTAGAAGTGCAAGCCATTAGGGAGGCACTCCCATGACTGACGATATTTATCATTCTGATTTTCAACTCGGGCCCGATCTTGCCGGCAAACGAATCGTTGTTGCGATGTCGGGCGGCGTCGATTCGTCTGTGGTTGCGGCGCTGGCTGCGCGGTCGGGCGCCGAAACTATTGGCGTGACGCTGCAACTATATGACCATGGCAGCGCGGTAAAACGCGCCGGTGCCTGCTGCGCGGGGCAGGATATTCGGGACGCGCGCGCCGTTGCCGATAAATTGGGGATCGCGCATTATGTGTTCGATCATGAAAGCCAGTTTCGCGAATCGGTCATCGACCATTTTGCCGATGAATATATGGCGGGCCGCACACCCATTCCGTGCGTTCGGTGCAACATGGGTGTGAAATTCACCGACCTGTTCCGGCTGGCCCGCGAGCTTGGGGCAGATTGCCTTGCCACGGGCCATTATGTGCGCCGCGTTGAGGGACTGGCCGGTGCGGAATTGCATCGCGCTTTTGATCCTGCACGCGACCAGAGCTATTTCCTGTTTGCAACGACGCAACATCAGCTTGATTATTTGCGTTTCCCCTTGGGCGGCATGCCCAAGCCGCATGTGCGCGCGATTGCGCAGGAAATGGGCCTCGTCGTGGCCATGAAGCCCGACAGTCAGGATATCTGCTTTGTACCCGATGGCGATTATGCCAGCGTCGTGCGCAAAATCCGTCCGGATGCAGAGGTCGGCGGTGATATCGTGCATCTGGATGGTCGTACGCTTGGCCAGCATAAGGGCCTGATCCATTACACCGTCGGGCAGCGCAAAGGGTTAGAGGTCGGCGGTCAGCCAGTGCCTTTATATGTCATCCGGCTTGATCCCACTACGCAGCGCGTGATCGTTGGGCCGCGCGAAGCGCTGGCGGTGCAGGCTGCGCGCGTTATCGATGCCAATTGGCTGGCCGACATCGGCGACCGGCCTGTGATGGCCAAGGTCCGGTCAATGTCCCGCCCGGTTCCCGCCCGGATGGATGGCGAATGGTTGCGCTTCGATGCGCCCGAATATGGCGTCGCGCCGGGGCAGGCGGCGGTATTATATGACGGTGACCGCGTGCTTGGCGGTGGCTGGATTGAGGAAACGATAGCGGTGGAAATGGCGACTGCCGCGTGACATAAAGCCGACTTCTGAGGGGGGGTGAAGTTCATGCATTTGGGAGAAGCGCAGCGCGACATGCGCCGGGCATATGTCAACGGCGGGGTCGGTATCTTTGCATCGGGCCTTGTCTGGACATTGTCCGGACTGGTCACCATGAACATCAGCCTGATCGCTGGCATGGCGACATTGTTCTTTGGGGGCATGGCCATTCATCCCATATCGGTTTTGCTGGCGCGTTCTGTTTATAGACGCGGCAAAACCCGATCACCCAACCCAATGGAGACGCTGGCGTTGCAGTCGACGGCGTTTCTAATCATCGGCCTTGTCATTGCGTTTCTGGTCAGCAGTACATTCAGCCACTTGTTCTTTTCGATCGTCTTGTTGACGGTTGCGGCGCGCTATTTGGTGTTCCAGACCGTGTACGGAATGCGCTTGTATCTCATACTTGCCATCGTTTTGATGTGTATTGCCAGCTTGGCGTTCTGGATGCCGGGCGTTACGCCCGCGTTCATCGCGTTGACCGCGGGCATAATCGAACTGCTGTGTTCTGCGTTCATCCTCGTGCCCGCAAAACGTTAGGGTCAGGACCTATTACATGCACCATCGCGGCGTCAAAATGGCAAAGATATCGAAGTAAAATGTCCGCCGCAGGCAGTT
>NZ_JBILAF010000134.1:0-5136 GCF_044354325.1 Sphingorhabdus sp. | reverse complement strand
CACAGCGCACAATTTCCGCCTTTAATGCAGTGATGCGGGATTCAAGTTCCGCAACAGAAAGGGCATCAATATCTTGCTTCACAAGATTATTGAGCGGGTCGTCCCGGCGTAACGGTAGATTGTCGTCGATTTCCATGGTTCATATTTTACCCATGAGCGGTTGCTGTCAATATGATGCTTCCCTAAAAGGCATCTCAATTGACATGGGGATGCAATAGACATGGAAAAACTGCCGGAATTGATGACGGCTATCGAGATTTCGACGCCGGGTGGCCCTGAGGTACTGATCGCGGCGGAGCGGCCAGTGCCAAGCCCTGGCGATGGTGAGCTGCTTTTGAAGGTTGCCTTTGCCGGCGTAAACAGACCCGATGTCATTCAACGCAAGGGTCTATATCCGCCGCCGCCAGGCGCGAGCGATCTGCCCGGACTGGAAGTATCGGGCGTTGTTGTTTCGGTCGGTGCGGGCGTGTCCCGCGAATTATTGGGCACGCGCCAATGTGCGTTGGTATCGGGCGGCGGATATGCCGAATATTGCATCGCCCGCGCCGACGTTTGCTTGCCCGTTCCAGCGGGAATGGAAATGGCGCAAGCCGCGGCATTGCCTGAAACGCTGTTCACCGTGTGGCACAATGTGTTTGAACGCGGCTACGCGGCGCCCGGCGAAACCGTCCTCATCCATGGCGGCACGAGCGGCATTGGAACAATGGCGATCAAATTGGGCAAATTGTTTGATCTCAATGTCATTGTGACCTGCGGGTCGGACGACAAATGCGCCGCCGCAAAGGCAATCGGCGCGGATCATGCCATAAATTACAACAGCACAGATTTTGTCGCTGAAGTAAAAACGATTACCAACGGCGCGGGCGTGCATCTTGTTCTGGACATGGTCGCAGGTGGTTATGTTGCGCGCAATCTTCAGTGCCTGCGTGAAGATGGCCGTCATGTGACCATTGCGGTTCAAGGCGGGATGACCGCTGAACTCAATATGGCTTATATCATGTCCCGCCGGTTGATGCTTACCGGATCCACACTTCGCCCGCGAACAAAAGAGTTTAAGGCTTTGCTGGCGCAAGAAATATCAACAACGGTTTGGCCAATGGTATGCGACGGCGCGTTGCGGCCCGAAATGGACCGGATATTTCCGTTGGCGGATGCCGCTGGCGCGCACGCCTATATGGAATCCGGCGCGCATGTTGGGAAAATTCTGCTCGAAGTTTAGGGTCAGGACCTAAGCGGCTGGTGGCGGCAAGCCATCCAGCCATGCTTTTACGTCGGCAGCGCTCTTCTCCGGAATTTCTTCCATTGGGATGTGGCCGACGCCCGGATAAATAATCAGCTTGGCTTGCGGCAAGGCGTCCGCGAACCACCGCGCAGCACTTACGGGGATGAGGTTGTCCTCTTCTCCCCACATGATCATCGCGGGCACCTTGATTGCCGCCAGCTTCTCTGTGTTGCCGGCGCGCATGTTTTGCACATTTGCAAAGCGTTCCATAGTTGCTTCGCGGTTGCCAGGATAGCGGTTAAGCTCCCAATAGCGGTCGACAAGTTTTGCGTCGATTTTCGATTGAACGCTCATGGAGGTTTTGACGCTGGATTCAAAAATGCTGCGTGGGGCAATAAAGCGCGCGGCCTCTTTGATAACCGGCATCCGCATCAAACGGAAACCGATTGGTATATTACCAGATTTGGTAGAAGGCTGCCCGCTGGCATCCACCAGCAACATCGCTTCGACTTTATCGGGGTGCGTGAGTGTGTACATCCATGTGACGCCGCCACCCATTGAATTGCCGCCGATTATGGCCTTTTTGACATTCAGCCGCGCCAGCAATCTGTCGACGACCCCGACATACGTCGCGCTGTCATAGGTGCCGGATGGATTTTGCCCGGTAAGGCCATGGCCGGGAAGGTCCATCGAAATGATACGATATTCCTTGCCCAATATCTGGACCCACGGTTCCCACGTATGCAGCGAGGCGTTGGATCCGTGAATGAGGACAAGAACGCGGCCGTCCCGATTGCCTTCATCGCGATAATGAACGCGCAGGCCAGGTTCCAGTTCGGCAAAGCGGGATGCGCTATTGCTATATTTGGTTTCCATCGCTGCCGCATCGGTATCTGGCGCATATCCCCAGATAAAGACGGCGGCGACCGCGATCACGAGCACAATAACGAGCCATTTGATAAGACGTTTCATTTCTTCCCCCAATCCGATGCTGGATTGCATGCCAGACGGGCCATGCGCAAGCCCCCACGCGCATTGTCGCTTGCCGATGCGGTAAAGTTCGCCTAATGCGTCGTTCAAGATTTTCAGGCCGCTCCGTAAGGGGCGGCCCTTATTATTGGAGCAAAAGACATGGCCACCCCTTTGATGCCACATGCGACTGCCGCTTGGTTGGTCGACAATACTGGTTTGAGCTTCTCGCAAATTGCCGAGTTCTGCGGCATCCATATTCTTGAAGTTCAGGCTATGGCCGATGACATGACTGGCTCGAAATATACCGGTCGCGACCCAGTGCACGCCGGCGAATTGTCGATGGAAGAAATCGAAAAGGGTCAGGCAGATGAAGACTATGTCCTTCAAATGTCCAAGGGCCCGGATCAGGTGCGCCGCACAAAGGGCCCGCGCTATACGCCGGTTTCGAAGCGTCAGGATAAGCCAGACGGCATTGCATGGCTGTTGCGCAATCATCCGGAAATTTCCGATGGCGCCATCTGCAAGTTGATCGGAACGACGCGCAACACGATTGCCGCCATTCGCGATCGCAGCCACTGGAACATTGCTGAAATCCAGCCAAAGGATCCCGTCACGCTTGGTTTGACGTCGCAACGCGAACTTGATGCCATCGTCAATCGTGCCGCCAAAAAGGCAGGCATTGATAACACTGCGGCAAATGATGCGCGCCTTGGCTCGGATCGTGAGGCTCTTATCGAAGAATTGCGCGCAGAACGTACCGAAGCGGCACGCCGCGCGGAAGCAGCCCTCAACGGTGAAGTAGAACCGACTGAAAAGGCAGAGCTGACCGCTGATACCTTGTTCAAAAAAGCGGGCGAATAAGAACGACGTCGTCATTGCCTTAATCGCTTGATTAAGGCACGGGTGGGCTATGGCTACCAAAGCAACCCCTGATTATGACGCGTCGCTTGCCGACCACGGATTTGAAGCAAAAGAATTTAAGGGGCTAACATACCCCTTGGGCGACCATGCCCCGGCTTATGGCGAAATCTACCCCATCGCGCCGGACATTGGCTGGACGCGCATGCCCGTGCCCGGCAATCTGGCGCATATCAACGTTTGGCTTTTGGACGAGGGCGGGGCAGGCTATGCGCTCGTGGACACCGGCCTTTTCACGCCGCCGACCATTGAACAGTGGAAAGTGATGTTCGCGGGCAATTTGGCCGACCGCGAGCTCAAACGGATTTTCGTAACCCATTTCCACCCCGACCATGTTGGCTGCGCGGGATGGCTTTCCAACAAGTTCAAAGTCCCTGTTTGGATGAACCGGACCGAATGGTTGATGGCGCGGATGCTCATCGCAGATCAGTTGGACCAACCACCCGAAGATGTCTTAAACAACCGCCGCTTTTCAGGTTATGATGAAGAACGCATAGATGCGATGCGCAAGGCCGGCTGGGGCGGATTTGCACGTGCTGTCTCGCGCCTACCGACGGGGCATGTCCGCATGGACGACGGGCAAGTCATCCGCGTGGGGCAGCGGGATTGGACCGTGATGACAGGCGGGGGACATACACCGGAACATGCCTGCCTTGTCGATTTCAACAATGGCATGATCATCGCGGGTGACCAGATTTTGCCGCGTATCACTTCAAATGTCTCTGTCATGGATAGTGAGCCCAATGCTGACCCACTGGGTGAATGGCTCGACTCCATAACAAAATTTCGGGCTGCGTTGCCTGCGGATATGCTCGTCCTGCCAGCGCATGGGGAACCGTTTACTGGTGTGCATGTCCGGTTGGATAAGCTGGCGTCCGGCCACCATGAAAGGCTCGACAAGTTGGAAGCTGCCCTGCGGCACACAGAAATGCGGGCGGTCGATACATTTGCATTGCTGTTCGACCGGGAAATTGATGACACGGTTTATGGTTTGGCCACCGGCGAGGCACAGGCGCATTTGCGCTACCTGCACTTTGCAGGTCGGATAAAATGTGAAATCCGCGATGGTGTTGGATGGTATCACGCGGCATAAAGTGCGCATGACACAAAATATCTGGAACAGTCGTTACCTGCACCCTGTAAAATGGGACCAACATTTTGCGCCGTTGGCCTTGCACGATATGTTTTTCCAGTCCGCCGAACGGATGGGCCGTGCCGCAATTGCCGATTTCATGGGCCGTAAATATAGCTATGCCAATATGGCGGACACCGTCCGGCGCGTGGCGCGTGGTCTTCAGGATAAAGGTATTGGCAAGGGTGACCATGTCGGTCTCTTTCTGCCGAACGTCCCGCAATATATCGCGGCTTATTATGGCGCACTTGCCGCCGGGGCGACCGTGGTTAACTTCTCGCCTTTATATACGGTTGATGAACTAGCCCATCAGGTGGCGGACAGCGGAACGTCGATCTTGTTCACCGTGTCCGCTGCAGCATTGCTGCCGACAGCTATCAAGGTTCTGGACAACAGCAGCCTGAAGGAACTGATTGTCGGCAGCGTCGCCGAGGCATTGCCCAAGGCGAAAAGCTGGGCATACCGGTTGCTGAAACGCAGCGACATTGCCGCAATACCCGACGATAGCAGAATTACGCATTATGCGACGCTGATCGCAAATGATGGCGATTATGCTGTCCAGCCTTGCACGCCGGAACAAGACATTGCGCAGCTTCAATATACCGGCGGTACGACAGGCACGCCAAAGGGTGCGATGCTCAGCCACCAGAACATAACGGCGAACGCGCGGCAGATTAACATGCTGGATCCGCACAGCGCGGTGAACCAGCCTAATGGCGCTGCAGATGACCGGATTCTGGGCGTGCTGCCGTTTTTCCACGTATTTGCCAATGCAACGGTGCTGAATCGTACCGTCGCCAATGGCGGGGAAATTGTCATGCTGCCACGTTTCGAGGCGCGCGCTGCGTTGGCGGCCATTAATCGCACTAAGGTGACATCATTGCCCGGTGTG
>NZ_JBILAF010000133.1:0-5253 GCF_044354325.1 Sphingorhabdus sp. | reverse complement strand
CCGGCAGCTAAAATAGACAGTGACGATCTCGTATTGTCTCTTGATGCGCGGCCGTTACGACGCGGCAAGTCGGTGCGGTCCACCGACTGCTTCTTGGATGCCCCGGAACAAAGAAGAGTGTTGGCCGAACTGGTACGAACCTCGCACCGCAAGCTGACAGAGTTAAACGCCTCACCACTTCATCCCGAAATGCACGAGCACATGTCCACGCCCATCAACGAATGGACGCGCGAGCGCATTGCGATAGGATTATTGGCACCAGATATCCAGAGAGCCCTGCTTACTGGAAAGGCACCTTTAGGGCTCGATCCGGAGAAGCTGCTGTCTCGGGATATGCCTCTGGACTGGGAGGGTCAGAGGAAGTTTTTAGGCATGAAGCATGCTGCCTAGAATGGGCCTACTATCATAAGTGTCACGGGCTATTGCGCGTAGAGACTGAGGGTCAAATCAAGGCGATTTGGCCCTCTTTTGGTCTCCGCAGAGACTTTAGCGCAGCGGCATTGAGCCCGGAGGGCCCCAGAAAGGCGCCGTTTCTGGACTGAAGATGTCGTTGGGGCTTTATCTGTGAGGTGTATGGAGGCCCGAGCCGGAATCGAACCGGCGTGCAAGGATTTGCAGTCCTCTGCGTCACCACTCCGCCATCGGGCCCCTAAACAACAACCTGCCTAATCAGCAATGCCGCCATGTGGTGAAGGCGGGCACTTAGCGGCTTGCAGAATTCATTGCAACCGGCAATCTGGAATGCTGTGCCATGTGCGCCACAAGCCATGGAAAAAGTTGCTATTTGCATCCTGAAATAGGCCGTTTGTCTGAATCCAGCTTGGCGGGACGGGTTCGGATAGCTAGAACGGGGGCGAGAGACTGTGTTGTGTTTGCAATACAGTTGTGCCACATGGCCAGCAGGTTAATGGAAATATTCCGATGGAATCAGGTAAATTTGAAGATATGCGGCGTTCAATGGTGGACAGCCAGCTGCGTACAAGCGGTGTAACCGAAGGCTGGGTGCTTGCCGCAATGGGCAGCATCGCCCGCGAGGATTTTGTTCCCGTTTCACACCAGACAACGGCCTATATGGACCGGTCGCTTGAGCTGGAAAACGGCGAGATGTTAAATCCGCCGGTTTCAACCGCATTGTTGTTGCAGGCCGCTGACGTGCAGGCGGACGACAATGTTCTGCTCATTGGCCAATCTGATGGATATGTCGCTGCGATATTGAAAACGCGTAGCGCGCATGTGACCACGACGGCCGCAGACAATCTCGGCGCTGCCAGCGCCAACGCACCTTATGCCTGCATCATTGTCGACGGCGCCGCTGAAGAACTGCCAGATGCGCTCTTTACGCTCGCCGAAGATGGTGCGCGGTTGGTCACTGGCATTGTTGAAGGCGCCGTTACGCGCCTTGCAAAAGGATATGTGCAGAACGGGAACGTTGCTTTGAAATCAATCGCCGATAGCGAGATCGCGCCCTTACCCGCATTTGCCCGCAAGCCGGAGTTTGTGTTTTGAGCGCGCGTCATTTTATCACTGTCGCGCTGCTCGCGTCGGCAGCATGTTCGGCTCCGGCCATGGCGGATACGCTCCGCGATGCGCTGGTCTCGGCTTATGAAACCAACCCGAACTTGACCGCAGCGCGCGCCGGGCAGCGTGCGACAAACGAAGCTGTGCCGCTGGCTAAGGCCAATGGCCGCCCTGATATTACAGTTCAGCCGACCTATGTCGAAAACGTCCTTCAGGACAGCGGCGCATCGGTTGTTCAAGCGCGTGGCGTCAGCATCAGCGGCACCATTTCCGCACCGCTTTATGCCGGTGGTGGCATTAGAAACGCCGTGCGCGCCGCCGAAAATCGCGTCGAGGCCGGGTTTGCCAATTTGCGTGGCACCGAAAGCGCCATTTTTTCGGCTGTGGTTGGCGCATATATGGACGTCATTCGCGACGAATCGATTGTTGACCTGAACCGCGCTCAAGTTGGTGTGCTCTCGGTCAATCTGGACGCCACGCGCGACCGGTTCGAAATAGGCGACCTTACCCGAACCGATGTCGCCCAGTCCGAAGCGCGTCTGGCGCTGGCAACGAGCAATTTGGAAACGGCTCGTGCCAACCTCATTCGTTCAAAAGAAATCTACATCCAACTGGTCGGCCGCGAGCCCGGAGAATTGCAGGCGCCCCCGCCGCTGCCCAATTTGCCCGCCACCCCCGACAGTGCCGTAAGCGTCGCCTTGGAAAACAACCCCGACCTTATTGCGGCACGCGAGTCGCGTGAAGCGGCGCGGTTTGACCGCCGTGCGGCCAATGCATCGCGCCTTCCTACGATCAGCGTATTTACGTCGCCATCGTACAGCAACGCCCTGCGTTCCATATCGTCGAATATTCCGGGGTTTCAGGCAGACAATAGTTCGCTGAATGCACAAGCGGGCGTGCGCGCAACTTTGCCATTATATCAAGGCGGCCAACCTGCAGCGCAAATCCGTCAGGCGCAGGCGCGCCTTGGTCAGGCACAGGAACTGGAAATCGCGGCTGAGCGCGAAGCGATTGCACAGACACGGGCATCCTTCGCCAGCTGGAAAGCTGCGCTTGATGTCATCGCCGCTTCGGAACGTGCGGTGTCGGCAAACGAATTGTCGTTAGAAGGCACGCGTGCCGAGAACAGCGTCGGCAACCGGACGATCCTCGACATTTTGAATGCCGAGCAGGAATTGTTAAACAGCAAGGTTCAACTCGTTGCAGCACGCCGCAATGCCTATGTCGCTGGCTTCAGTTTGCTTGCCGCCATGGGCAAGGCAGAGGCACGTGATTTGGGTCTCGAAAGCGGAACTTTATATGATCCCGTCGCTGACTATCAGAAGGTTGATGGCGCTTGGAACGACTGGTCATCGCAGCCTGACCCCGTCGCCAAATCGACCCGCACCGTTGACACGCAGGCGCAAAAAGCAGAAATAGAACCGATTTCTACAGACGGAAAATCGCGCTAATCCAACGCAGCGGGACAAAATTTATGGCAGATAATCGCAGCGAACCGTCAATGGACGAAATATTGTCGTCGATTAAACGTATTATCGCCGATGACGACCGCAGCCGCCCTGCGACCAAACGCGCCAAGTCTGCTGCACGCGAAGAGGAAGAAGTCCTCGAGCTTACGACAGCCGCTGAAAATGCGATTGCTGAAGATCGCTTGCTCGACGATAGCAAAGCGCAAAACCTGCGTCATAGCTTTTCAGCGTTGCAAACCCTCTCCGAACCCGGCGTAGCGCCGCAAATCGTTCGGTCAGGGGAAACCTCGCTTGAGGGTCTGACACGCGAATTGCTGCGCCCCATGCTGAAGGATTGGCTCGACACCCATTTGCCGCCAATCGTCGAAGCGATGGTTGAGCGGGAAATCACCCGCATCACGAAAAAGGGTTGATGCGCGCGGCGTTGACACTCGCGGCGGCGTTGGCGGTTTCGCCAACGGCTTCATTTGCGCAAAACCTCTATATTGAAACAGGCAGGCTGTTGGATGTTCAGGCTGGCCAAGTCCTGACAGGGCAATGCATTAGCGTCGCTGCGGACAAGATCACCGCGGTCGCCCCTTGTGGCGCGACGCCAGCGGGCAGCGAACGGCTTGATTGGTCGGCTTACACCGTCCTGCCCGGCTTAATCGATTTGCATACCCATCTGGCCGACGCGAGCCAAAGCGCAGATCTTGCGCTTCCGCTGAAAACATCACCTGCGGCAACCGCGTTAATTGGCGCCCATAATGCGCGGCTCACGCTTGAGGCCGGGTTTACCACCGTGCGTGATGTCGGCACCTATCGCGGGCTAACCGATGTTGCGTTGCGTGATGCCATCAATGCCGGCAGCGTTCCTGGTTCACGCATGTTTGTCGCTGGCGCCTATATTACGATCCCAAAGGGCGGCGGTGAACTCAACGGCGTCGTTCCTAACGAGCAGCTTCCGGCCGACATGCGTCTGGGTGTTGCAAGCACAGCCGACGAAGCCGCCGCGAAAACGACGTTCTTAATAGACCAAGGCGCCGATTTCATCAAAACCATCGCCACGGGCGCGGTGCTCGCCATTGGCACCGAACCCGGCGAGCCGGAATTGACCGAAGATCAACTGCGCGCAGTGGTGACGACTGCCAAGGCGCGGGGCAAATTTGTGACGGCGCATGCGCACGGTGCCGTCGGGATCAAAAGCGCCATCCGCGCGGGCGTGCGGTCCATCGAACATGCCAGCCTGATCGATGACGAGGCGCTCAAAATGGCCAAAGCCAGCGGCACATGGCTGGTCATGGACATCTATAATGGCGATTATATTGACGATGTCGGCACCCGCGAAAAATGGCCGGAAGAATATTTGCGCAAAAACCGCGAGACGACCGATATCCAGCGCGCTGGCTTTACCAAAGCGGTGAAGATGGGCGTGAAGATTGCCTATGGAACCGACAGCGGCGTGTATCCACATGGCGATAATGCCAAGCAATTTGCATATATGGTCCGCTATGGCATGACCCCAATGCAGGCCATTCAAAGCGCGACTATCCGCGCGGCGGAGTTGTTGGGCAAAGAAGAAACGCTGGGAAGCGTGCAGCCGGGGCATTTTGCCGATCTGGTGGCCGTTAAGGGCGATCCGCTTCAGGACATCCGCGTGCTGGAAAATCTGACCCACGTCATGAAAGACGGCAAAATCGTCCGCTAATTTTTGCTGTCTGGCGATTTCGGACAAACAAAAGGGCGGGGAAGTACCCGCCCATCCGTTGCTTATTTGAAAAGCTGTTTTCTCAGACGCCAATTATACCATTGTGACCGAGAAAAGCAGGCTGCTGAGCGCGATGGCGCCAACAAAGCTAGCCAATTTCTGCATATTTCATTCCTTCTACTTGCCGCACAGCCAAATGGCCGCGTCGTCCCGTGGAAGGCATCCTTTTTTATGTTTTCGTTGATGCGATCCCCCTACCGGCAAAAAATTTAAACTCAAGTTATTTAGTAGACAATATGATTGCATAAAACGCAACTGCTGGGCGGCGGCTTTGCAAAAACCCAACCCCAATTTTGAAATTTCCGCCTGTAATTTTCTTGCCTGCCTGCCTTGCGCTGACTAGCGTGTGGCCATGAGAAAAACCATCCTGCTTGCCGCAATCATCGGCACTTCCGCCCTTTCCTCCGCTGCGTTTGCGCGCCCGATGACGGAGACCGACCTTGTGACAATGAAGCGCCTTTCGGGTGCAACGGCATCGCCCGACGGGACAATGATCGCCTATCAATTGCGCGAGACCGA
>NZ_JBILAF010000132.1:0-5304 GCF_044354325.1 Sphingorhabdus sp. | reverse complement strand
TTCATCGACGATGTTTCGCAAGTCCCCAACTTGGCGTACGATCGTGCTGGTCAGCTGCGCGAATATCGCTTCATCTTGGGCAATGTGCTTGCCAAAGCGGCGCTGAAGTCGCTCTGCCGCCAATTGGATAGGCGTCAGCGGGTTTTTGATTTCGTGCGCGATCCGTCGGGCAACATCGGACCATGCCGCGCGGCGTTGATCGGCAAGCTGCTGGCTGATGTCTTCAAAGGTGACCACACTGCCCTGCTCGCGCGGAGACACGGTAACAGCGACCGTCAGCGGCTCTGGCCCATCGCCAAGCTGCACAACGCCCCGTGGGCTTTCGCTGGCCAAAGCGGCGAGCGCGGGCGCGACCACTTCAAATTTTTGGCCGACAATAGTATCAGATTCATGTTTCAGCAGCTTCTCCGCGGTCGAATTGGCCAGCTGGACCACGCCATTGCCATCGACTGAAACCACACCTGCCGATACCGATTCCAGCACGGCCTCGATAAACAAACGCCGCTCACCCAACTGATGGTTGGTGGCCAGCAATGCGCCCGTTTGCTGCTGCAGTCGCTCGGTCATGCGGTTGAACGATTGCGACAGGAAACCCACTTCATCATCGCGGAATTGATCTTCGGTGACCCGCGCCGATAGGTCGCCGTCCGCAATCCGTTGTGCGGCATCCACCAAATTATTGACCGGCCTTACCAACCGGTCCGCGACGCGAAGCGCAATCCAAAGCGTGATGCCAATAATCATCAGCGACACAAAATAGAGCGCGAGATTGAACTGGATTTGCAACGCCCGCGACCGCGCAACCATTTTGTCATAGTCTTGCAAAACGGACTGTGCGCGTGAACCCAAAGCAAATGAAGGCACTGTTTCCGCGCGTCTTACGTATAGATAGGTTCGCGGATTGTCATACAGGACCACAACAGCATCGATATTATTGGGGCTGACCGTAACGACAAAATTTTCACCGGATTCCAGTTTGCGCAGCGCTTCATCGCTGATCCAGTCACCACGTTCTTTTTCGGCGAGCACTGCTTCCGTATTTTGCTGTCCGCTTGGTCCGATCGTTACAATTGCGGACTCGCTCAACTTGCGGTTCAAGACCTGTTGCGGATAGGCAATCTCTAAAAATTCAGCGCTATCGATTTTTACCTGCGATAAAATGTACCGAATGTCCCCCGCCATTGTGACCGTTTCGGCCCCGACATCGCGCACCTTTTCATCATAATATCCCTTGGCCAGCTCGCCTGCATTTTCGAGCATGCCGCGTGCCGAACCCGAGAACCAGAATTGCACACCGCTTTGGAACAGCAATGAGGCAAAGATAACCAAAAGCACCGTCGGAACGGCCGTAATCGCCGAAAATATCGCCACCAAGCGGACGTGCAGCAATTGCTTGCTGCCAATGTTGCTATTCTCCGCCCGCTTGAGCGCCACACGCCGCCCAAACAGAACAAGCAGCAATGTCGCTGGCAACAGGTTACTGACCAACATAGTTGCAGAGGCAGCGGGTCCCAAAGGCTCCGACTGCGGCCCTTGGTCGATCAGCAATATCGCGGTCACAACGCCGGCAACAACAACCATCACCGCACTGGCGATTTCCAGGAATTTGATCGATTGGCTGTTGCCCAGCAGATCGGCAAGCCATTCAAAAAGACGACCGACGGCGGACGGTGAACTTGTTTCCTCCGCTAATCCGATTGTTGCCATAAAGACACTGTGGCACTCATTGCGTTACCTGAAAAGCACAAAATTGCTCCTCAAACGCTATGTATCTTGGCCAAACACCGTTCTAGCGTCCTCCGGCGGGACCAATGCCGTAATCGGTCAGTTTTTTGCGCAGCGTGTTGCGGTTGATACCAAGCAAAGCTGCGGCTTTAAGCTGGTTGCCTTTCACTTGCTTCATCACATGCTGCAGCAACGGGATCTCGAACTGGGCCAAGGCGCGTGGATATAGCTTTTCGCGCAAATGCCCGCGTTGTTTTTGGTCGCGCAGGAATTGGGCAACAGCCGCTTCGAAGCTCGCGCCTTGAATGTGCGGGTCAGCATCGGGCGCAGGTTCCACAAACTGGTGGATCGTGCTTTCCGTGATCGTATCTTCGCGGCACAACAATGCCAGACGATAAATAAGGTTCTTCAACTCGCGGATATTTCCGCGCCAGGGCATCGCCATCAATTGACCGACAGCCCCATCGTCGATTTTGCGTAAAGGAAGGCCGTCTTTTGCCGCCATCATCAGGAAATGCTGTGCAAGCAGGCCAATGTCTTCCGTGCGATCGCGCAGCGGGGGCATTTCGATGGGCACGACGTTCAGGCGGTAGAACAGATCCTCCCGAAACCCGCCCTTTTCAATCAAAGCGGCCAAGTTTTGGTTTGTCGCTGCGACGATGCGGACATCAAGGCGAATGCTCGCTTTGCCGCCAATGCGGCTGATGACACCGCTTTGCAGCGCGCGCAAAAGACGGGTCTGTGCGTGCATCGGCATGTCACCAATTTCGTCGAGGAATAATGTGCCGCCTTGGGCCTGTTCAAACCGACCGATGGATTGGCCAACGGCGCCGGTAAACGCACCCTTTTCGTGGCCGAACAGCTCGGCCTCGATTAACTCGCTCGGGATCGCTGCCATGTTGACCGCGACAAAGGGCCCGGTTTTGCGGTGCCCCAGATTGTGGATCGCTTCGGCCACCAGTTCCTTGCCCGTTCCGCTTTCCCCCGAAATCAGGACCGATAGGTCATTCCGCAACAGCCGCGCCACCATGCGGTACACATCCTGCATCGCGGCACTGCGTCCAATCATCGGCAGATTGGCTTCGCTTAATGCCTCAAACGGGTCAGAGGCGGTCGATCGGCGCTTTTCGATCCCTTGCTTTACCGCCAAAACAAGGTCGTTGAGGTCAAACGGCTTTGGGAAATATTCAAACGCATCGATCTCGCTGGCGCGCACGGCTGTCTCCAGCGTGTTTTGTGCCGACATGATGATGACGGGCATATCGGGCGTGCGCGCCAATATCTCTTTCAGGGTGGACAGGCCGTCGCTGTCTTTCAAAACGACATCGGTCAGCATCAGGTCGAAATGGCCATTGGCAAGCGCCGCATCGCGCGCCGCCACGGTATCGCAAATTTGCGTTTCGATATTCTCCGCCTGAAGCGCGGCACATACGACGAGCCCGATGGACGCGTCATCTTCGACAATAAGAACCTTAGCTGGCTTCATTCGCTTGCCTTCCCTGAAGCTACCGGAAGCAAAAGCCGGAATGTGGTTTGCCCAAGGGCATGATCGCGTTCGAACAAGACCCGGCTATTCATTTGCTGCACAAGCTTGCGCACAATAGCGAGGCCAAGCCCCTGCCCGTCACGTTTTGTCGTTACGAATGGCGAAAACAGTTCATCGACAATATGATCGGGCACGCCTGCGCCATTGTCGGATATCGCGATTTCCACGGGCAATTTAATGGCGCGCCGGTCAATGTCCGTATCGCGCAACGCGCCGCTCATGACATAACGCGTCGAAATGCCAATCACGCCGTCAAGACGCCCGTTCAGCGCGTCGATCGCGTTTTGCAGGAGGTTTATCAGCACCTGAACCATCCCGTCGGCATCGATATACACATCGGGCAGCGACGGGTCATAATTGATCGAAATTTCGGGCATGGCGCGGTTGGCCGCACGCAGCGAACGAATGGCGCGCTCAATCAACAAATGGATATTCGCCGGCGCCAATTCAGGCCGCTCCGACCGCCCCAGCTTTTGCATTTGGTCGAGCAAGCGGGCGATGCGGTCAACTTCGTTAACAATAAGCTCGGTCAACGCCCGGCTTTTTTCATCAACCTGACGCGCCAACAATTGTGCCGCGCCTTTTATGCCCGCCAACGGGTTTTTGATTTCATGCCCCAATATCGCAGGCGCGCCCATGGCCTGTTGCTGCCCGGAGTCGCGCTGGTCCCCGATATGCTCACGGCCCCCATTGCGCGGGGATATGACGGCGATGCGCCAATCCGGCTCTTTGGCCACGGCGGATATGTTGATATCGACCATGATCACACCATAAGGTGTTTTAAGCTCCATATCCTGCGCGGAAATGTCGCCCTCACGCGCGAGCAAAGCCGCGTTCATCCGCTCGCTTTCGAAGATCAGCGCTTCGTCAATACGGTGCCCCTCAAGCCTTCTGCGGCTTCGGCCAAAAAAGGCTTCGCTCGCATCGTTCGCATAAGTGATGAGGTGATCAGGCGAGATCAGAAGCACCGGCACCGCAATACTCGCCAGCATTTGGCTATATTCGGGGCGATGCGTGACCTGCGACATCAATCAGGCGGCCGACCGGGTCAGGAACGGTTCGTAAAAGCGTGTCAGCTCGTCAATGACGACATCGGGATCATCGATGCGGTTCACGAAATTGCGAAACTCGGCGGAACCATTCAGCCCCTTGGTATACCAACCAATATGTTTGCGCGCGATGCGCAGGCCAACTTCGCCGCCATAATGGTCGAGCATGGCGCGATAATGGTCCATGATCAGGTGGAACTGCGCATCAATATCTGGATCGGCAATGGTCTGCCCCGTTCGGAACCAATGCATCATCTGACCCAAGAGCCAGGGCTTCCCATAAGCGCCGCGGCCAACCATCACGCCATCGGCACCACTTTGTTCCAGCGCATTGCGCGCGTCTTCGATGGTGCAAATGTCACCATTGACGATAACCGGAAGCGATACCGCGTCCTTCACCTTGCGCACAAATGCCCAGTCAGCCAATCCCTTGTACATCTGGTTACGGGTGCGGCCGTGGACGGTGATCATCTTTGCGCCAAGGTCTTCGGCGATACGCGCGAGTTCAGGCGCGTTCAGGCTGCCATGGTCCCAGCCCATGCGCATCTTGACGGTAACGGGCACGGACACGGCCTTCACCGTCGCCTCGATCAGGCTGGCCGCCAGCGGCAGGTCGCGCATCAATGCAGAGCCTGCATCGCCGTTCACCACCTTTTTGACGGGGCAGCCCATGTTGATATCGATAATCGCCGCACCGCGGTCTTCGTTCAGCTTCGCCGCCTCACCCATTTCATATGGTGCACAGCCAGCCAACTGCATCGACACAGGCTCTTCAATCGCGTCCCACTCGCATTTTTGGATGCTCTGGCGCGTTTCGCGGATCATCGCTTGGCTCGCAATCATCTCGGTCACGTTCAAGCCAGAGCCAAATTGCCGGACGATTTTGCGAAATGGCATATCGGTGACGCCAGTCATCGGCGCCAGAATGACGGGACAATTGATTTCAATATTGCCGATTTGAATAGGTTTCAGCTGCATTTTCAA
>NZ_JBILAF010000026.1:0-20281 GCF_044354325.1 Sphingorhabdus sp. | reverse complement strand
CCGTCGCCGACGGCAAAAACGAAGCCTTTGAGGCGGTGTTTGCAGAGCTTGCGGCTGCCGTTCGGGCCAATGAACCGGGGAACGTATTTTATACGTTGACCCGGTCACGGTCCAACCCACAGGTCTACAAAGTGCTGGAGCAATATGTTAGTCAGGACGCCATGAATATTCATGGCAGCAGCGACTATTTCAAAGCGGCTGGTCTAAAGCTTGCGCCCTGCCTCGCGGGTGCACCTGAACTCGAATATCTTGATGCATTATAAAGCTTAAAACCTCTATTGGGCCGTGAACGCATAAATCTCACCTTCGCGGTTTGAGGCCATTTTGTTCAGTGCAAGGAATTCTCCTTCATTCCTGTCGCTGTTATTTCCGCATGTGCATACCCTCTTCGCCTCTTCGTGCAAAACGGACTCGCGCAGAGGACGCAGAGGTACACATTCCCCACCCCCGTCACCCTGAACTGGCTTCAGGGTCCATTTATCCTTTATAGCTCTGGGCGTGCTGCACGATGGACCCTGAAACAAGTTCAGGGTGACGAAGTGGAAGGATGACGGGCCATCGTTCAACGGTGGCAGTGATGTGCAATGTCACAAATGCAACATGGCACCAATGGCCCTAGCCATTGTGGCTGACAATCCAGTCTTCCACGACAGGTGCAATTTTTTCGCGCCATTTGCTGCCGTTGAAGATGCCATAATGGCCAACCTCTGGCGCCATATGATATTTTTTGAGCGCATCAGGCAAAGCGGTCGCGATGTTAAGCGCGGCTTTGGTTTGCCCAAGGCCGCTGATGTCGTCGCGCTCACCTTCAATGGCCAGCAGGCCGATGTCCGTAATCGCGCCAGGATCAACGAGCTTGCCGCGATAGTTGAATTCGCCCTTGGGCAACAAATGACGCTGAAATACGGTATCTACGGTCTGCAGATAAAATTCCGCCGTCATGTCGCAGACCGAGCGATATTCGTCGTAAAATTCTTTGTGCCGATCCGCGCTTTCGCCGTCGCCTTTGACTAGGTCGGAGAACATCGACCAATGGCTGACCATATGGTTGCCCAGATTCATCGACATAAAGCCCGAAAGCTGCAGAAAACCGGGATATACCCGCCGTCCCGACCCTTTATAATATGGCGGGACGGTCGCAATGACATTTTGTACGAACCATTCATGCGGGCGGCGTGTGGCGTGGTCGTTTACCGCCGTCGGTGCTTCGCGGGTGTCGATTGGACCGCCCATCATCGTCAAGGTGCGTGGCCGCAACGGATGGTCCTTCGCGCTCATCACCGCAGCAGCGGCATAAGCCGGGACCGAAGGCTGACACACCGCCAACATATGGGCGCCGCGTCCGCCGGCATCGGGGCCGATGAATTCAAGCCATTCGATGAGATAATCGATGTAGGTTTCAAGATCAAAGCCGCCGCCGGTCAACGGCACATCGCGCGCATCTTTCCAATCGGTGATATAGACATCATGCGTTGGAATCATACGCTCGACCGTTCCGCGCAACAGCGTCGCGAAATGGCCGGACATAGGCGCGCAAATCAGCAATCGCGGTTTCGCGCTGCTGCCTTCATAGACGAACCGCTTCAACTGTCCAAAGGGCTTGCGTGCCAGATTCTCTTCTTGAACCGGCAACGTCTTGCCATCGACAGTAACATTATCCAACCCGAATGCTGGCTTTCCGCGCGGCAAAACCGAATGGGCAAAAACATCCAATGCCGACGCCGCGATGGGGGCAAGACCGCCCACACTAAATGGCCCAGTGAAATTCTTGAGCATATCTGCCTGCGCCTGTGCAATTTTTCCCGCACCTGCTAACCAGCTCCGTTGCATATCATAAGCGGTATAAAGCATCTGCAATCCTTAGATTTCCGTCTTTCGGCCCAGAAAAACAGGGCGTTCTTGTGGAATCCATAAGCGTTTATTGTGCATTGCACCATAGAAAAAGGCATCGGCATCATCTGTCGCGCATTGTTACCGCTTCGGCGCACTGCTAGGCGAACCGAATGACGAACGAAATTTCCGACATTCCGACAACGCCTGCACCCGACGCCATTGAGGCGCCTGTCTTAAAACAAAAGCCTAATTTCGGCAGCTTGCGGATGATCGGGCATTTTACGATCAAATACCCCGGACAGATTGCATATGCGCTTCTTGCGCTCATAGCGGCAGCATCATCGACACTGGCCATCCCATATGGCCTGCGGCTGATTATTGATGAGGGCTTTGCGAAAAATGGCGGCGACCCCGCGCCATATTTTTATCTGTTGCTGGGCATTGTCGTTGTCATCGGTGTTTCGACAGCATTCCGTTTTTACTTTGTCAGCTGGTTGGGCGAACGCGTCGTCGGTGACATCCGCGTTGCCGTTCAAAGTAACTTGCTTCGGCTTGCGCCACGCTTTTTTGAAGAGAATAGGCCCGGCGAAATCGCGAGCCGGATGACCGCAGATACGGCGATTATCGAACAGATTGTTGGCACCACGGTGTCCGTTGCGTTGCGGAATATCTTCATCGGTATCGGCGGCGTGACATTGCTTTTTGGCTTGGCTCCAAGTCTGACCATTTGGCTTTTGGCGGGCATTCCGGTTGTTGTACTGCCAATCGTCTTTCTCGGTCGGCGGTTGGAAAAGGCATCGCGCACCAGTCAGGATAATGTCGCCAGCGTCGGCACCATCATTTCGGAAGCCCTTGGCGCAATCAAAATCGTTCAGGCATTTGGTCAAGAAACGCGTGAGGGCGTCAGATTTGCAGACGCCGTCGAGGGCACATTTGCCGCCGCGAAAAATCGTATACGGATACGCGCGTTCCTGACAGCGTTGGTCATGGCCCTCGTTTTTGGCGGCATCACGCTGCTGGTGTGGGAAGGCACAGACCAAGTCAAAGAAGGCATTATAACCCCCGGCACATTGTTTTCTGTAGTGCTCTATGGCGGACTTGTCGCCGGATCCTTCGGCGCATTGACCGAAGTATATGGGGACCTTGTGCGGGCATCGGGCGCGGCTTCGCGTTTGGCAGAGCTGCTGCATGAAGTACCCGAAATTGCGCCCCCCGCCAGCCCAGTGGTCATGCCACCCGCGCGCGGTCAGCTTGAGTTTCAGCATGTCCGGTTCCGTTATCCCACCCGATCCGAAGTTGCTGCGCTTGACGATTTCAGCCTGAAGGTTTCCCCCGGAGAGACTGTCGCGGTCGTCGGGCCATCAGGCGCAGGCAAGTCGACCTTGTTCCAGCTTGCTGAACGTTTTTATGACCCAGAAGCCGGCACCATCCGCATCGATGGCGTGGCGCTGACCAGTGCAGATCCAGCCGAATTCCGCCAGCGCATCGCCCTGGTTCCGCAAGACACCGTTTTATTCGCGGCCTCCGCACGGGACAATTTGCGCTATGGTCATTGGCTGGCGGACGATGCCGCCATTTGGGCAGCAGCAGAGCAAGCGAATGCCGCGGAGTTCCTGCGTGCCTTGCCAGAGGGGCTGGACACGTTTTTGGGCGAAAGCGGTGCGCGCCTATCTGGTGGTCAGCGGCAGCGCCTCGCGATTGCGCGCGCTCTGCTGCGCGACGCCCCAATTCTGTTGCTCGACGAAGCAACCAGTGCATTGGATGCCGAAAGCGAACGCCTTGTTCAGGACGCGCTTGAACGCTTAATGGTTGGCCGCACGACAATCGTCATTGCCCACCGCCTCGCGACCGTACGGTCCGCAGACCGCATCATTGTGATGGACCAAGGCCAGATTGTTGAAGAGGGCGACCACGCGACACTCAGCGCGGCTGGCGGCCTATATTCGCGTTTGGCCAGTCTGCAGTTCGACGCTTAAAAAGACGCGCGCAAACGGTCGCGCATGGCAACTGGTTCCGACGCCTGCGGAACAGGGGCGCGCATTTTCTCGCTGAGCCGTTGAAGGCGGACATATAATTCTTCGCTCGCGCCGATCAGCGCTTGCGCCTCTGGGGGAAATTGCAACACCAGCGACCCATCGCTGGCCGGCGCATAGCCCAGATTGTTGGTTTCGTTTCGCGCTTCGCTTTCGGTTATTTCGCCAGCCCGCAATGCCTTTTGGTTCAACAACCACGCAATGCTGTGCATCAGGCGTGTGGTAACCTTGAGAGACTCGCAGGAGAAGGCGACCGAAATCTCCGGAGACAAATGCCCCGCATCAAAGCTGCGATCAAAACAGGCGCGCGCTTCATCGGCGAGCAGCATCGCTTCTGTGTACAGAGAATCCACTAATAAAGGGGTCAGTTCGAGTTTTGCGTTACGCATGCGCTTTTATGACACGACGTTCGACCACATGTTAGTGCAAACAATCCCATCGCGGCAACATATTGCGAGTGTGCCGGTATGAAACAATCATCGCGCAATTGTAAACGTTTGGGACGGGAACAGATCAGGCGATAATGTCGGGTACAAGCTGATCTTCAAGACGCATGATTCGGTCTTTCAATATCAGCTTCTTCTTTTTCAGACGCGCAATCTGAAGCTGATCAACAACCGACTGCATGGTCAGCGCCGTAATGGCATCATCCAAGTCGCGATGTTCAATCTTCAGTTGTTCCAGCTGCTGCTGGTAGCCGTCGTCGTTCATTCCCCCTTCTAACCAGAGTCGTGCAAACAAGTCATCGTTAAAAGCGGGCATGATTGCAGGCGCATGTTTCTGGTGCACGCCAAACGCAAAATTATCACGAGACTCGCGCGATGTTTCGTGATTTACTTTGTCTGTTGGACCACCGAGTCTTACGCTGAAGGAGAATGATGTGAATAATAATCATCTGTCCGCACTTCGCAGCAAACATGCTGACCTTGAACAAAAGTTACAGCGCGAAGAACATAGACCCTTTCCTGACACCGGCATCATTCTGAGCCTTAAGAAGCAAAAGCTGCATCTTAAGGACGTACTTATGCAGGAATCGGCCCTAACTGGCTGACTACGAATAATTTCAAGCGGGGTATCGCTTGCCTTTTGTGTCTCTGCTAGATGAGACAGATGGAAAGCGCTACCCGTTCTGCCCGCAACATATTGACCGGTCTTCACGAAGTGATGGCCTCGCGAAATCATGCGCAAGGCAAGCTGAACCATGTGGTCAATATCATTGGTGAAGCGCTGTCGAGCGAAGTGTGCTCGATATACCTGTTGCGCGATGGTGCGCTTGAATTATTTGCGACGCGCGGATTGAACGAAGCGGCGGTCCACGTCACCAGACTTGGCCTAGGCGAAGGCCTTGTCGGCACGATTGCGGAAAATGTCGAAACGTTGAACTTGGATGAGGCCGCAGCCCACCCCAATTTCCGCTATGTGCCCGAAACAGGCGAAGAACGCTTTCACAGCTTTGCAGGCGTGCCGATTGTGCGTTCCGAACGCGCGGTTGGCGTATTGGCCGTGCAGCATGTCGAACCACGGAAATATGAAGAGGTCGAAATTGAGGCGCTTCAAACCGTGGCAATGGTGCTGTCAGAACTGATCGCCAATGCAGACCTTGTCGACGAGCCAAGCGCGCGGGGCGAAAATGACACCGGCACGATTAGCCTCACGGGCCTGCCGCTCGTCAAGGGCGCGGCGGCTGGCGTTGCCATTTTTCACCAGCCCAATGTCCGTATTGAACATACCGTCGCTGAGGATATCGAAGCCGAGCGTCACCGCGTCTATTCCGCCTTTGACAAAATGCGCGAACAAATCGACCGCATGGCCAGCCAAATTGATTTCGGCACGGGCGGCGAGCATGAAGAGGTCATCGCGACCTATAAGATGTTCGCATATGACGAAGGCTGGAGCCGCCGCATTAACGAGGCCATCGACAGCGGCCTGACTGCGGAAGCAGCCATCGAACGCGTCCAGCAACGCACCCGCATGCGTATGCGTCAGATTGACGATGCGCTGCTTGCGGACCGCATGCACGATCTGGAAGATCTATCCAACCGGTTGCTGCGGATTGTGTCGGGTCAGATGAGTACCGCGGCGCAACTCGGTCTGAAAAAAGACTCGATCCTGATTGCGCGCAATTTGGGCCCGGCTGAACTGCTCGAATATGACAAACGCCGTCTGCGCGGCGTGGTGCTTGAGGAAGGTTCTCTCACGGCGCACGTCGTGATTGTCGCGCGCGCGATGGGTATCCCCGTATTGGGCCGCGTACAAGGCATCCGCCACAAGGTCCGCGATGGCGACATGCTACTTCTGAACGCCGACGAAAAAAGCGTCATCGTCAGGCCGTCGTCAGCTGCCGAGGAAATCTTCCAACATGATCTGGTCGATCGGCAAAAGAAAAAAGCCCGCTACGCAGCGATGCGTGATGCCGCATCGGTCACGAATGATGGCGTGCCGGTGACGTTAATGATCAATGCCGGATTACGCGACGATATGTCCGCCTTGGCCACCACCGGCGCGGAGGGCGTTGGCCTGTTCCGCACAGAATTCCAGTTTTTGATATCTGCCACGCTGCCTCAACGTGAGCGTCAGCAACGTTTTTATCGCGATGTCATTGAAGCAGCAGGCGACAAGCCAGTCATTTTTCGTACGCTCGATATCGGTGGCGACAAACCCCTGCCTTATTTGAAAGACGAAACGAGCGAGGAAGAAAACCCTGCGCTCGGCTGGCGCGCGCTGCGCCTGTCTTTGGACCATGCAGGGCTGATGAAGGCGCAGGCCCGCGCGCTCATTGAAGCGTCCGCAGGCCGCACATTGAACGTGATGTTTCCGATGGTGTCAGAGCCGTGGGAATTTGACGCGGCCCGAGAAATATTTGAAGGCCAGATGCAATTTTTGGGTCGGCAAAAGAAACGGCTGCCCACGAAAATCCGTTATGGGGCCATGCTCGAGGTGCCGGCACTGGCCGAAACACTCGATATGTTGCTGCCTAAAATCGATTTTCTGTCGATTGGTACAAATGATCTCACCCAGTTCCTGTTTGCAGCGGATCGTGCGGACCCGCGACTGGCCGAACGATATGATTGGTTGAGTCCCGCCATTTTGCGCTTCATCCGGCGCGTGGTTCAGACAACAGACGGCTATCCTGTCGACGTGGCGGTATGTGGCGAAATGGGTGGCCGGACACTCGAAGCACTCGCGCTGATTGGCTTGGGCATCCATCGCCTGTCGATCACGCCAGCGGCCGTGGGACCCATAAAAGCGATGGTCCGCACGACCAACCATGCAGATATTCGCAAGAAGATGGACGAGCTGCTGAAAAATCCCACCGGGAATTTGCGTGAAGAACTGGCAAAATGGGCAGCAAGCCAAGGCATTGAAACCGGCTAATTTGCAGGATTTCCCAAAGGTGCAGAATTGTAATCGCCGTTGACTTTATCAAGAAGATGACCATTGTCCGCATAACTGCACAAAGAGGTGGAAAAAACGGGGCGTGGAGATTGCAGTGGACTTATTAGCGACTGTTGACGAAGATCACGGATCCGTAGGTAGCCAGCTAAAAGCAGGCCGCGAACGGCTGGGCCTTAGTCTATCCGATATCGCCGCAAAAACGCGTGTGCCGACTCGCCACCTCGAATCTATCGAGCAATCAGATTTTGATGCCCTCCCGGGCCAAACATACACGCTCGGTTTCGCGCGATCTTATGCGAATGCTGTCGAAATGGATGCTGCGGCAATTAGTGAGGCGATGCGCTGGGAATTGGCGCGCAGTGGCCATGAAGGCTATCAGGCACCAGCTCAAAACTACGAACCAGCTGACCCCGCACGGGTACCTTCGAAAACACTCGCATGGACGTCGGCCGCAATCGCGGCGGTGGCGCTGGCGGCATATTTGATTTTCAGAAGCCTAACACTCACAAATGCTGCGCCAGCCGAAAAACCGGTCACGTCACCGATCTCGGTAAAGCCAGCCGCCACAGCGCCGATCGCGCCTCTGCCGGCAAATAGTGCTGACCCTGCTCAGCAAAGTACCGACAACGCGGAACAAATCTAAATAAAATCAGGTTTTCTTTGCACTGAAATGGTGTGATGGGTATTTATTGCGTTGGTCCAATCAGCGATACGTCCAAACTTGTCAGTTTAAGGGGAATGAGCAATGAATTTTCGGCTTGCTTTGTTGAGCGGCGCAGCATTTGCACTCAGCGCATCCGCAGTTGCGCAAGATGCAAATATTGACGGACGCGTGGGCAAGCTTGAGAAGGAAATGCGCGCTGTCCAGCGTCAGGTCTTTCCCGCAGGTGCCGGTAAATTTATAGCACCTGACATCCAATCACCCACCGCGACAAAGCCCGAGAACACCACGACGACGTCAGCAACGTCGGACCTGTTGGTGCGTGTCGACGCGTTGGAAGCACAGCTGGCGACTTTGACGGGTCAGGTCGAGCAGCAGGGCAACAATATGCGTGGCCTCGAAGCGCGCCTGAAAATCTTGGAAGCGCAGTTGGCGAGCGCGCAGCTGGCGAGTGCACCGCAGGCAACCGAAGTGCCGGCAACCGCACAGGCCACAACCGCTCCAAGCGTCTTACCTGCCGCAGCATCTGTGCCCGCAGCAGTGACCGTCAAGCCGAAACCCGTTGTAGCAGCAGCCAAGCCTGCGGCTACGGCGGCTAAACCGAGCGCAGCGCGCGTTGCCGCAGTTGCGGCCATTGAACGGCCAGCCACTGGCGACGCTTTTGACGATGGCTACACTTATGGCTTCAGATTGTGGGAAGCGAAATTCTACCCAGAAGCGCAAGCCACGCTGGAAGAAACGCTTAAAACATATCCAAAGCACAGACGTGCAAGCTTCCTGCGCAACTTGCTCGGACGGGCGTGGCTTGACGACAAAAAGCCTGCGACCGCCGTTAAAATTTTCTACGACAATTACAAAGCAGACCCGCGTGGCGAACGTGCGCCCGACAGTCTGTTTTTCTTAGGGTCAGCTTTAACCGACCTCGGCAAAACGGCTGAGGCATGCGAAGCATATGGTGAGCTTACAAGAGCCTATCCTGACGTTGCCAGCGGTCGCTTGGCGGATCGGGTCACTGCCGGTAAAACGCGCGCGAAGTGCAAGTAACCGTCGACGCTGCGCTTCTCGACCGATTTAACGGCGCGGTAAATGCGCTGCATGTCCCGGCGGGTGCGCGCATATTGTGTGCGGTGTCCGGCGGGCCCGACAGCCTGGCGCTGCTGATATTGTTGCACAAAACCATGCCCGATCGCGTTGTCGCGGCGACCGTCGATCATGGTTTAAGGCCAGAGTCCGCCGACGAAGCATTATATGTGCAGCGCATGTGCACAGACATGCATGTGCCGCACGTCATTTTGTCGCCTGCCGAAAAAATCAGCGGAAATATTCAATCCGCTGCACGGGCCGCAAGATACGCGTTGTTGGCGCGGGCGGCAGAGCAGAATGATTGTGCGTATATCGCCACCGCCCACCATGCCGATGATCAGCTTGAAACCGTTTTGATGCGGCTTGCCCGCGGCAGCGGCGTTGACGGGCTATCGGCTATCCGGTCGAAAAATGGGCATATATTGCGGCCCTTATTGGGGTTCACGAAAGATGAATTGATTTCCATTTGCGCGACCGCTGGGCTCAATCCGGTGGACGACCCCAGCAACACCAATACCGACTTTGAACGGGTCGCGATGCGCAATTGGCTCGCGAACACACAGCATCCCTTTCGCGCCGACCGCGCCGGACGCACCGCCAGCGCACTGGCAGATGCCTCAGAAGCGCTGAATTGGATGACCGGGACACTCACGCAAGAGAGGGTCCAGCGCGAAACGGACGCCGTGACCTGCGATGCGCGCGATGTCCCGCGTGAGATACAGCGCCGCCTGTTGATCCATTGTCTGCAGCTGATGGAACCCGAACTGGCCCCGCGCGGCGATGCCATTGACCACCTGCTTTCCGAACTTTCGTGCGGGCGCACCGCCACCATGGGTGCTGTCAAATGCGAAGGCGGCGACAATTGGCGATTTACCATGGCACCGCCGCGGCGGAACTAAGTTTAAGCCGACCCGAATTTTGCCAATCCCTATATTGTCATTCACATAATCGCGCCTACATTGCACCAGTATCTCCGCGTATTTGGCGCGGGGCTGAAATCAAGGCAGTGATGATGAACGACGAGCAGGAACCAAAGAGAAACCCGATGCTGCGGAATATGGCCATCTGGTCAGCCATCATTGTGGCGCTTCTGGTCGTCGCCTCCATTTTCAACGGCTCATCCACGCCGACCAACGGTATCACTTATTCGTCATTCCGCGACAAGGTTGAGGCAGGCGAAGTCAAATCTGTGGCCGTCGCGCCGGATCGTATCAGCGGCAAAATGCAGAATGACGAAACGTTCGTCACGGTTCCGCTGCCCAATGACTCCAGCCTCCCTTCCTTGCTGATTGAAAAAGGCGTGGTGGTCGAAGCAAAAGCCGAAGAACAACCCAGCCTGCTGTTAATCCTCATATATCAGGCACTGCCATTCCTGCTGATCTTGGGCATCGCATTTTTCGTGTTGCGCCAAATGCAAAAGGGCGGCGGCGCTGGCGGCGCAATGGGCTTTGGCAAGTCCAAGGCAAAGCTGCTGACCGAAAAGCATGGTAAGGTAACGTTTGAAGATGTTGCCGGCATTGATGAAGCCCGTGAAGAGCTTCAGGAAATCGTCGAATTTTTGAAGGACCCGCAGAAGTTCAGCCGTCTGGGTGGCAAGATTCCCAAGGGCGCATTGCTCGTGGGTTCGCCGGGTACTGGTAAGACGTTGCTCGCACGCGCCATTGCGGGTGAAGCAGGCGTTCCATTTTTCTCGATTTCGGGTTCAGACTTCGTTGAAATGTTCGTCGGCGTCGGCGCGAGCCGTGTGCGCGACATGTTTGAACAGGCCAAGAAAAACGCGCCGTGCATCGTCTTCATCGACGAAATCGATGCCGTCGGCCGTAGCCGTGGCGCTGGCCTTGGCAACCAAAATGACGAGCGCGAACAGACGCTGAACCAGCTTCTGGTCGAAATGGATGGTTTTGAGGCGAATGAAGGCATCATCATCGTTGCCGCCACAAACCGCCCGGATGTGCTTGACCCTGCCCTGCTGCGTCCCGGTCGTTTCGACAGGCAAGTCGTCGTGCCGCGTCCTGACATTGATGGCCGCGTAAAGATCCTAGACGTCCATATGAAGAAAGTGCCCTTGGCACCTGATGTCGATGGCCGTGTCATTGCACGCGGTACGCCCGGCTTCTCCGGTGCCGACCTTGCAAACCTCGTCAACGAAGCGGCCCTGTTGGCGGCACGCCGTGGCAAGCGCTTGGTAGCTATGCGCGAATTTGAGGACGCGAAAGACAAGGTGATGATGGGCACCGAGCGTAAGTCCATGGTCATGACCGAAGACGAAAAGAAAATGACCGCCTATCATGAAGCCGGACACGCAATTGTTTCGATCCATGAAGCGGCTTCGGATCCAATCCATAAAGCGACCATCATTCCGCGCGGTCGCGCGCTGGGTATGGTCATGCGTCTGCCCGAGCGTGATAATTACAGCTATCATCGCGACAAAATGCACGCCAACCTGTCGGTATCAATGGGTGGCCGCGTGGCTGAAGAACTGATCTTCGGCTACGACAAAGTCAGCTCCGGTGCCTCAAGCGACATCCAATATGCGACGAGCCTTGCGCGGGACATGGTAACCCAATGGGGCATGTCCGACGAAATGGGCCCGCTGCAATATGAAGAGCGGCAGGACGGTTATCTTGGCTATGGCATGTCGCAGCGGTCGGCCATGTCCGACGAGACAGCACGCAAGATCGATGCCGAAATTCGCAAACTGGTGGAGGGCGGTCATAAACGCGCGACTGACCTTTTGAAAAAGCACGACAAGCAGCTCCATCTTTTGGCAAACGCTTTGCTGGAGTTCGAAACGCTGTCCGGTGATGAAATCAAGCAGCTGCTTGAAACCGGCAAATTCGAACGCGACGATGGCAAGATTGCGCAACCATCGTCCATCCCGACAGTGGGCACGGCTATTCCAAAGGCAGGTCGTCGCAAATCATCACCAGTTGGTGACGTAACGCCACAAGGCGTCTGATTTTCATCTTTGCAAGATAACCTCAACGCTCTAGTCCGGTTGACGAGAGAGTTGAGGTCGCAAATATGAAATTCGCTGTGCTTATTGCCAGCGGTGCGCTGTTGTGTGCCGTTCCCGCCCAAGCCATGGATGCGGAAACATTTTATGTGAAGGCGCTCGCCCTCAAGAAAAAGGGCATGGGCGCGGTATTCTCAAAAGAAATAAAGCCGATGGCACGGCTGTTTCAAGCCGCCGCGGCTTCTGTCAAAGCAGAAAATGAACAAGCGCATGCGGCGGGCAAGCCGTTGTTTTGCGCGCCCAAAAAATATCGCCTGACCGCCGAGCAATTTCTGGAGGGTTTCGCGAGCATTCCCCAAGAACGCAGGCGCATTCAAACCGTTCGGGATGCCTGGCGCGAGATCGTGATACGTCGTTTTCCGTGTTAGGCCGATCCTAAATCGCGCCGGAGAGCGGCAAAGTTAAAATGCATATATTGTCAGCTGACACCGATGGCGACAACGAGGACGGCAAATAACGTCAGCGCGGTCATGGCAAAGACGGATAACAAGCACATCCGCCAAAAGGCGCCAAATCGCGACGTTTCATATGCCTGATGCAATTGCCGGTACATGTGAATGGGCGGATAAAATGTGAGCAACAATCCGCCGATGGTTTCTGTCGGGCCAAAGCTAATCAATACTCCGCAGATTAGGGCAAGCAGCATCATGAAGGTCAATGAGTAGGTCACGAACACTGCGTGATCGAACATCTTGAACCGCCGGCGCCAGAAAAACAGCAGCCAGACAAAGGGGACCGATATCGGAATAAGTGCCCAGCTGTATTTATAGGCATTGGATTGCATCTTGTAGAAAAGCAGCTGCGGATTTTTCTTCGCCGTTTCCGCTGCCTTGTTGAGATAGGCTGCGCCCGGAAATTCCAAGTCGGTAAATTGGTACCCGTCGGCATCATTGGTTCCGTTGCCGAAGCTGTTCGCCGCGGTTCCCATGAGCTTAAGGCCCAACCTGTCCGATTTCAGCTCTTGCTCCAACGCTTGCGTTGGCTTTCCTGCTAAACGGGCAGCGACCACTTCCTTTTCCAGCCGGGCGATATCGTCCCGCAATTTGCGCTGTTCGGCCGCAAATTCGGGCGTCGCGACCGCTGCTTTGGTGGTTCCAGCGCCCAACTCAACAGCGGCTTCGTTGCCATGCGACATCGAGTTAAATACCGCAAAGGTCAGGAACACCGAAAATAGAAACAGCGCGAGTGGAGACACAAACTTGGCGCGTTCACCATGGACATAGCGCCGCGTTAACTCCCCGGGTTTCCAGAACAGCATGGGCAATGTACGCCAAATCTTGCCATCGAAATGCAGGACGCTGTGCAGGATATCGTGACCAAACGCACTCAATGTGCGGTGCGCCTTCGCCTTTTGGCCGCATATGTGGCAATGTGGCCCAAGCAACACGGTGCCGCAGTTCAGGCATGTATCCGATGGATCTTTGCCCTCGCCCGCATCCGGCTCAATAGCGCGCGCAAGCGCTGCGCCAGTGATGATATCTGCTGCGGCTGCCAGTTCCCCACTCATCTGACCTTTGTATCAGCGGTGCGGTGGAATGCCAAAAGAAAAGGCCCGGACAAGCCGGGCCTCTTTCTTCAATATATGTGCGCTAAATTACCGGTCGTAATCGCGCTGCATGCCTGCGCCCCGTGCAGGAGCAGCGGCCGTGAGGCGAAGTGCTTCTGCCGAAAGGCTGATCGAGCCGACTGCATCGGCTTCTTCATCCTCATCCACCTGAACCTTCTGAAGCGACTGCACGAGGCCTTCTTTCAGCTGGTCTGGGCGAACCGTTTCTTCAGCGATTTCGCGCAAAGCCACAACGGGGTTTTTATCGCGATCACGATCAACAGTCAGTTCAGCACCACCAGAGATTTCACGCGCGCGTTCGGCGGCGAGTAATACGAGGTCAAACCGGTTGGTGACCTTGTCGATGCAATCTTCAACAGTAACGCGTGCCATCTTGGCTCCTGATTCTTCGGAATTTCGGGAAGTTGCTCGCGCCTAAAGACAACCAGCGAAAATGTCAATGAAAAGGGCAGGCTGCTTGCCGTAGCCTGCGCAAAGCGGTAACTTGCGTTATGGCAACACAATCAGGCACCCCGGGGTTTCCCGGAAAGCAGTTTCAGGTTGCTGGCCATCAGCTCCATCTGGTGCATGCCCCGAACGACAGGCTTGATGCGGTGTTACGCCTGATCGCGGTGGCGGAAAAATCTATCCAGATGTTTTTCTATATGTTTGCCGATGATTCGGTCGGACGCGACGTAAGGACGGCGTTGGTCGCAGCGGCAAACCGCGGTGTGCAGGTGCAACTGATCATCGACAGCTTTGGTTCTGCCGCGATTAGCGACCGTTTCTTTGACGAACTGACCGATGCGGGCGGAAGATATCATTGCTTCAGCACCCGCAAGGGGTTGGGCTATATCATCCGCAATCATCAAAAAATCCTCATAGCTGATGGCACGCACGCTTTGGTGGGCGGATTTAACATTACCGATCAATATTTCGGGCGCGCAGGCGACGATGACTGGGAAGATCTGGGCATCATTATAACCGGTCCGGAAGTGCCGCGGCTGGCGCGCTATTTCGACGACATGGCAAGTGCATCGGCCGACGGAAAGGTGCGCTATCGTAAAATCCGGTCGATTATCCGGCAATGGCGTCCGGGCATAGGCGAAGTCCAATGGCTGTTGGGCGGGCCGACAAACCGGATCTCGCCATGGGCGCTGACGTTCAAACGGTCTTTGCAGGTCGGAAAACGGTTCGACATTGCATCGGCCTATTTTTCCCCGTCGCAAACGATATTGCGCCGATTGGCGAAGGTGGCGAAACGGAACAAGGGATCGCGCCTCATCATGGCGGGTAAAACCGACAATGGGGCCACCATTCCCGCGGCACGGTTGCTGTACCGTTACCTGCTGCGGCGTCGAACGAAGATTTACGAATTCCAGCCGCGCCGCCTCCACATGAAGCTTATGGTCATCGATGACGCGGTGTATATTGGCTCGGCCAATCTCGACGTCCGCAGCATGTTCATCAATCTTGAGATCATGGTCCGTATCAAGGATGATGCGCTTGCGCTGCATATGCGCACGTTGATCGATGGGCTGGTTGCCCAATCCGAAGAGCAAACGCCTGTGTTGTTAAAAGCGCGCGACAATGTTTGGAGCCGGTTCAAGGGTTGGTTTGCATATTTCCTCGTGAATTCGGTGGACTACACCATCGGCCGGCGGATTAAGTTCAGCCTACTGCGCAACCGGTAATCACTCTTTCCAGCCCCAGAAAAGGTGGCATGGCAGGATGTTCCAGAGTTCGTACCCGCTATCGATTTTACGAAAATGTGGCGCCATAAAATCGCGCGCACGGGCGCGGAACTGGTACACAAGAAATGCGCCGCCGGGCCGAAGGGCTTTTGCCGTTTCCGCCGCAATTACCGCCCCTAGATTGTTGGGCAGTGTCGAAAAAGGCAGCCCGGACAAGATATAGTCCGCATGCGCAAATCCGAACTGGCCAATAATCTCATTTACGTCAGCGGCCGACCCATGCACCGCAATAAAGCGGCTGTCGTGAATATTGCGGCGCAAATAGTCGATGAAATCTTCGTTCAGGTCGATGACCAAAAAGGTCGCATCGGGACGCATGCGGTCCAGCACCGGCTGGCAGAATGTGCCGATGCCCGGTCCATATTCAACGAACAGCTTATTATTGTTCCAATCCACCGGCGCGAGCATTTTTTTGACGGTCTTGGATGAGGACGGAATGATCGATCCGACCATCACAGGATGCTTGATAAAGCCTTTGAAGAAAACGCCCCACGGACCAAAAAAGCGGCTGACCCAGGTTTTGATGCGGTCAAGCGCGCTCGCTTTAGCCAAAGTTGAAAATGTCATGCGATGGGTCCGGGGACAATTGTTGCGGGCTTCTGACAGTCAAAATTGGACTCCGTTTATGCAAACGCATTAATTAATATTCTGTTCCGCCACGCTTGCATTGTCTGACCCATCGGTCCTAATGCCGCAGCTATGGCAAAGCTTCCCCGAGGAACAATTTCAGTGATTTTCGTGGCGCAGCGGACCGATGCTGATGCAGCGGGCTATGCGCGCGCAGCCGCGATGATGGAAACGCTGGCTGTGCAGCAAGAGGGGTATATCGCCATGGATTCAGTGCGGGGATCAGACGGGCTTGGCATAACCGTCAGCTATTGGACTGATGAAGCCAGCGCAACAGCATGGCGCGATCACCCCGAACACATAGCTGTGCGCGATGCAGGACGCGATCTTTGGTACAGCGATTACAGTCTGCATGTCGCAGAAGTCACGCGCAGCTATGATTGGGAAAAACCATGAGTAAAGTTCAGGCCATACCCAACAGCCGCGTCGTCGTCCTTTTCCTCGTCATGCTCGTGGCCGCCGCAGGCAACACAGCGATGCAGTCGGCATTGCCGGCCATCGCAAGCGAACTGGATATGCCCGACGTGTTGGTCAGCCTTGCGTTTAGCTGGTCTGCACTTTTATGGGTCATCACCGCACCCAAATGGGCGCGCTTGTCCGACCGGCGGGGCCGCAAACAATTGATGAGTGTCGGCATCATTGGCTTCATCTCATCAATGGGCCTTTGCGGATTGGTCTTGTGGCTTGGCCTTGCCGGCCTGATCGGCCCAATCGTTACATTCATACTCTTTGCGATCTTCCGCAGCCTTTATGGCGGTTTTGGTTCCGCAGCCCCGCCCGCTGTGCAGGCTTATGTTGCCGCACGAACCGAACGCGCCGAGCGGACGAAGGCATTGTCGATGCTTGCATCGTCGTTCGGCGTGGGCACCGTCATTGGCCCGGCGACCGCGCATTATTTGTTGTTCCCACCCTTTGGGCTGGCCGGACCGTTGATCATGTTTGCGATATTTGGCGTCGCGGTACTGATCGCATTGCATGTGCTGTTGCCGAACGACACGCCGCGCTTTGCCGCGCGCGGTGCGGTTGCTGCCTATCCCAATTCTGCGTCCATGAACACGCTCGATACCGAAGACGTCGATGGCGAAGCGCTGGGTTCCCTACCCGATGAAGAAGTTCGCTTGCCATGGCGCGATGAAAGAATGGCGCCCTGGCTTATTGCGGGCCTGATTGGCGGGCACGCGCAGGCAATCATCCTTGGCGTGGTCGGCTTCCTCGTCCGCGATCGGCTTGGGCTGCATGATCGCCCTTGGGAAGCGGTGCAGGCCAGTGGCTCAGTCATGCTGATAGGCGCAATGGCGACGTTATTGGCGCAATGGGGCCTCATCCCGATCTTGTCGCTCGCCGCACGCAGTTCCGTGCTTTGGGGTTCAATACTGGCGCTGATTGGCACCATATTAACGGGCGTTAGCCACGATTTTTACGGCATCAGCACTGGCTTTGCGATTGCGTCTTTGGGCTTTGGGCTGTTCCGGCCGGGATTTACCGCAGGTGCCTCATTGGCGGTCCGGCGGCACGAGCAAGGCGACGTTGCCGGCAAAATCGCCTCGATCAATGGTGCAGCCTATATTTTCGCGCCAGCCATCGGCGTCGCCCTTTTGAGCTGGTGGGAGCCAGCCACCTTCATCCTCATCTCTGCCTCATTGGTCTTTCTGATCATTTGGGGCAGGCGGGCGTTGATTGTTCCCGACGAAACGTAAGGCGCATGCCGCACCCTTGCTAAGTCACCACATCATGTCGTTTCGCACGCTCGACTAACCGAAGCAGATTTTACGCAAAAAAAAGGGCCGACCAAAGTCGACCCTGAAAAAGTCTTTAGGAGAGGATGCCTATAAGGCTTGTCCCCTATCGCGATATTCCATTTTTTGTGCAAGTGCGAACAGTGCAATAGCAGTTGCATATCCTGCAACTGCTATTTATAAGAACATCATGAATTCCGCGGCATTTGCACGATCGCAGAATCAAGTCACTTTTGTTGCAGTGCGACAAAATAAGGAGATGACATGCGCAGATTGCCACCATTACGGTCATTGGAAGCCTTTTTGCGCGTCGCCAAATTGGGTTCGGCCAAAGCGGCCGCCAGCGAATTGGCGCTGTCACCTCCCGCCTTAAGCCGCCGCATAAAGGCGCTTGAAGACTTTATCGGCAAATCGCTTTTTGACCGCCGTGCCCAAGCCATGGTCATTAACGCCGATGGCGAAACCTTACTGGCTGCCGTCGAGCCGGCGATGGACGCGATGGCCGAAGCTGTTGAAGAGCTTGCCGGCCGTGGCGGCGAATATCGCCTGCGCCTCGGCCTGCTTCCGCTTTTTGGTTCACAACGCCTTATCCCGCGCCTCCCCGAATTGCGCAAAGCTTTCCCGAAATTGCATATCGACGTTGATACCTCTGGCCATGCGGAAAATCTGCTGGGCGACGTGATTGATGCCGCGATCATTATCGCTGCCGAGGTTGACCCAAAACTCTACAGCGTTCGTCTCGACCGTAACCTTGTCTATGCAATCGCTTCGGAACAATGGGCCAAGGAGCATAATGTGCAAAAGCCCGAGGATTTGGCCAAACACACAATCATGGTCCACAGCGATATGCCCATGATATTCGATGCCTGGCGTCAGGCCATGGGCGTGCCCCGTTTAAAGCCCGCCGCCATTGATAGTTTGGATAGTGGCGCGCTCATGCTTGAAGCTGCCGCCAATGGGCTGGGCGTCGCGATCATGCACGGAAGCCATTTTTCGGACGCGCGTGACCCACGCCTGACGCGTCTTTTCGATACAGAGGTCGAAAGCCCCTATAGCTATTGGTTCGTGTGCCGCCCGCGCGCGCTGAAGCAGCGCGCCGTCAAAATTTTCCACGACTGGTTGTTAAAGTCCGGCGTATAAAATTCGGTATCGCGAACACTTGACCCGTCGCCCACCCCGCGTCATTGCAGTGTGATGACTGACGACGTTGCTGAACTGAATTTCGAACAGGCGCTCCGCGCGCTTGAGGATATCGTCCACAAGCTGGAAAGCGGTGAAGCGCCGCTTGATGAATCCATTGCACTTTATGAACGCGGCAACACGCTGCGGGCGTTGTGCCAGCAACGGCTTGATATGGCGAAGGCCCGGATTGAAGCGATTACCCTTGGCCCTGACGGTGCGCCAACGGGCACCACATCGTTCGACGCCGGATGAATGTGATGTCGGAGCTATCGACATCTTCGCTGCTTCAAGATGCGCTGGGCAGTATTGCAGCAGATGTTGACCAAGAATTCGACACGCTGCTGACATTACCCGGGGACGCACGCGACCGTTTATATGCAGCCATGCGGCACGCAACGATTGGCGGCGGCAAGCGCCTTCGTCCGTTGCTGGTGACGGCAACCGCAGCTTTGTTCCATGTCGACCGCAAAACGGCTTTGCGCGTGGGTACGGCGGTTGAGGCCATTCACGTTTATTCGCTGGTGCATGACGACCTGCCCTGCATGGACGATGATGATTTGCGCCGTAGCAAACCCACGGTGCATCGCGCATTTGACGAAGCGACGGCGGTTTTGGCGGGTGACTCGCTGCATGCGCTTGCCTTTGAAATCTTGGCCAATCCAGATACCCATAGCGACCCATTTGTGCGTGGCGAGCTGGTGTCGACGCTGGCGCTGGCCAGTGGCCCTGAAGGTATGGCTGGTGGCCAGATGATGGACATTGAGGCGGAGAATGCAGCGTTTGATTTGCAAACGGTTATGCGCCTGCAGGCGTTGAAAACCGGCGCACTTATTGCCGCAAGCGTCGAAATGGGCGCCATTTTGGGCCATATCCCACCCGAAGGCCGCACGCATTTACGCGGCTATGCCCGCGACATTGGCCTCGCCTTTCAAATTGCCGATGACATTTTGGATGTCGAGGGCGACCCTGAATTGGCTGGCAAGGCGCTGCAGAAAGATGCCGAGGCGGGCAAGGGCACATTTGTGTCGCTGATGGGGCTTGATCGTGCCAAGCAACAGGCCGAAATGCTGGTCCAGCAAGCCAATGATCATCTATCGAGCTATGGCGCAGAGGCGGATTTGTTGCGCGCTATTGCAAATTATATCACGGAAAGAGACCGCTGATGACCCACCGGATTGGCGTATATCCCGGAACTTTTGACCCCATCACCTTGGGGCATATGGACATCATCCGGCGCGGCGCGAAGCTGGTTGACGAACTCATCATTGGCGTGACGACCAACGCGTCAAAATCGCCGATGTTCGCGGATGAAGAGCGCATCGCCATGGTCGAGCGCGAAGTGGCGACAATCGGCGCGGATCATATCCGCGTCGTCGGGTTCAATTCATTGCTGATGGACTTTGCCGAAGCACAA
>NZ_JBILAF010000129.1:0-5480 GCF_044354325.1 Sphingorhabdus sp. | reverse complement strand
CCGCGCAACGGCAAAAGGCCGCATCCTGAACGTAGCAATCGATGACAGCCTGATCGTTCCTGCGGACAAAACGATGTTGGAAGACCTCATTACCGCAGCATTTAATGACGCGCGTGAAAAAGCGGATGCCGCGAGCAACGCGGAAATGGGCAAAATGTCGAGCAGCCTGCCTTTGCCTGCCGGGTTCAAACTGCCGTTTTAACCCCGCCATTATCGGCACCATTTTTATGTAAACCCGTTTTTTCCCCAGCAAATTGTGCTTTTGGGGCCCAGATGCATTGAAAGCCTGCGCAGAGCGCTCATATTGCTTTGGAATCGGCGTGCCGCATTTTTGCGCGACCCCACTTGGAGTATCTATGGATCTGAACCTTCCTTTATTGCCCCTGCGCGATATCGTTGTTTTCCCCGGTATGATTGTTCCCTTGTTTGTGGGTCGGGATAAGTCGGTCGTCGCGCTGGAAAAAGCGATGGCGGCGAACAAGGAAATTTTCCTCGTCGCGCAGCTCGATCCTGCCGAGGATGATCCCGGCAAAGATGATTTGTACGACATCGGCGTAACCGCGACGATTATGCAGTTGCTGAAGCTGCCTGACGGAACCGTGCGCGTTCTGGTCGAAGGCAAGCAACGCGCGCAACTGCGCGATTTGGTTGAGCACGGCAGTGAATATGTCGAAGCGGCTGTGTCACTCGTTGTCGAACAAAATGCTGAAGGTCCTGAAGCCACCGCGCTGATGCGTTCGGTTGCTGACCAGTTTGAAAATTATTCGAAGCTCAACAAGAAAATGCCCGCCGAAACCGCGGTGCAGCTTTCGGAAATCGAAACGCCGTCGGCGCTTGCGGATGCCGTTGCGGCCAATATCCAGTTAAAGGTGTCGGATAAGCAGTCACTGTTGGTTGAAGCGAACCCGCTTCGCCGGTTGGAAATGGCGTTTGCCTTCATGGAAGGCGAATTGGGCGTATTGCAGGTCGAAAAGAAAATCCGTGGCCGCGTGAAGCGCCAAATGGAAAAGACGCAGCGCGAATATTATCTGAACGAACAGATGAAGGCCATTCAGCGCGAGCTGGGCAATGACGATGGCGAAGGCGGCGACGAAGTTGCCGAGATTCAAAACAAGATCGACACGATGAAGCTGTCCAAGGAAGCAAAGGCGAAAGCCAATGCCGAATTGAAAAAGCTCCGCGGCATGGCACCCATGTCCGCCGAGGCGACCGTCGTGCGCAATTATCTCGACACGCTTCTGGGCATACCATGGGGCAAAAAGTCCAAGCTGAAGCGCGATATCGCCAAGGCGCAGGAAGTGCTTGATGAGGACCATTTCGCTTTGGAAAAGGTCAAGGACCGCATCGTTGAATATCTTGCGGTACAGGCGCGCACCAACAAGCTGAAAGGCCCAATCTTGTGCCTCGTCGGCCCCCCCGGCGTGGGCAAGACGTCGCTTGGCAAATCGATTGCCAAGGCAACGGGGCGTGAATTCATCCGTCAGTCGCTGGGCGGCGTGCGTGATGAAGCCGAGATTCGTGGCCATCGCCGGACCTATATTGGTTCGATGCCCGGCAAGGTCGCGGCCAATTTGAAAAAAGCGGGAACGATGAATCCGCTGTTCTTGCTCGATGAAATCGACAAGCTTGGTCAGGATTTCCGTGGCGATCCGGCGTCTGCATTGCTTGAGGTTCTCGATCCGGAACAGAACAACAAGTTCAATGACCATTATCTCGAAATCGACTTGGACCTGTCCGACGTGATGTTCGTGACAACGGCCAACAGCCTCAATTTGCCACAGGCGCTTTTGGACCGCATGGAAATCATCCGGTTGGAAGGCTATACCGAAGACGAGAAGCTAGAGATTGCGAAGCGACATTTGCTCGACAAGCAAATCGAAGCTCATGGGTTGAAGCCGGAAGAGTTCTCGGTCAGCGATGATGCTCTGCGTGATTTGATCCGCTATTACACACGGGAAGCCGGTGTGCGTACGCTTGAGCGGGAAGTCGCAAAGCTGGCGCGTAAAGCGCTGCGCCGCATCTTGGAAGGCAAGGCCACCAGCATTGCCATTACGCCTGAAAATCTCGCAGATTTTTCGGGCGTCCGTAAATATCGCCACGATATGGGTGAGGAAGAAAACCAGATTGGCGCTGTTACAGGGCTTGCTTGGACCGAAGTTGGCGGCGAACTGCTCACCATCGAAGCGGTGACTGTTCCGGGTAAGGGCCAGATCAAGACCACCGGTAAGCTGGGCGAAGTGATGAGCGAGTCCATTCAGGCTGCCTTGAGCTACGTTAAGGCACGTGCGCCAAGCTATGGCATTAAGCCGAGCCTATTTGGGCGCAAGGATGTCCACATCCACCTTCCCGAAGGCGCGGTGCCCAAGGATGGTCCATCGGCGGGCATCGGCATGGTGACATGTATCGTCTCGACGCTAACCGGCATTGCCGTGCATCGTGACGTCGCCATGACGGGCGAAGTTACCTTGCGTGGGCGCGTGTTGCCAATTGGCGGACTGAAAGAGAAACTGCTCGCGGCACTTCGGGGGGGCATCAAGACGGTGCTTATTCCGCAGGAGAATGAGAAGGACCTTCCGGACATTCCAGCCAACATAAAAGAAGGCCTGGAAATCATTCCGGTCAGCCATGTGGATCAGGTGCTGGCGCGTGCGTTGGTGTCGCCTTTGGTGGCCGTAGAATGGACCGAAGCCGATGAACTCGCGGCAGCCTTGCCGCCTACAGTTGGCGGCGAAAACGGGGCGTCGGTGACCCATTAAAGGGTAATAAATGCCTTTTGATTGCATGTTGTGGGCAAAACTTGCCGTTTTTCACAGAAAATGACGGTTTTGGGCGGATTTTTCCTTTGACAGTGCACGCAATGTCATCATTATCCGTCCACCGGTTCACGCCGCGACTCAATTACAGAATAATTTGGGTTTTATACAATTTTTGAGAGGGGGGTTCCCAATATGAACAAGCAAGATCTCGTCAATGCAGTTGCAGAAGCAAGCGGCCTGACCAAAGCAGACGCTGGTAAAGCAGTAGAAGCGACCTTTGAAGCAATCACTGGCGCGCTGAAGAGCGGCGGCGAAGTACGTCTCGTTGGTTTCGGCACATTCGGCGTTGCAAAGCGTAAGGCTTCGACCGGCCGTAACCCACGCACTGGCGAACCAATGACCATCAAAGCATCGACTCAGCCTAAGTTCAAGGCTGGCAAGGCGCTTAAGGATGCCGTCAACTAAGACAGGCCAAATTTATTTGGTGAAAGGGGCGGGGCGAAAGCACCCGCCCTTTTTTTATGCCCGACGCCAGCGCGGATGGCCGCGGTGCAGCATGGCAAATATAATGCACACGCAAAAACGCCGCCATGACGGCGGCGTGATGATGCAGCCGATTTGCCCGGCCCGTTTGCGTAATAAAATCTGTTAAGCGGCGAGGCGCATTTCGCCCATAATGCGGCCAGCGACCGGGAATGCGATAATCGTTGCAGGGGTACGACGGCGCATGTCGCCACATATGATGCGCCGTTCGCGCGCAACTTCGCCCGCAAATTCCATTTCAACGACTTCACGTATCCGCGGCATGGCGTTGCGCACTGTTAAAAATATTGTGCCGGCTGACAAGCCAAGCGCGGTCACAAAAAGAAGGGAAGCTACGATAGTCATGGCACTGGTCCTTTCTGTCCCCCGCCAAATTATTTAGCGGGCTATGCTGGCCCGGCATGGGCAGCGTTTGAGCCCTTGTTCACTATTTGTTCTAACTTGTCAAGCATGTTCTCACCGCCGAAATAGCGTGGAGTATTTCGGGGATTGTCTGTGGATAACTTTCTTTGACTCTCGCAGTACGATGCCATGGAAAGCAATAATTTGGTGCACTGTCGCCGTGGTTCTCACGACCCTCTTCGTCATCCTGAACTTGTTTGTGCGATGCACGCCTCCGGCTCCAGGATCTTACTATTTCGACGTGGGAAGTAAGATCCTGAAACGAGTTCAGGATGACGGGGTGTGGGATGACGGGGGGTGGACGACAGGGCTGTCGGGATGAGGGCGGCCCATCTTCGTGCCTTCGTGCCTTTGTGCGAGATACATTGGCGCAGCGTTTGGTTTTGGCGGGGCTGTGCGCTCGCGCGCTATGGGCGAGGGCCCACCCGGCTCGCCCTTTTGGGCTTTCTGGGGTATATCGTACGTGTCACCGTAATTTCGTAATTAGTGCACTGTCACCGTAATTGATTTCTTACGTTCACAAGCCTAGTTCATATTTTATTTTCCAGAATGATTTTAAAGAAATTTGCAGCATCGAGGGCATCTCTGCTATAATTGGTGCATAAATTAGCGTTCGATTTGTTTCTTTTTATTGCCGCTGCATCATTTTCGATTCTATAATAACTCAGGCTTTTACGCGACTGTCCCCACGGAGAAAGGCCGCGTTCGTACCAGTCCGTGATCTCATATTCAGAATCGGCGCAAGCACAGGGAATATTTGCGTTGGAAGGATTCATGGACGCTTCATAGGCTTCTTCGCTGCACCCCGCTGGCCAAATATACTCTTCTGACGTCTCTACACGCTGCAAGGGATTGGGGTTGTCATAGGTTTGTTTCTTCGAATAGATGTAGATCGCCAACACAGGGATCAGCAAAATGATAGCCCATTTTCTCGGCAACCAAGGCCGGGTACCGCGCTGGCCAAAACGATCTTCTTGTTCGCTCACGCCGCCATCTCCGTCTGCACAAAGCGGAATGCCCGTGCCAATCCGGGAACACAAAATTTAATGCTATCGTTCGGGTTCGTCATAACCCGCGTCTTACCCATATAGTTGCTAACAAATGGCTAAACCGCTTGACGAATCCCTGCCGCGACTATAACGGCCCGCTCATTCCACATGGGAAACGCACATACCGGTGCTGATCTTTGTCTTTTAGGCAACAGTGACGTTCTAGTTTCCCAGAGGCTCAACCGGAAGGAGAAGTACCATGGCGGCACCTGTCGTAACCATGCAGCAATTGCTTGAAGCTGGGGCCCATTTCGGCCACCAAACACACCGTTGGAACCCGCGTATGAAGCCGTATATCTTCGGCGCGCGCAACGGCATCCACATTCTCGATCTTTCGCAGTCCGTGCCATTGTTCGCACGTGCGCTTGATTTTGTTGCCCAGAGCGTTTCGTCGGGCGGCAAGGTTCTGTTCGTTGGCACAAAGCGCCAGGCACAGGGCCCCATCGCTGACGCAGCACGCGCTTCGGGTCAGCATTTCGTCAACCACCGTTGGTTGGGCGGCATGCTCACCAACTGGAAGACCATTTCGAACTCGATCAAGAAGCTCAAGACGCTCGAAGAGCAGCTTTCGGGCGACACGCACGGTTTCACGAAGAAGGAAATTCTTCAGATGACCCGCGAGCGCGACAAGCTTGAAATGAGCCTTGGCGGTATCCGCGACATGGGCGGCATTCCTGACGTGATGTTCGTCATCGACGCCAACAAAGAAGAACTCGCCATTAAGGAAGCC
>NZ_JBILAF010000049.1:0-14536 GCF_044354325.1 Sphingorhabdus sp. | reverse complement strand
GCAAGATAATTGATCCCGCGCGCGGCCATCAATTGCTTGGCAACATCGGGGCGCGATCGGAAAATTTCGATATGATCGTGTATTGCTTTTTGATTGCGATGATGGCCGCTCGCCAAAACGCTGTGCGCGGTTTGAACCAGGATCATTGGCGCCATATCAATCGGAACCAGAAACTGTCCGCGCGGTAGATCGGATAATGTTGCGACCGACGGCGCGGATTCGCATGAGCGCAACTTTGCGTCTGAACGCCCGTCAACAGCAGGCGTCAGTTGTGGCAAGACATTGAGGACGGCGGACACAAAAGACCCAGGCGCCATCAAAAAGCCCATCAGAGCGACATAAAGAATGCGCTGCTTGGGCACCTCGCTTTGCCGATAAAACCCAAAGACGTGCGCGATAAGCGCAGCGATCGGCACTACCGCATAGGCAGCTGCCACCGAAATCGTCCGGGAAACAAATAGCGACAGGACAAGGGAATATAGGCTGAAGAAGCCGATGACCCATAAATTTGATCGATCCGTTTTGTCCATTTTGCGGGTCAGAACTACGCAGCCGACAAGTCCTGCAATTGGTGCCGCCATCACAATCACGATGGTGGGCAGGTCCTGATGCCAAATCGGCATCCCTTCTTTCACGTACACATACCAATAGTCGTGCACGAGCGGATCAAGAGTACTGAACGGACCGTTCAAACATTCAGGTGCGCGGAACGCGAATACAGCGGCAGCGACACCCCCTGCAGTAGCCATGATCAAGACACGCGCCAGCTTGGATTGCGGAGCAATAAACAGGCCCGGGATCATGATCGCTGCGGCGGCGAGGATTGCCAATAACTGTGGCGGCGACACGGTGTCGCAATATATCGCTGCGCCCAGGCCCTGTATCTGCGTGCCAAAAAATAGAACCAGCGATGCCGAAACGAATGCGCTAATCGTCCACAACAGACGGGCGGCTTCGTGCGGCTTGGTTAGCCATTGCCAACCCAGGAACAGGAAAAAGGCCGCGGACATTGGTAGGCCTTCAAGCGATATATGAAGCCATATCGCAAGAGCTGCGCCCAAAACCAATCCCGCCTTGCGCACATGTCCATAAAATAATGATGCCAGCGCCAACACGGCCATCGCGACTTGCCAGCCGTGATGGTCGATACGCATTGGCTGCAATTGCCCGATGAGCGGAACGGACAATGCGGAAACAATCGCTGCAGAAATAGCTGCCGTTTTGCCACCCACGCGCAAAGCGGTGTAGGCCAGAATCATGATGATGACACCTAACAGCAACGACGGCACGGCAGTCGACGCGGCTATTTCTGCAAAAGCACGACCGAACATCGGTGTGAGCAATAAAGTTATTGCAGCCAAAGGCAGCTCAATCAGCCGCGACCAATGCATCGGTGCCCCATCCGGTGGGTTCAGGCGGTACTGCCGGTTGTCAAACCAGCTTTGGCCGTTCAGGAAGTCCCTTAATTGCGTCAGGCGTAATTGGTCGTCGGGATCCCTACCACTGCCCGAAATGATGTTGGGCCAACTATGGATAATAAGGGAAATGGATAGCAATACCCAAATGCCAAATATCAGCCACGTAAAATGTCTTTCGATGGAACGCGCCACGACTAATGCACCGACGCTTGCCGAAAAATGACGACGTTGCGCAGCAGATAGGTGAGCACAAATGCCGTCGCTATAGCGGCAACTTTCGCAACGCGCGGGTCGATGTCCAATGCCGTACCTGCGCCGACCACAATTATCGTCAGGACAAGGCCAATGAGGGCAGAGGCCAGAAACATCGCCTTTTGTTGCGTGCGGGCGGCGGTGCCCTTTTCCGAAACCCGATCGTGGAACACCTTGCGGCTGGATAAAATCCAGTGCGCGAATATGCCGACTGAATAGCCAACGGCAGATGCCGCCGTTCCGAGCATGCCTGTTTCCAGCAACAGCAGGAAGACGATCATATCGGGTGCAAGCGCACCAATGCTGACTGCGACATAACGCAGGAAGACATTGCCCCGTAATCGGTTGGCCAGTTTAATCACCCGTGCACCCCCTAATTGGTTCCGCAATCATGCAGGCAGCTTGGCCGCCTGCATGATGCTCCTTACGCTGCCTTGCTGATATCGTCGGCGTTAAGCTGGCCGGCAGGTGCGATCCGTTTTGGCACGTCGCGTTCCGACGTTAGCGCAGCCGCTTGATCTTCGGTAACCTTGACCGCAATCACATCCTGTTCGCCTTCGTCGCCCGCTTCATGATATTCGGCGTCTTCGTTGACGTTCCAGATATTATAGACGCGGCTTCCCGCCGCGATGTTTTCGACGGTCAACATGGCGGTCATCATCGCGTGGTCCTGGTTGTTGTAACGGTGCATACCGTTGCGCCCGACCATGTGGAGCGTTGGATAACGCGTTTCCAGTTCGTTACGCATCGCCTCGACATTGGCGGCATATTCATCGTCATAGACCGGATATGCCTTTTCCTGACGGACAACGGCCCCGCCAACAACATCTTGCGCTTTGCACAAACCGAGAATGGCCATTTCTGTCTTGGCGAGTTCAATCAGGTCGGCATCGGTTGACGCCCACAGATTGTCATTTTCGAAGCAGAAATATTCAAGACCGACGCACGCGATGGACGGATCTGGCACCATCTCGGGTGACCAGCTGCGGAAATTTTGCACGCGGCCGACCTGCACTTTGCTGTCGTGGATATATATATCCAGTTGTCTGGGAACAAATCGTCAGAGCGGATCATCAGTGCCACGGTCAAAAAGTCACGATAGCGCAGGTTATTCGCCTGCAACGATGTTTGCGGAAGCGGATGGATACGTGCTGACAGCTCGCGCATCGGTGCACTGCTGATAACATGCTTTGCGGTAATCACCGCCTCGCTGCCATCGGCTTTGGATGCCGACATCCGCCAGTTGCCATTTGCATCCTGCGCGAGTTGTTTAAAGCTATGGCCCATCAAAACCCTGTTGCCCTTCGCCACGACAAAGTCGCGCGCCGCGTCCCACATCATGCCGGGTCCAAGGCGCGGATAACGGAACGTCTCCAACAATGTCTTGGTTTCCATGCCGTCATTGGGCTTTTTATTCAGCCCCAAGGACCGCTTGAGCCCGTCAAGGACGGCAGCGCCAAGGCTCAGCCCCTTAATGCGCTGCGCTGCCCAGTCGGCGGACATTTCGTCGCACGGCATGCCCCAAACCTTTTCGGTGTAGGTTTTGAAGAAGATCGAAAACAGCTTGTGGCCAAACTGGTTTACCGTCCAATCCTGAAAGCTGCGGACTTTTTTGTTCGGAAAGGCCTTGGCCTTCACATAGCTCGCCATGCACAGCGTCGACCGCACAATGCCAAGGTTGAACAAAGCTTCGAACGCGCGCAGCGGATAGCTGTAGAATTTGCCTTCATAATAGATCCGGCTCATGCGCGGACGTTGAATGAAGTCGTTGGGCAAAATCTCGTTCCACAAATCGACAACGTCTTTCGACTTCGAAAAAAAGCGGTGGCCGCCGATATCAAAGCGATATCCATCCACTTCGACCGTGCGGCTGATGCCGCCGACATAACGTTCGTCTTTTTCAATGACGGTAACGCTGTACCCTTTTTTCGTCAGCAAATAGGCGGCGGTTAGGCCGGCGGGTCCTGCCCCGATGATTGCCACGTCTACTGCTGTCTGGTCCTGCACTGCCATAAATACCCCGTGAGAGAAGCTCTGGGGAAATCAGTGAACGAAATGCCCAATAGATGGTTAACGCGGCGTTACGAACCGTCGTTATGCGCAATGCTGCCGCGACTGATTATTGCGCAAAAGCACAAATAACTTGCGTTTGCTGCCCCGTTAAGCCAATAGGCCGCCAAGCGCATGAGGCGAGCGGACGATACCGCCGCAGTATTGGCAGCGTGAGGGCCGCAACAAGTGGCCTCGCCAATCGAACAAGATGCGTAAGCTTAGAGGCTTCCCATATCACGCAGGGTTGTTTCCAACGGGTCAGCATAAGCTGCTCCCGAACACCTGCTGTTGCGCCCGTGCGGTCCTGTTTCAAGGATCTGCATCATGGGGCTGCGACGACTATTTGAAAGTATAAATATGTCTTTTTTCCAAGACCTGGGCCTTGCCCAACCTATCCTTAAGGCGCTTGAAGCCGCTGGATATGATACCCCGACACCAATCCAGCAACAGTCGATCCCGCCATTGCTGCAAGGCCGCGACCTGTGCGGCATCGCACAGACCGGAACCGGCAAGACCGCCGCATTTGCTTTGCCATCGCTGCACCATTTCGCAACAAAGCCAAAAGCGCGTCAGCAATATAGCTGCCGTATGCTGGTGCTGTCGCCAACCCGCGAACTTGCGGCACAGATCGCCGACAGCTTCCGCACCTATGGCAAATTCCTTGGTCTGAAGGTTGATTGCGTCTTTGGCGGCATGCCCATTTTCAGCCAGAAAAAGCGCCTTGCTGGCGGCGTTGATATTCTGGTCGCGACACCGGGCCGTCTGATCGATTTGATCGAGCAACGCGCGGTCACGTTGAAGGACGTCGAAATCTTCGTCCTTGATGAAGCGGACCAGATGATGGACCTTGGTTTCATCCACGCGTTGAAGCGTATTGACCAGTTGCTGCCAAAGCAGCGTCAGACATTGTTCTTCTCGGCCACCATGCCAAAGGCGATTGCTGAATTGGGCAACCGCTTCCTCAACAACCCTGTTCGTGTGTCGGTTGCACCTGCGTCCACCACAGCGGAGCGCGTTGAGCAATTCGTGACCTTTGTCGAACAGCGCGAAAAGCAGACCTTGCTAACGCTCAAGTTGCAAAGCGAAGAGATTGACCGCGCACTTGTGTTCACGCGCACCAAGCATGGCGCCGACCGCGTTGTGCGTGGGCTTGCTGGCGCTGGCATCCAATCGGCCGCCATTCACGGCAACAAAAGCCAAGGCCAGCGTACCGCTGCGTTGCAGGCATTTCGTGACGGCAAAATCAAAATCCTCGTCGCAACCGATATTGCCGCGCGCGGCATTGACGTTCCCGGCGTCAGCCATGTGTTCAACTTCGAACTGCCCAATGTGCCCGAGCAATATGTGCACCGCATCGGTCGTACCGCGCGTGCGGGCCGTGAAGGCATCGCAATGAGCTTCGTTGCGGGTGATGAGCGTGGCTATATGAAGGATATTGAGCGTCTGACGGGCGTGCGCGCCATGACGCTTGGCCTTCCTGAAGGTTTCCGTGCGGCTGTTGCCGCATTGCCGCCCCCCGTTGCCGACAAGAAACCGCAACAGGCCCGTGGCGGTCGCGGCGGTGGTCAACCCGGTGGTGGCCGCACCAACTATGCTGGCAAGAAATTGGGCGGCAACAATGGCGGCACTGGTTTGAACGGCGAAACCCGTAACCGGACGCATGCACCTCAAGGCGGATGGCAGCCAGCCATCGGACCACGTGACGGCAGCCGTGAAGGTAGCCGCGATGCACGTCCACGTAGCGACAATGCCGCCAGCGGCGACCGTCGTCCTACCGCCGACCGTGCATTTGCCGCGCGCAGCGAAAACCGTCGCGATCCCGGCGCACCCGCGCGGAACTATGGTCCTAAAAAGGGCGGTAACGGAAACTACAGAGGTTCCGTGAAACGCGCTGGGTAATTTGACTCCAGGGCGTCATCCTGAACTTGTTTCAGAATAGCAAACAAACGTAGCGCGTTATCCTGAAACAAGTTCAGGATAACGCGTCGCTGTTTTTATCAATGGCGGAAGTGGCGCATTCCGGTGAAGACCATGGCCAGACCAGCCGCATCGGCAGCGGCGATCACTTCGTCATCCCGCATCGATCCGCCCGGTTGAATGACCGCCGTTGCGCCCGCTTCAGCGGCAGCCAGCAAGCCATCTGCAAACGGGAAAAACGCATCTGAGGCGACTGCGGATCCAACGGTACGCGGCGTTGCCCAACCATAAGTTTCGGCGGCTTCGGTTGCCTTAATCGCGGCAATCCGCGCGCTGTCGCGTCGGTTCATTTGGCCTGCGCCAATACCCGCGGTTGCGCCATCCTTGGCATAGACAATGGCGTTCGACTTTACATGCTTGGCCACGGTCCAGGCAAAGCGGCAGTCGGCCAATTCCTGCGCCGATGGTGCACGCTTGGTAACAACCTTGAAATCGCTGTCGGCAACATGGCCGTTATCGCGCGACTGCACCAAAAGACCGCCCGTGATCGGCTTAATCGACAAACCGCCGCGCTTTGGATCAGGCAGATCACCCGTCAACAAAAGCCGAAGATTCTTTTTCTTTACGAACACCGCCTTTGCCGCATCATCCGCCGATGGCGCGGCAACGACTTCGGTGAAAATCTCGGTAATGGCTTCCGCAGTGGCACCATCCAGCGGGCGGTTAACCGCAACAATGCCGCCAAATGCCGACACGCTGTCGCACTCGAGCGCCGCGCGGTACGCGTCGATTAAGGTTTCGCCGGTTGCCACACCGCAGGGGTTGGCATGCTTGACGATAACGACGGTAGGCGGTCCATCGCGAAACTCGCTGACCAGTTCCAGCGCCGCATCAGCGTCGTTGTAATTATTATAGGACAGTTCTTTGCCCTGCACCTGTTCGGCTTGGGCAATTCCCGATCCATGCGGGCCGACGGGTACATACAGTGCTGCGCGCTGATGCGGGTTTTCGCCATAGCGCAATTCGGTTTCGCGATTTCCGTTCACGGCAAGCATATCGGGGAACAGCTGCTGCTGATCCGCAAAAGCGAACCATTGGCTAATCATGCTGTCATATGCTGCGGTCGCCGCATAGGCTTTGGCCGCACATTTACGGCGGAAGTCATAGCTTGTTTTGCCACCGCTTTCCTCCAGCTCTGCGATCAGATTGTCATAATCGGATGGGTCGGTCAGGATCGTGACATATACGTGGTTCTTCGCGGCACTGCGCACCATCGACGGTCCGCCAATGTCGATATTCTCGATAATTTCATCGCGCGACGCGCCTTTGGCCACGGTTTGCGCAAAGGGATACAGGTTCACCACGACAAGGTCGATTGCGCCAATGTCATGTTCTTTCATCGACGCTGCGTGTTCGGCATTGTCGCGTACAGCAAGCAATCCGCCATGCACTTTTGGGTGCAGCGTTTTGACGCGGCCGTCCATCATTTCGGGAAAGCCTGTAAGCTCGCTAATGTCCTTCACCTGAAGCCCTGCATCACGCAGCGTCTTGGCCGTACCACCGGTGGAGACCAGTTCGACATGCCGTGCGGCCAAAGCATGCCCAAGTTCAACCAATCCCGCCTTGTCCGAAACGGACAATAGGGCACGCTTAATGACGACGTCTTGCATAAATTTATCCTAAATGGCGGAGCTGCCAGCCGATGGTGAGGCCGCCTGTACCAGTGTCCGTGGTAATCACAAGTTGGCGGGTGGGGTGGGGACGACCATTTTGGTCAACCCAAAGACTGTCATCCACAGATAATTGACCGTCAGATGCCATAAATGCCCAATTGCTGCCGTTGGCCATCCGCAAAAACACCGCTTGTGGACTATCGGAAGCGACGATTTCGATTTCGGGGCCAAGGTGAAACCGGATATGCACCGGCACGCCTTCTTTTGGCTTGCCCTGGGGAAGCAACGTGTCTTCTCCGCGCAGATCCATGCCGTCGGAACGCAGGATCAACAATCGCGCATGGCTATAGCCAAAGGTGCGAACGTAACCGTCATGGCTTGCCTCAATACGGGTCGCCTGATCAATATCGCGGCGCTCAAGCCCCACTTCGACAACACCTTTGCCCAGCTGGCCGCCGGGCAGAATTGCTGTCGAGTTGGTGTCATTCACGCATAATGTCGAATGCGCCGCCGTGGTCCGAAGCCCGCGTGCCAACGCGGCCGGTATCGTCGCGCCGACAAGCGCCGCACCACCGCAGTTCACAATCACGCGCTGCTCACCATGCGACAATTCAAATGCAAGCGTGGAGGCGCAGCCTGACGCGGACTGACGCGCCAATGGCGGGGGACCTGCATCCAGCAGCAGCACAGACTTGCCCGCAGAAACGCGCTGATAACCCCAATCGAGCGCTTGGCGATGTGGTCGCGCGCGCACTTCGCTGGCCGCCACCAATGCATCGATATGTTCCGCACCCATATGCGCCGACCCTTGCCACGCGCCAAGGCCGCCATCGGCATGGGTAAGGCCAAGCAACGCTGGCACGGCCCGCCCGAGTGCTTCGAGCAGGAATATAGGCACCATCTCGCTGCGCGCCGCATAGCATTGCTTGAGCAGGCTGAGCAGGCCGATCAATTCCATCAGCTGAACAGGTGAGCGCGACACCACGCCGCCGTCGGGGAAAATGGTCGCCCGCAGCGATTCAGCCAAGCCGTTCTCGCCAACGGCGCGGCGCACCTTGCCCTCTGGCAACAAAAGCGATGCCGCGACGACGCCCGCCCAGCCCACAGTCTTGCCGAAGTGGCTTTGTGCACGCGGGGCTGTTTGATCGAGATGGCGCGCAACCCGGGCGAAATGATTGATGACGCGCGCACGGTAAATGGGGTCCGCACTGCTGAGCAGAAACGGCGATCCCGCTGCCATGTTCATTAAGCGCCACGCACAATTGTCGACGCGCCATGCCGGCTCGCGCGTTTTCATGCCATTGGCCAGCAACCATGCATCGGCAATCTGTGCTGCGACCGGTGCACCTTCGCCGCGATTGGTCGCCGCGGACAAATCACGCAGCCAGTCAAATCGGTGAATATAGTCGGTCAGCGACGGCTGAAGCGCGAGCTTGTCATAATCCAACCCGTCGAACGCCTGTTCAAAACCCTGATAATGGAATTTGCCCATGCGCAGCGCCTGCCCGCGCCCGGCATGGCCTTTTAGCGGATCGTTCGGCACCGCAAGCAAGCGCATGGGAACCTTGCCCATGAGCCTGCCGCTATGCAGCGGCGTGCGCCATGTTAATTTGTAAAATTCGAGAGAAAGCCGCTCGAGAAGATTTTGGCCCGCGCCTTGGGGCCTGACAATCAACGCCGTTTGCCGTTGCCCATTGTCGCCTTCATCGCCGTCAGTCATTCACCCCTCAGCGCCAAAATATTGGCCGCATATTGGCCCGCGCCACCCTTGAAAGTCGCGGTTCCAGCAACCAACGTGTCCGCCCCTGCCGAAATCGCCAGTGGCGCCGTTTGCGTTGTGATGCCGCCATCAACTTCCAACCGGATATCGCGGCCTGTTTTGTCAATCATCTTGCGAATGGCTTCAATTTTGCGCAGCTGGCTTGAAATGAAGCTCTGGCCACCAAAACCGGGGTTGACGCTCATCACCAGCACAAGGTCGATGTCCTCGATAAGATAATCCAGCATTTTGGCCGGCGTGTGCGGATTGAGCACGATACCCGCCATTTTACCCAGCGACTTGATCAGCTGCACGGTGCGATGCGGGTGCGGCCCGGCTTCGGGATGGAATGAAATGATATCCGCGCCAGCCTCTGCAAAATCCTGCACATATTGGTCGACCGGCGAAATCATCAAATGCACATCAAACGGCTTTGCGCTGTGTGGGCGAAGCGCCTTTACCACCGCAGGGCCAATGGTGATGTTGGGGACAAAATGTCCGTCCATAACATCAACATGAATCCAGTCACATCCGGCGGCATCAATGGCCCGCACTTCTTCTCCTAATCGGGCAAAGTCAGCGGACAAAATCGATGGCGCAATGCGAACAGGGCTGGTCATATTTTGCGTTTAGACGCTGGACCGCGCATGGGCAAGCGAACGGACCGCGTTATACACAGCTTATCGCACGCTTTGGCGCGGCTCACGGCGGTAAACGAACAGGTCACCGATCACATCATGCGACTCCGCAAATTTGGTGAAGCCAAGCTTCGCTGCGACATTATGCGAAGCTGCGTTGCCACGGTCGATGATGCAGCGGATTTCGCCCAAGTTCGTTGCGTCTGCCCAACCAAGTATCGCGGTCATCGCCTCGGTCGCGTAACCCTTGCCCCAGGCATCGGGCGTAAACGCCCAGCCAGCTTCGGGAAAGCCTTCAAGATCGCTGATGCCGCGTTCAAATTGCGCCAGCCCGCCATTGCCGACAAAGCGTCCGCTCTCGCGCTCGACAAAGGCCCAATAGCCATAGCCGAACAGCGACCACATGCCGATGCCCTGAAGCATTTTCATCCAGCTTGTATTGCGGCTGCGCGGCTCGCCGCCAATAAACGCCGTCATACGCGGGTCAGCCCACGCCGCCGCATAATCTTCCCAATGCGCGCGCGTCATGGGTTCGATGGAGAGGCGTTCGGTTACAAGTGTTGGCGCTGTCAATGTCTTCCCCTCCGATCATAGCGTAGCCCTGAGCAGCATCCGCGTAGCGGGTGCGTCCGTCGAAGGGCGCTTTGCGAACGATAGCCGCCCTTCGACTTTTCGCCAGCGCTTGCGCGCTGACGGCTCAGGGCTTCGGTGTTTTTTGTACCTTAACCAGCCCGCAAGAACCGCGCCACGAAAAATCCGTCCAAGCCGCCTTGTTCGGCCAGCATGGGCGGCATCGTCCGGACATGTCCTTGCGCGTTTGCAGTAACCCCAATGGGCAACTCGTCAGCTGTTACAGGCTTCGTCGTATATTCCGGCTGCCGTGCCAGAAACGCCTCTGCCTGCGCCTCGCCCTCATGCGGTTCAAGCGAGCAGGTCGCAAAGACCAAGGTGCCACCGGGCTTCAGCCATTGCGCCGCACGGTCCAGCATGGCGCTTTGGATCGCCGCCAGATTGTTGATGGCTTTCAGGTCAATGCGCTGCAACACATCGGGGTGGCGCCGCATCGTGCCCGTCGCACTGCACGGCGCATCCAGCAATATGGCATCAAATAACTGCGCCGGTTTCCAATCCATGACGTCCGCATTCACGCGTTCTGCATTTAATTGCGTGCGTTCCAGATTGGCCATCAGACGGTCCATGCGCCGGGCACTGTTATCCAGCGCGGTCACGGTAAAACCCGCGGCCGAAAGCTGCATGGTCTTGCCGCCGGGGGCCGCACATAAATCGAGCGCCCTTTTGCCCTGCCCGTTGCCCAGCAAGCGCGCTGGAAGACTGGCGGCGAGATCCTGCACCCACCATGCGCCTTCGTCATAGCCGTCCAATTCTTCGATGGCGGTTCCGCGCGGTAAGCGGACATGACCGGGCATCAGGCTGACGCCGCCGAGCCCCTCTGCCCAGGCCTGCGTGGCCGTCGCATCGCGCAAGGCAAGATCAAGCGGCGGCGGTTCTGACAATGCGGCCTGTGCGCCGGCAATCATTTCGTCGCCCCATACCGGATGCCAGCGCATCATCACTGCCTCTGGCAGCGACGGCAGATCGGGCAGCGTGGCTTCGGCGCGCAAGAGCGACCCCAATACGCCATGCACCAGTCGCCGTGGTCCGCCATCAACCAGCGGAAGCGCCGTCGCAATTGCGGCATGGGCGGGTGTGCCCAGCCGCAATATTTGCGCCAGCGCCAGCCGCAATACCATGCGTGCCTTGGCATCATCCGGCAGCGGCTGTTTGGTTTTGCTGTCAATCAACTGATCGAGATCAACCGACCAGCGCAGCGTTTCTTGCGCAATCGCGATGGCGAGTGCGCGGTCCGGCGGCGACAGCCCTTTGGTCGCATTTGCCGTCGCTTGATCCAACGGTGTGCCCATGCGCATGACGGTATCAAGCAACCGTAATGCGGCGCGGCGGGTCGGAAGTCCGGAAATTTCTTCAGTCATGCACAGCGCACTAGGCGTCTGCGCCAAACAAGGGAAGAGCGGTTCGATGTCACGCCATCGCCAAGCTTCAACTTGCAAACTTGTGCATCTGCACCGATGTAGGGGTTAACCGAACGCGCTTTCGAAGGAGAAGCTTCATGGGCACGCGCCCTTCACATGTCAAAGCACCCGATTATTTGTCGAAAAGCCCGCCCGTGCCGGCACCGAAAGCGGTTGATCGCGAACCCGAACCAGATGCAGAAAGACTGGACCCCGTGCGTTATGGCGATTGGGAATTGAAGGGCGTGGCGGTCGATTTTTAACGCGCCTATCGTTCTATCGATATTCCGGCATATCATGCCCCGGGCTACCTAGGGTCAGGACCTAATGATGGACGCCCATAAACGGCGCTGACACCTCGGGCCGCACGCGTACCAATCGGCCAGTCGCTTTATCAATCATCGCCCAAGTCGTATTTGCCCGCACAATGACCTTGCCCGCGGCATCAACAAAATCCACACGCCGGTCAAATTGCGCACCCTTTGGTTCGCGTTCAATCCAAGTATTGGCGGTAACGCTTTCGCCGGGGCCGACATTGCCGCGGTAATCAATTTCATGCCGGGTCACGACCCAGAAATAGGCGGCGATATGTTCAGGCGCGGCAACCGCCTGCCAATGCGATGTCGCCATATCCTGAATCCACCGCACCCAGACGGCGTTGTTGACATGGCCAAGCTCGTCAATGTCATCTGGTTGCGCGGTAAATATGCGGGTGAAAGAGATCACTTTTGTGATGATGCCATCCCCATTTGCCAAATGATGAACGCCGCCTCTTCGGCATTTTCGCGCAAGCGTTCAAATCGACCCGACTTGCCGCCATGGCCAGCGCCCATGTTGGTTTTGAGCAGCAGCACATTGTCGTCGGTCTTCATATCGCGCAGCTTGGCGACCATCTTCGCAGGTTCCCAATAGGTCACGCGCGGATCATTCAATCCAGCGGTCCAGAGCATTGGCGGGTAAGCCTTTGCCGCGACATTGTCATACGGGCTGTAGCTGCGGATATAGTCGAACGCGGCCTTGTCGGTGATTGGGTTGCCCCATTCGGGCCATTCGCCCGGCGTCAGGGGCAGATCCTTGTCGAGCATGGTGTTGAGCACATCGACAAAGGCCACATGGCTGACGACGGCGCCAAACAATTCAGGTGCCTGATTGACCACCGCGCCCATCAATTCACCGCCAGCGGAACCGCCGCTTGCGGTAACCTTGCCTTTGCCGGTAAAGCCCAAATCGATCAGGCCTTTCGCCGCATCAACAAAGTCGTTGAACGTGTTGGTCCGCTTGGTCAGTTTGCCGTCCAAATACCATTGATAGCCAAGGTCATCGCCGCCGCGAATATGCGCGATGGCATAGGCAAAGCCGCGATCGACCATCGACAGCCGGTTGGCGCTAAAGCCCGGCGGCATCGCGTAACCATAGGCGCCATAAGCATAGAGATGCAGCGGCTGGCTGCCGTCTTTTTTGAAACCCTTTTTGGTCAGGATGGAGACCGGCACCTTGGCACCATCGCGCGCCGTGATCATCACGCGTTCGGTCACATATTGCGCAGGATCATATCCGCTGGGGATTTCCTGAACCTTCAATGTTTCCAAGCGGCCATCGGCCAGATGATAATCAAACACCGTGTCGGGCGTAACCATCGATTCATAACCCAACCGCAGCTTCGTCACATCATATTCGGGGTTATCGCCAAGGCCGGCATCATAGCTGGCCTCAGGAAATTTGATTGGCTGCACCTTGTTGGCATCCGCATAATCGCGGATTTCAACTTGATCGAGGCCATCGATGCGGCCTTCGGTGACGTAGAAATTTTTGAACAGCGACAGCCCCGTCAAATAATGGCGGTCAGACCCGGCAATCAGCGTTTTCCAATCGCCCGGCGCCTTCATGGTGGCGGTCGCGACGCGGAAGTTCACATGATCATCGTTGGTCAAAACATACAGCATGCCATCGCGGACATCGACGCTATATTGGCGTCCCGTCTTGCGCGGGGACACCATGATCGGTGTTGCGGTGGGGTCGCTTGCTGGAACCAGCCGCACTTCGCTCGTCACATTGTCGCCCGTACCAATGACAATCCAATCCTCTTGGGCGGTCAAGCCGACACCAACGCCGAAACCGATGTCCTGTTCTTTATACAGCAGCTTCGCTTTGGTCAGATCTTCACCCAGCCGGTGGTACCATGCATTGTCGGTGCGCCAGTTTTCATTGGCAAGGCCATAGACAACGCCTTTGCTGTCCGATGACCAGACAATGCCCGACAATGTACCCGGGATGATGTCGCGCAATTTTTCGCCGGTTTCCAGATTGCGGAAATGCAGGTCAAACCGTTCCGACCCGTTATCGTCGTAGGCGTACGCCAATATTTTGCCATCGGGGCTGATCTCTGCGGCACCAAGGCGGAAATAGGCTTTGCCCTTGGCGAGTATATTTTCGTCGAGGATGAGCTGATCGGCACCGCCGGCAACCGCCTTGCGATAATGCTTGCGATATTGCGCGCCTTCTTCGAATTTTGACCAATAGATATAGTCGCCATCCTTTTGCGGGACCGAGCTGTCGTCTTCTTTGACGCGGCCTTTCATTTCCTGAAAGATGGTTTCGGTCAGCTGCGCTTGCGGCGCCATCTGCGCTTCGAAATAAGCGTTCTCGGCATTCAGATGCGCGAGTATCTCTTTATCATCGATCGTCGGATAACCCGAATCGCGCAGCCAATGATAATCATCGGTAATTATAACCCCGTGCCACATGGCACTGTGCGGGCGCTTTTCAGCAACGGGGGGCTTAATTTCACCGGCGGTTT
>NZ_JBILAF010000117.1:0-6166 GCF_044354325.1 Sphingorhabdus sp. | reverse complement strand
AGCAATCGCAACAATGAGTGGGAGCAATGCTTTCATGAGAAGACTTCCTCGCTTATATGGTCTGCACAACCATATGAACGGAAGTCCAAGATGTCTACCTACGAAGCCCGCCTTAATGCCTTGCGCGTCCAATTGAAAAAAGATCAGCTCGACGGATTCGTCGTTCCGATTTGTGATGAACATATGTCCGAATATGTCGGGGACTATGCGCAACGTCTTGGCTGGCTGACTGGCTTTGGCGGGTCGGCAGGTTCTGCTGTGGTTCTGTCGGAAGAAGCGGCTATTTTCACCGACGGGCGCTACACGCTTCAGGTGCGTGAGCAGGTGGACGGCAACAACTGGCAATATGTCGGTGTGCCGCAAACGAGCATTTCTGATTGGTTGAAAGAACATACCCCCGCAGGCGCGCGCATCGGTTATGACGCATGGGTGCACACCAAGGGTTGGGTCGAAAGCGCGACCGTGGCGTTGAAAGCCAAAGGCGCGGAATTGGTCGCGGTCAAAAGCAACCCAATTGATGCCGTTTGGGCGGACCAGCCCGGCAAAAGCGACGCCAAGCTCATGGCCCATGACGACCGTTATGCCGGACAAAGCAGCGCCGAGAAACGCGCAGCGGTTGCCGAATGGCTGACGGCCAATGGTTTGGACAGCACGGTGATTTCTGCACTCGATTCGGTGGCATGGCTCCTGAATGTCCGTGGCTCCGATGTGGCGAATACGCCCGTCGCGCTCAGCTTTGTGCTCGCCCATGCCGATGGCACGGCAGACCTGTTTGTCGCCCCGGAAAAGGTCGGCGATGACGTCCGCGCGCATTTGGGCAATGCCGTGTGCTTGCGCACCCCGGAGGAGTTTGTCCCTGCATTGAAAGCCATGAACGGCAAGCGCATCGCCGTGGATCCCGATCGTGCCGTTGCGGCAATATTCGGCGCACTGAAGGATGGCGGCGCAACGATCGTCGAAGCGCGTGACCCAACCATTTTGCCAAAGGCCGTCAAAAACCATGTCGAGCAAGCCGGCCATCGTGCGGCGCAGGCGCGTGACGGTGCAGCGCTTAGCCGCTTCCTGCATTGGATGGGCGAAACGGCGCATAAGGGCGGGCTGGACGAATTGTCGGCTGCGGCGCGGTTGAAATCCTTCCGCCAAGATACCGGCATGCTGCACGATCTGTCGTTTGACACGATTTCAGCCACGGGTCCCAATGGCGCGCATTGCCATTACAAAGTCGACGAGGCGAGCAACCGGGCGATTGAACCCAACAGCATCTATCTGGTCGATAGCGGCGGGCAGTATCTGGATGGCACCACGGACGTAACCCGCACGATCTGGGTCGGGCCCGGACACCCAACAGCGGAAATGAAAGACCGTTTCACCCGTGTGCTCAAGGGCCACATCGCGCTTGCGGTGGCGGTATTCCCCGAAGGCACGCGCGGCGCGCAACTCGACACGATGGCGCGGGCCGCACTCTGGCAAGCTGGCCTTGATTACGCCCATGGCACGGGCCACGGCGTCGGCAGCTTCCTTGCTGTGCATGAAGGGCCGCAACGTATTGGGAAATTCTCTGGCGGACAGGCTGGAACAGACGAACCTTTGCAAGCGGGCATGTTCCTGTCCAACGAGCCTGGCTATTACAAAGCCGGCGAATATGGCATCCGCATCGAAAATCTGGTGCTGGTCGAAGAACGTGAAATCGCCGGTGCGGAAGGCCGCTATTTCGGTTTCGAAACGCTCACCTTCGCACCCATTGACAAGACGTTGGTGGATGTCGGCTTGCTCAGCGGCGAGGAACTGCGCTGGTGGAATGATTACCATGCCAAGGTATTGTCGATTATCGCGCCACAACTAGACGGCGACGCGCTGGCTTGGGCCCATGAGGCTTGCGCGCCCTTATCATAAGCCCGGCCTATCTACCGACACCCGATGATTTCACCGAAGGAAAGCCACATCCATGACCCAGACTTTTTCCGATTACACGCCAGCTAAGGTCTGGGAATGGAATACCGAAAACGGGGGCCAGTTTGCAAATATCAACCGGCCTATCGCCGGCGCGACGCATGACAAGGACCGCCCCGTCGGCAAGCATCCGATGCAACTTTATTCGCTTGCCACGCCCAATGGCGTGAAAGTGACTGTCATGCTTGAGGAGTTGCTCGCGCTTGGCCATATAGGCGCGGAATATGACGCGTGGCTTGTCAGTATCCGCGACGGCAACCAGTTTTCGAGCGGCTTTGTCGAAGCCAATCCCAATTCCAAAATTCCAGCATTGTTCGACCATTCAACGCCGGAGCCCACGCGCGTTTTTGAATCGGGGTCGATCCTTTTATATCTTGCTGAAAAGTTCGGCGCGTTCCTACCGACCGAGCATCACGCGCGGACGGAAACGATCAACTGGCTGATGTGGCAAATGGGCAGCGCGCCCTATCTCGGCGGCGGTTTTGGCCATTTTTATGCGTATGCGCCGTTCAAATTTGAATATGCCATCGACCGATTCGCGATGGAGGTGAAGCGGCAGCTGGACGTGCTGGACCGCAACCTTGCCGACCGCTCCTATGTGGCTGGCGACGAATACAGCATCGCCGATATGGCGATTTGGCCATGGTATGGCGCGCTCGTCAAAGGGCTGATTTACGACGCAGGCGCGTTTCTGTCTGTACATGAATATAAGAACGTGATTCGCTGGACTGACCTCATCGCCGAACGGCCCGCTGTGAAGCGTGGACGCATGGTCAATCGCGTGATGGGTGACCCCGCCAGCCAGCTGCATGAGCGGCATGACGCAAGCGACTTCGACACCAAAACGCAGGACAAGGTTGCCGCTGCCAAAGCGTGACCTGCGTCACACGCGAAGGAAAAAATGAAGCCTATATGGGTCCCGCGACCCGAGGGCTTCTCACTTAAGGAGGGGCGCCCTCTCCTTAAGAGCTTGGTCGGATACCCTCCTGACCAAGCTCTATTTTTCACATTAACGCTTGCTGATATTGACTGCGCGGAGCGTGCATTCTGCGCCAAGCTGGTTGCTGCCGCCTGGGGCCTGCAGCACGAAATTGGTTCCGGCAATCATTGCCGATGTTGAAACCCTGCGATGGTGTGAAATTGCCGTGGCGGAGACGGAGGGATTCGAACCCTCGGTACCGGATTTACCAGTACGACGGTTTAGCAAACCGTTGGTTTCAGCCACTCACCCACGTCTCCAGCGCGTTTGGCATGGGCGGCCTATAGCGTTGCATGCATTTGGCTGCAATGGTTATTGACACGGGCATGCTATAAGAAGAAAATTAACGAAATAGGATCGCTCTGGCGCGCACTGAACTCGCATTGTCGGTCGTTCATCATGCGCTCATCTAGAGGATACATAGAGTGTTGCTTGATTTTAAAAGGGTGGGATACGCATGTTAGCAGTAAATCGGGGTCTGAAACGGTCAATACATCATTTGCTAATGCTGCTCGCGGCCGGCGCACTTGTCGCTTCGCCGGCGATGGCGCAGATTAACACCGTCGATCCCAATGATGTCATCGATTCAGACCTTGGGACTCCGCCGCAGGCCGCGACCGCAGCCCCGTCAGAGAATGTCGCCCCAACTGTTCAGGATGGCGTTCCGACAGAGGCCCCTGCAGTACTACCGGAAACGTCGTCCGCGTCTCCCGCCATCCCGACCGAAGCCACCTATCAGGAAGATGATTTGATCGGCGCTGCCGAAGGCGTTTTTGGCAAGGGTGCCCAAGGTCTTGGCAAAATGATTGAGGACATTCTGAAAAAGCAGGGTCGGCCAAATGGCTATATCGTTGGCCGCGAGGGTGGCGGCGCGTTTGTCGTTGGCCTTCGTTACGGTTCCGGCACGCTGAACCACAAAGTTGAGGGCCAAAAGCCAGTCTATTGGACTGGCCCGTCAATTGGCCCCGATGCTGGCGCAAATGCGGGTAGCACATTTGTGCTTGTATATAATCTGTACGACACCGAAGACATCTACAAACGCTATCCCGCCGGTGAAGGCGTCGCATATCTCGGCGGTGGTTTTAATGCGAGCTATCTGCGCCGCGGCGATGTCGTGCTCATTCCCATCAGGGTAGGCGCCGGACTGCGGTTGGGCGCCAATGTCGGATATATGCGCTTTTCCAAAAAGCAGCGTTGGCTGCCCTTTTAACGGGCGCGCATATCTTCCATGCGTTTCAAGTACCGGGCGAGCACATCAATCTCTAGGTTGACCTGCCGCCCGGCACCCAGCGTCCCTAATGTCGTCATCTGCGCCGTGTGTGGAATGATGTTCAGCATGAAATGCGCCGAACCATCGGCCTGATCGGCAATGTCATTGACGGTCAGCGACACGCCATCAACCGTTATAGATCCTTTGGCCGCGATATACGGCGCAAGGCTGCCCGGTGCGGCGACGGTGACTTTCCAGCTGTCGCCCACGGTTTCGCTGCCAACAATATGCCCGACGCCGTCGACATGGCCAGTGACAATATGCCCGCCCAATTCATCGCCGACCTTCAACGCGCGTTCCAGGTTCAGCTGGGTCCCTGCTTCCCACATGCCCGCTGGGGTACGTGAAACGGTTTCGGCAGACGCATCGATTGCGAACCAGCCTTCGCCCTTATCAACAACGGTCAGGCACACGCCCGAACAGGCGATAGATGCGCCGATGGCGACCGTGTCCATGTCATATGCGCAATCAATGACAAGGCGCAAATCGCCCCGCTGTTCGGATGAACGAATATTGCCAACGTCCGTGATGATACCTGTGAACATATATATTTTGCCTCTTTAATTGGCGCGTTCGTAGACTTCGAGACGGTCTTTGCCAAGACTGCGGGAATCGCACAGCTGCCAAAGTCCATGCGCGTCGGCCAGCTGCCCCAATCCAATGTCGCCAAGGCAGGCCTTGCCCGCGCCGATGAAAATGGGTGCGCGGTACAATAACAGCCGGTCAACCAACCCAGCTTTTAAAAAAGCCGTGGCTGTTGCAGCGCCGCCTTCCACCATCACATTATTACAATCCAGCTTTGCGATGTCCACTGGCGCAGAAATAACTTCCCACCCGTCGGGGGCATCACCGCTGCCCAGCACGACCTTGCGCGGCGACCGGTGTTCTAGTCCCGTCAGCCGCACGTTCAATTGTGGCGCGTCTGCCTTTACGGTGCCCGATCCGACCAAAATGGCATCCGTCCGCGCACGTTCAATATGGCTATGCGCGCGCGCGATACCCCCCGTAATCCAACGGCTGCTGCCATCGGCCATCGCGATTTGACCATCCAGCGATGTCGCGATTTTTAACGTTACAAATGGCCGCCGCCGCTGCATGCGACACATAAATCCGGAGAGGCTTGTGCGCGCTTCGGACGCCATGACGCCAGTCACTACGGCTATGCCCGCGGCCATGAGCGCCTTGATGCCTGCACCCGCGGTCCGAGGATCGGGGTCCTGCAGCGCAACCACCACGCGTGCTGGCCGGGCATCCATCAGCAATAGGGCGCACGCCGGGCCACGGTCGGATTGATGCGCACAGGGCTCAAGCGTGACGTAAATAACGCTGCCTTGCGCTGCAGAACCGGCCTGCGCCAGCGCCATGGCTTCTGCATGGGGACGGCCCCCCTCTTGAGTCCAGCCGCGTCCAACGACGATGCCTTCTTTGACAATGATACAGCCGACCGACGGGTTCAGCCCCGTCTGGCCAACGCCACGTTCGGCCAGCGCCAAAGCTGCGGCCATGAAGCGGTGATCAGCGGTGGCTATTGTTTTGCTCCCGCGGCAGCGTCTTTGGCTTGTGCCTCTTTTTGCGCGCGCTCAAGCTGGGCCTCGCGCTCAATTTCTTCCACGTCCATCCCGACCGCACGACCGAATGCCTTATATGCCTCTTTCTCGCGGGCGCGCATTTCGTCTTTTCGCTTTTGATATTCAGCGATCGCCGCTTTCGATTCCTCGATTGTGCGTGTCGCAGGCCAGCTTTCGAAATAGGTCACTGTGGGTGGCGGCGGCTTCGCCTTTTCAAGCGTATCGATATAGAATGTGTAGATGATAATCGCCGTCGGCACGCAGGCAGCCAGAAACAACCACGGACTATGCGTGCCCGTTGTGCGGAAAAAGCTGATTAGATCTGTGCCCGCATTGCGCAGCGAGACATCTTTAAAAAATGACATGGCTATCCAATAAGACGGATATCGCGTGATTTCC
>NZ_JBILAF010000027.1:0-20229 GCF_044354325.1 Sphingorhabdus sp. | reverse complement strand
AAAGCGATCAAGGATCGCTTTGGATGGGAACCGCGCTATGACAATCTGGACCAAATCGTCCAGCACGCGCTCGCATGGGAACGCCGCCTGACAGATATTCAAAGCGCCTAAGCCCTCTCTTGCGCTTTGGCGTCAATCGACCCATATCCAAAAAATGGAAAATCACTCTCACGGAAATCCGTCCACTTGGTACGGCACCACCATATTGTCTGTGCGCAAAAACGGCAAAGTCGTCATCGCTGGTGATGGCCAAGTCTCCATGGGCCAAACGGTCATGAAGCCCAATGCCAAGAAGGTCCGTCAGCTGCATGACGGATCCGTCATTGGTGGCTTTGCCGGCGCGACCGCCGATGCGTTCACACTGTTTGAACGACTTGAGCGCAAGCTGGAGCAGCATCGCGGTCAATTGATGCGCGCTGCGGTGGAATTGGCCAAAGATTGGCGCACCGATAAATATCTGCGCAATTTGGAAGCCATGATGATTGTCGCGGACAAAGACGTGACATTGATCCTGACAGGCAATGGCGATGTGCTTGAGCCCAATGATGGCATCGCGGCGATTGGGTCTGGTGGTAATTACGCCTTGTCAGCGGCACGGGCGCTTGCGGATTATGAGGCAGATGCCGATAAAATGGCGCGTCATGCCATGAAAACCGCCGCTGAAATCTGCGTGTACACCAACGATCAGCTGACCGTTGAGACGTTGGACAGCGCCGCATAAACCGGCCGTCACTTGAACGGTTCCAGCAACTTCCCATTTAGGCAGTAATGAAAAACGCTCTGACACCCAAAGCCATTGTGGCTGCTCTTGACGAACATATTATTGGCCAGGCCGACGCGAAACGTGCGGTCGCGGTGGCGCTGCGCAATCGCTGGCGCCGCCAGCGTCTTGGCGCAGATTTGCGCGATGAAGTGACGCCCAAAAACATCCTGATGATTGGCCCCACGGGTTGCGGCAAGACCGAGATATCGCGTCGTCTCGCCAAGCTTGCGGATGCGCCGTTTATCAAGGTCGAAGCGACCAAGTTCACCGAAGTTGGCTATGTCGGTCGGGACGTTGAGCAGATCGCCCGTGACCTCGCTGAAGAGGCCGTCCGTCTTGAGAAAGAACGCCGCCGCGAACATGTGCGTGAGGCCGCCGAAGCCGCAGCGATGGAACGGATTCTGAAGCCATTGGCGGGCGATACCGCCAGCGAAGCCACGCGCGAAGCATTTCGTCAGCGCATTCGTGACCGCCACATGGACGATGTCGAAATCGAGATTGAAGTATCTGATAGCCCAACCACGCCGATGGAAATTCCAGGCCTGGGCGGCAATGTCGGCATGATCAACCTTGGCGAAATGATGGGCAAAGCCTTTGGCAAAGACAATCTGAAACGCCGCAAAATGAAGGTCCCCGACGCTTGGAACAAGCTGGTCGAGGAAGAATCCGAAAAGCGTCTTGACCAAGACGACGTCAACCGCGCAGCTTTGGCGGACGCGGAAGCCAATGGGATCGTCTTTCTGGACGAGATCGACAAGATTGCCGTGTCGGATGTGCGCGGCGGTTCAGTCAGCCGTGAAGGCGTCCAGCGCGACCTGCTGCCATTGATCGAAGGCACGACCGTGGCGACCAAATATGGCCCCATGAAAACCGACCATGTGCTGTTTATCGCATCAGGCGCGTTCCACATTTCAAAGCCTAGCGACATGCTGCCTGAACTGCAGGGTCGTCTGCCCATCCGTGTTGAATTGCGCGCATTGGAGCATGCCGATTTCGTTCGTATCCTCTCGGAAACCCGCGCCAATTTGCCGCAGCAATATACAGCGTTACTGGCGACTGAAGAGGTCACGCTCGAATTTAGCGACGATGCGATTGATGCCATCGCGCGCATTGCGGTGGATGTGAACTCGACGGTTGAAAATATCGGCGCACGGCGGCTGCAAACGGTTATGGAAAAGCTGCTGGAAGATATCAGCTTCGATGCCGAAGACCGCAAGGGTGACGTAATACTGATCGATGCGGACTATGTGCACAAGCAGCTATCGGGCATCGCAAAAGACACCGACCTATCCAAATATGTGCTTTGACGCTGTCCGCCTAAGCGGATTGTAAGGACAAAAGGAGCGTCAGCGCGAATTTGGGGCGTCTGCATTCGCAGACTGCGGTGCAACCACAAGCTTCCACGCCTTGTCCTTGACGAAATAGCGCTTTGCCAGTGCTTGTAATATCTCGGGCGTCACGCTGTTATAATCACTGTAAAGCGTCCCCAATGCAGCGAAGCGTTCAGGATCATATGTCGACCCCTTGAGCTGGTTGAGCCAAAATGTGTTGCCTGACGCGGCGCGCTCAATGGCTTGCTTGGTCGGCTCGACCGCACGCTGCAGTTCATCGGCGCTCACAGGATTAGCGATCAAATCCGCCGCAACCGAATCCGCGAATGCAAAAAAACGGTCCACGTCGGTTGGTTTGACCTGCGTATAGGCCATCAAATATCCACCGCTGTTGAAATTGATGGGCCAATTGGCCGCCATGTCGGGACTGTAGCTTGCGGCCTGCTCCGCACGGAATTTCTCAAACAGGCGGTCACGGAAAATTGCTGCTAATGTTTCCAGCTGCCGTCCTTCGCTGATGCCGGCAATCCCGCCGCCGGTGGGCCATGCCATCACCGCCGCCGCCTGATCACCAGCGCCGCGATGCGTCAGCTTTATGGGGGTCGCGGTCGGCGCTGGGAAACGGACATCGCGCGCGGCTGCCGCGACGGGCATAGGCACGCGCGGCGACAAAGCACCAAAGCTTTTTTCCAACGCCGCAACCGCCGCGGCCTTGTCGAAGTCCCCAAAGAGAAGAACCTCAACGGGTCCCTGCGCCATCAGTGGCTTCCAATATGCTTCGAACTTGGCTGCATCGACTTTCGCAACATCCGCCGGTGCCGCGGCTTTCCAGCGTGGGTCATTGTTGCGTAGCAGATATTCCAAATCACGTTGCAACACCGAGGTCGCCGACATTTCGAAACTCGCATAACCCGACGTCGCGAGTGCCTTTGCCCGTTCAACGGGCGCCGGGTCCCAACCGGGATGCTCGATCTTTGTGGCGATTAACGTCAATTGATCCGCAAGGTCGTCAGGCCGGGTATTTGCGCCAAATTGGAACGCATCATCATCAATGGAGAATTTGAGTTCAATCCGCCGCCCATTGACCATCTGGTCAATTTCGGTGCGCTTGAGTTTGCCAATGCCATTTTCCGGCAAAACAATCGGCCCTGCCCACAGCAAGCTGCCATTGTCAGGGGTAACGGCTTGGTAGCCGCGGCCAAAACGGACGAGCACGCGAATCTGGTCGCTTTCGGCCTTGTTCGGATACAGCAACGCCCGCACGCCGTTGGACAGTTCAAGCCGGGTCATCTCCAACCGTGATATTGTCTCCTCGCTCACCATCTTGCCGGGTGCGCCCAACTTCGGCAGCGCCGCAAAGCCAAGGGTATTTTCGGATAAACGCGCCGTCGTATTCGCCGACACGGCTGCATTTAAGGCGGCAAGCGCACGATTGTCTGCGTCCGCTATCGGCACGGGTGAAGACAGCATCAACCGTGTTGCATCGGCCGTGAACAACTTTTGGGTCGATGCCAGCAGCCGCTGCGGCGTAAACTTGTCCTTCATACCCTCAAACACCTGAACGACCGTTTTGGGCGCGGCCACCGTTTCCCGAATATCCACGGCATTGACGATATCGTCCGCTTGCTTCGCGGCGGCTTCAAACGGATAGCTGTCGAGCATTGTGCGCAACGCATTTCCGAAAAGCGTTTTTTCACGTTCGATATCCGCAACCGATGGTGGCGTGGCAATGGCGTCGGCGATAACTGCGCGCACGTCGCGCGTTGCTGCTTCCCATTTGTCGCCAACGGGGGTGACAGACACCAAAGTCGCGTCCGCGGTGCGCGAAATATCTTCCTGCGCGATTTCAGCGAACAGATAATTGCCGCCACTGCGCGCCTGCACCTCAAGCCTGCGGTTGATGATCTGAAGCGCAAGGGCGTCAATCAATAACTGCTCGTTATACGCAATAGTGTCATCCACCTTCCGCCACGGGCGCAGATACGCAATGCTGACGGTGGTGGGCAATGTTGGCTCAATCAGCACGCGCGTCGGGGTGCCCTGCGGTGTTGGGTCGCCAAAGGCAGGCTCAGGCGCGCGGGCGCCCTTCCCTCTCCAGTCGTTGAAATATTTCTGCACCAGATTGGCGAGCTGCGCAGGTTCCATATCACCAGCCATCACGACGACTGCATTTTCGGGCCGATACCAACGGTCATGAAATGCACTCAGACGTAAGGCATCAGACGCCTGCAATGTTTCAGGCGTGCCGATCGTCGACCGGTTTGCCAGCCGCTGACCCTGAAACGCGTGCTGGCGCAGGGCGTCGCTATACACCATCTGCGCGCCGCTATTTTCGCGCAGCTCCGCAAGCACGATGGCGCGTTCGGCATATAAGGCATTGGGCGAGATACGCGGATTGCGGATCATGCCCGAAATGATTTTGACCGACTCGTCTAGCTTTTCGGGCGTCGCATTGGGCAGGTCGAGCTTGTAGACCGTCTGCGTCGGGGTTGTTTGCGCATTGCTGTCGCTGCCAAAAGTGACGCCGAACCTTTGCCAAATGCGCTTTGCCTCGCCATCGGGAACAAAGGTCGATCCACGGAAAGAAAGATGCTCGATGAGATGGGCGAAGCCTTGCTCGTCGTTATTTTCATGCAGCGCGCCGGCATCGATCCGCACGCGAATGGAAACCTGCCCCGCAGGCACATCATTTTTCTTCACCGCATAGCGCAGCCCATTGGGCAAAACGCCAAAGGTCCAGCTGTCGTCAACAGGTACGTCGCTGCCTTCATACAGCCACGGAACTTTGGCCGCCTTTGCCGCGACCGTTGCAGCAGGCGCAACATTTTGTGCGTAAGCAGAGGTGGACAGCAGCAGGGCTGCCAAAGCGAGCGATTGAGTGAATTTGCGCATTACAATCCTCATAACGGAACGAAGGCTTGACTGCACATGAACGGGCTGACGAACCTGCGTTTAAATTCCACCGTCGACGGTATCATAACCTAAACCACGCAAACCAAGTTTCAGCGCCTCGATGCATTCAGCAAGCTTATCCGCGTCTGTCGTGCGGACAACGAAGTTCGCCCCGACCTTGCCTTCACGGAAAAACGGGTAGCTGCCGATCTGGCAACCTTCATGGTGCTTTTCGGTATCGCCCAGCAGTTTGGCAACTTCGCTTTCGGCCACCCAGCAGCCGATTTGTTGTGACAGCAAGGGCGCACCGCCCTCCAATGTTCCGGTCAGGGCATCCAACATTCCGGCGGTGATATGCGGCACGCCAGCCATAATGAAGATGTTGCCGTGGCGAATGCCGGGCGCGCCCGACATCTTGTTGGGAATAAGGTCAGCGCCATCGGGCACACGCGCCATGCGCAGGCGGCCAGGGTTGATACCACCGCGCGTTTCATAATAAGCATGCAGGACGGCGCTAGCCTCTGGATGAATAACAACATCGACGCCGAGCGCGGCTGCAATCGCGTCAACGGTAATGTCATCATGCGTCGGGCCAATACCGCCGGTGGTGAACAGATAGTCATTGCGTGCCCGCAAGAGGTTCACTGCCTCTATAATGGCATCCATGTCATCAGCGACCACACGCACTTCGCGCAAGCGAATGCCCTGAATATTGAGCCAAAGCGCTATCTGGCTCACGTTTTTGTCCTGTGTTCGGCCAGAGAGAATTTCGTCGCCGATGATTACAAGCGCTGCGGTATATATGCGGGAATCTGTCATAAGGACGCGATAGCATAATTCACCCCCTCGCAAAGTGCGGATTATTGCCTTATATCGCCCGCATGGAACAATATGTAAGTGTTACGCCCGAAGAGGCGATGCAGGCCCGCGACGGGGTCATCAAATTGCACGGGGCCGAAGGCTTTGAAGGCATGCGCAAGGCCGGCCGTCTTGCCGCCGAAATACTCGATGCATTGGTGCCGCATGTCGTGCCGGGTGTCAGCACCGAGGAACTCGACGATATCGTCCGCGAGATGACGATGCGCGGTGGCGCGGTACCAGCGACCTTGGGCTATCGCGGTTACACGCACAGCTGCTGCATTTCGATCAACCATGTCATTTGCCACGGCATTCCGTCCGACAAGAAATTGAAGGACGGGGACATCGTCAACATCGACGTCACACCGCAATTAAATGGCTGGCACGGCGACACCAGCCGTATGTTCCTTGTCGGCGACGTGCCGGTAAAGGCAAAACGCTTGGTCGACGTGACCTATGAATGCCTGATGCTCGGTATCGAAGCCGCCAAGCCCGGCAACCGCGTCGGCGACATTGGCCACGCGATCCAGACCCACGCCGAAAAGCACCGCTATGGCGTCGTCCGCGACTTCTGCGGCCATGGCCTTGGCCAATTATTTCACGATGCCCCCGAAATCGTCCATGTCGGCCGCCCCGGCACTGGGCCAGAGCTGCGTCCGGGCATGATCTTCACGATTGAGCCCATGATCAACATCGGCAAGGCAGCCGGCAAAGTCCTCGACGATGGCTGGACGGCCGTCACGCGCGACCGTTCGTTAAGCGCGCAATTCGAACATAGCATCGGCATCACCGAAAACGGCTGCGAAATATTTACGAGCAGCCCCAAGGGGTGGCATCAGCCGCCTTATTGAAGTCTCTACCACGTCATGCTGAACGCGTTTCAGCATCTTACTTTTTGAGCGTTGTTGAAATTAAGACCCTGAAACAAGTTCAGGGTGACGCGGTTTTAGATCCACACGCAGTGTTATATCCAATTGTCGCGCTTACAACCGCAACCCAATCGTCTCGTCCAATCCGGCCATGATGTTCAGGTTCTGCACCGCCGCCCCGCTGGCGCCTTTGCCCAGATTGTCGAGCAATGCCAGCAACCGGACTTGCGCGCCGTCGGGTGAGCCGAGCACGTAGAGATCAAGCCTGTCGGATGGTTCTTGGTCGGCGCGGATTAGCAGTTCCGCTGGCGGCGCATCTTGGTGCACTTTGACGACGGGCGATTTGGTATAATGCTGCGACAAAGCCGCACGCATTTCGTCTGGATCATCGCTGCCGGGCATGACCGAGATGGGCAGCGGTATTTCGACCACCATGCCACGGAACGCGCGTACCACGGCGGGTGAGAATATCGGGGCGAGGCCGAGCCCTGCATGTTGCTGCATTTCGGCGACATGCTTGTGGTTCAAGTCAAGGCCATAGGTGCGAAAGCCGATATCCGCGCCGTCGCCGCCTTCGAACCGTTCAATGAGGGCTTTTCCGCCGCCTGAATAGCCCGACACGGCGTTGACGCTGTAGGGCCAGTCTGCGGGGATCAATCCGGCGGCGACCAAGGGTGCGACCAGCCCCAAAAAGCCGGTGGGGTAGCAACCGGGGTTGCTGACAAGGCGCGCATTGGCAATGCGTTCGTGCTGGCCGGTGCGATATTCAGGGAAGCCGTAGGCCCAGTTCGGGTTCACACGATGCGCGGTCGATGCGTCGATGATGCGCGTATGGCCTGAGGTGGTCATTGCCACCGCCTCTTTTGCGGCATCGTCGGGCAAGCACAGGATGACAAAGTCAGCGTCGTTCAATACCTCGCGTTTCGCAGCGGGGTCTTTGCGTTTGTCATCATCGAGCGTGATGAGCGTAAATTCCGCGCGGCCAGCGAGCCGGTCCGCGATTTCAAGGCCAGTTGTGCCCGATGCGCCGTCGATGAAGATACTCTTTGTCATCTCAAATCACCCGCTCAAATAAGACCGTAGCCCTGAGCAGCGGGCGCGCAGCGACCGCGCCCGTCGAAGGGTGTGTATCGGCGGCAGCGCAAACGTTGAAGCACCCTTCGACAGACGCAATTGCTGCGCAACTGCTGCTCAGGGTTACGGTATTTCTTAGAACCGTATTGCCGGTCACAACGCCACCCGCTTACGCGCAACAATCGCTTCATCATGCGCGGCAAAGCGTGCCGCCGCATCTGCAAGCGGTTCAATGCTCACCGCCATCGCGGTGCCATTGGCGTGGATGATGTTTTCGACATCCGCCATGATACCAACATGGCCGGGGAAGAAAACCAGATCGCCGCGCTGCAACGCATCGCCGTCGGCCAGTTCTTCGCCAAATTCTGCCTGCTGCATATCGGCATCGCGTGGCGGCATATGGCCCTTCAGTCCGAACACCAATTGCACAAGGCCCGAGCAATCAATGGCGTCCCCGCTGCGTCCACCCCAGCTATAGGGCGTACCGATCAGCTGTTCGGCCAAATCTGCGGGTGATGCAGCAACGCGTCCGATTTCGGACAAATGGGCCAGTGGCACAAAACCGTTCTCGCAGGCCAGATAGTTGCCACATTCGCTTGGGCTGCCGCAAAGCAACTGCGCACCCATGGGGTAACGCGCCAGCACAGGCGCCTTTGTCGATGGAGCGGAAACCAGCAATGTCGCAGGCGCGCTGACGATATGTGTGGCGTCAAAATCATCGCCAAGCTCGGCAAAGCGGACATAGCCCAGATAATTGTCGTGCAGGCAATATCCCCACGCCCATTCGCCCGCGACATCAAGCACGGCGAACTCCTCACCATGCATTAACGCGCTAACGGGCATGGATGTGGCATGGGCCTCGGCATGAATTTCGGTCACGGGCGCAATGCCCGTGCGTAGCATCGGCACGGCGTAATGCGGCGCGAACAGTTTGCCGGCCAGACTGATGTCGGCAAGATCCCCGCGAATGGGCGTTGTGCGCTTATCGCCGACAAGGCTGTGCCCACTCAATGTATAGATGGGCCGCTTCCCCGCCCCCATGTGTCCGTCTGCCAACTACTTACGCCCCCGAAATTTTAACATGTGATAGCACACTAACGTGCCGGATATTTGTCGGCCAGATAGCCGAAGACGGCGCGCAATCCAAGGGCTTCGCCGCCCTTTGGCCGGCCAGGCTTATTGGTCGGTCGCCATGCAAAGGTGTCCAGATGCACCCAAGGCACATCGTCAGGAACGAATTTCTGCATAAAGAGCGCCGCCGTTACTGCGCCTGCAAAAGCCCCGCCGCTGTTTGTCATGTCCGCGATATCGCTATCCAAAAGCTCCATATACGGTGCCCATAATGGCATCCGCCACAGCGGGTCAGCCTGCGCCTTTGACGCTGCGATTAAGGCGTCGGCTGTTTCATCATCATTGCTGAACATTGCCGGCAAATCAGGCCCCAAGGCAACGCGCGCCGCGCCCGTCAGCGTCGCGAAATCGACGATAAGTTCGGGCGCATCCTCGACCGCTTTGGTCAACGCGTCGGCAAGCACAAGGCGCCCTTCCGCGTCAGTATTGTCGATTTCAACCGTAATGCCCTTGCGGCTTTTAACGATATCGCCCGGCCGCATAGCATTGCCCGATATGCTGTTTTCAGCAGCAGCGACGAGCATATGCAAGCGGACTGGCAAATGCGCAGCCATGATAAGCTCCGCCAGCGCAAGCGCATGGGCAGCGCCGCCCATATCCTTCTTCATAAGCCGCATGCCGCTGGCAGGTTTAATATCAAGCCCACCGCTGTCGAACGTTATGCCTTTGCCTACAATCGCGATGCGTGGGTGGCGCGGGTCACCCCATTCCAGCTCAATCAGCCGCGGGGCATGTTCGCGCGCAGCGGCTTTGCCGACAGCGTGGATGAGCGGGAAGCCCGCTTCCAACGCTTCGCCTACCGTCACTGTCACTTCTGCCTTATGCGCTTTGGCGATACGCTTTGCCTCGGTCTCAAGCGCATCGGGACCAAGGTCACCCGCCGGACGGTTGACCAGATCGCGTACCAGCGCCGTGGCGCGCGCCTGAAGCACGATATTATGGATTTTACCGGGTTCACGCACGAGCAGCACGCGTGCGCCGGTTATTTTCGGTTCGCTGAGATATTCATGATATCGATACTGACCAAGCACCCATCCAAGCATCGCTTCACCCGCGTCGGCATCCAACAAGCGATAGCTTCCCTCGGGCAAAATGTCCGATAGCTTGGCCAGGTTCCAAAGCCCAAGTGCGGCGGCATCCGCCACACCGGCGACGACAGACCATTCCCCGGGTTTGTCGCCGGGAAGTATCGCGCTGTCGTTTACGCTACCTTCAAACTTCTGTGCTTTTACAGCCGTGCGGACAGGGTCGGGTTGGCCAGCAAGCCATGACGCAAAGCCATTTTTATCGACTATGTGGATAGGTGTGGCCGGTTGGCCGTTGTCAGGTTGGATCAGATCGTCATAACGCATAACCGATGCGATAGCGGCAATGGACCGCGAACGGGAGATAATTCAGAAATGTCACGTATTTTTCTTTTGTTCGTTATGTCGATCGCAGCATTCAGCTTATCGGCTTGCAACCGCTCAACCGACGCACGTCCGCCGCTGCCTTAGGAAATAGGCGCGTGCAGTTTGCCGAAATGTCGGGGGTTTTGAAAAATGCGCCCAGACTGGCTGCTGTTATTCAACAGCGTCAAGGGTCCGGCGCCTATCTGACGTTCGATGCACTGGCCGGGCTCGCGTTACTTATTTGGGTGGTTCCCAACCGCACACATATCATCGCGCCAGAGGCCACCATCGAAACCCGCCGCGTTGCCGCGACGGTTCGCAATACGGAGCCCTAACTAGGCCCCATCCGGGCAATTATTCCGCGGCTATGAGTGTTTCCGCATTCTCGTTATGCGATGCTGCGAAATGCGGTGCCGAAAAGACCATCACACCATCGTCCACAGGATCTTGGGTCAGAATTTTCTTTTCAGCCGTGTAATTTTGCAGCACCCGCCATGGATGGCGGTCCCCGTTCTTGGGCAGCGTGTCAAAACTACGTGCGAAATAGCCTGAGCTAAAGTCCGTTACAAAGGGCAGCTTGGGCATATCCGGATCATCAAGGTGCGGGGTTGCCACAAGCGCGTTTTTGTCATCCATTTTCCACAACAAGCGGCAGACATAATCGGCAACGATATCGGTCTTCAGTGTCCATGATGCGTTGATATAACCAAATACGCTGGCGAAGTTCGGAATGTCGTTGAACATCACGCCCTTATAATTGAAATGCTCGCCAAAATTGACCGCTTCGCCGTCCACGCTGATCGCCGTCTTGCCCATTGTGACAAGGTTCAGACCGGTCGCAGTAATCACGATGTCGGATTCAATATGCTTACCGGACTTCAGCTGAATACCCGTTTTGGTGAAATGGTCGATATGGTCCGTCACGACCTCGGCCTTGCCCTCGCTAATGGCGGTGAACATGTCGCTGTCTGGAATCAGACACAGGCGCTGTTCCCATGGGCCATATTTGGGTACGAAATGGGTATCAACATCCACTGAAGCTGGCAGCGCGTCGCGCGCCTTGCTGACCAACTTTGCGCCCATCTTCAAAGGATTACGGCGGGCATACCAATAAATGAACCGCTGCATGTTAATATTGCGCCAGCGCGTCAGCGCATAAGCGATCTTTTCCGGCAAGATTTTGCGGACAAATTTGGAGAATGGGTCGATTGCAGGACGCGAGACCATATAGGTCGGTGAACGCTGAAGCATTGTCACCTGCGCACCCTGCTGCGCCATTACCGGCACAATCGTCACCGCGGTGGCGCCCGAACCGATAACCGTTACCTTCTTACCGCTATAGTCCAGCCCCTCGGGCCAATGCTGCGGGTGAACAATCTGGCCGCCAAAGTCGGCTTCGCCGTCAAAATCGGGCTTATAGCCCTGATCATAGTCATAATAACCTGCACACATGAACAGGAAGCGCACGGCAAAGTGCCGTTCCTCGCCGCCATCGACAGCCTTCGCTGTGACATGCCAGCGCGCATCGGGGCTGGACCAATTTGCCGAGACCACCTTGTGCCCAAAGTGGATATGCGGCGCGATGCCATATTCATCAGCCGTTTCGTGCACATATTCGTGGATGGATGGGCCGTCAGCGATTGTTTTTTCATGCAGCCATGGTTTGAAGCGGTAGCCCAAGGTGTGCATGTCCGAGTCAGACCGGATGCCCGGGTACCGGAAAAGGTCCCAAGTACCGCCCATGTCAGCGCGCTGCTCGACAATGGCATAGCTTTTATTGGGGCATTGCATGGTCAGATGCGCCGCCGCACCAATGCCCGATAAGCCAGCGCCTACAATCAATACATCTAAAACCGTTTCAGCCTGCGCCATATCACTCTCCACTCTACCGGGAAAAATCTTACTGACATCATTGCAAATTGCAACCGGCTTTCACGCGCACGTAAATGGCGCTAGGGCATGGCAATATCAGAACGGGGATTGAATGATGGCGGACGGAACCGACGACGAATATGTTTACGACGAGGCATCTGGCGAATGGATCAGCGCTGCCGAAGCCAATGCCAAATCCGAACAGGACGGCGTAGTTGAGGTCCGTGACGCGGTGGGGAATATTCTGGCGGATGGCGATCAGGTCACGTTGATCAAGGATCTGACCGTAAAGGGTGCGGGCCAGACATTGAAGCGCGGAACGCTCATCAAATCCATCCGCTTGACGGGCGACGCACAAGAGATTGACTGCCGGTTTGACGGCATCAAGGGCCTCGTGCTGCGCGCGGAGTTTGTCCGGAAACGCTGATGGTTCGGGTGGGCTTTCGGATACTGCTCGCAATTTTCTATTTGGGTGCAGGCATATTGCACCTTGTCTCGCCGCGCGGATTTCTCGCGATCACGCCGGATTGGGTGCCCTTCCCCCACTTCATAATCGCCTTCACGGGCATTGCCGAAATTGCAGGCGCAGTGGGCCTGCTTATCCCACAACTGCGGAAATGGGCGGGGATTGGCCTTGCGCTATATGCGCTGTGCGTTTGGCCGGCGAATTTCAATCACGCGCTCAATGGCATTTCGTTTGGCGGTGAGGCATTGGGCTGGTGGTATCACGGGCCAAGGCTGGCTTTTCAGCCCGCGCTCATCTGGCTGGCGCTTTGGGTGGGACAGGTAATCGACTGGCCATTTCCAAGGCCGCGGTAACAACTCGGCGTTTCGTCGGTTACACTTCAATTCGATCTTACCTATTTCGTTCGAAGAGGAGTGAGTGCATGCACAAGGATGGCGACAAAATCGATGTAACGGAACAGGAGGCCAGCGGCGGCGTCAAACACCAGGGCGTGCGATACGTGCTGGCGGTTTCGCTATTTCTGGCCATCATCGTGCTGTCCGCGATGTGGATGACCGGTGCATTGCTGAATTAACAGCCAGGGTTATTGAAATAGTGCCGACCAATGCCCAACTGCGTTTTGCGGGCCGGGCCCCTCTGGTCGTCACCTGACGGCGATGTCGGACCGCTTTAAACCATTAAAGAGGAGACCCGATATGAACCCAGCCGTTGGAATGCCATGCCCTGTTTGCAAGGTCGCGCTTGTCATGAGTGATCGCCAGGGTGTCGAAATCGACTATTGCCCACAATGCCGCGGTGTCTGGCTTGATCGTGGCGAGTTGGACAAGATTATCGAACGCAGCGTTGCTGCCGAGATGCCTGCACCGCAAGCTGCCCCGCAACCCGTTCCACCGCAAGCGCCCGCCGGATTTGCACCGCCAGGCTATGGCCACCAGCAGCCAGGCTTTGGCCATGGCTATCCGTATCAAAAGCGGAGGAAGTCATTTCTGGAAGAGCTGTTCGATTAATCCGCCAATCGCAGCGCACAAAAAAAGGGCCGCCTTTCGGCAGCCCTTTTTTTAAACCTAAAAGCTGATTAATCAGCAGCTGAAAGATTTACAGCCGAAGCTTTACCGTTGCGGCCAATTTCGACTTCGAAATTTACGCGCTGCTCTTTGTCGAGCGAGTGCATGCCAGCAGCTTGAACAGCCGAGATGTGTACGAAGCTGTCATCGCCACCACCATCGGGTGCAATAAAGCCATAGCCTTTATCGGCATTGAAGAATTTTACGGTGCCAGTAGGCATAATATGTTCCTTTCACGAAACAGGTGACCACCGGGCAACAGCGCCAAGTGGGTAGCCAAGTCGTGTTGGGAAAAACGTTGCACGCTCCGCTTATTTCATCAGATACGCGCCTCAAATTCCGTCGCGGTCGACGATAGCGTGTTTGGCTTATACGCCTAATTTACGCTATTAGCAAACAACAAGGTCGAATCCCGCTTTTCCCCTGTTTTTCCGCCATTTTCGCCGGTGTTCAGCCGCCTGCTTTAGCCCAAAAGCCGCTTGCGGTTCGCGGTCACATGCTTGGCGTAATGGTCGATACTGCCGCTGACCATGCTTTCGGGGGTCAGCCCGTGCTTGCCGGTCATCAGGTCCGCGCCAAGGGCCATGTTCGCCGCGACCTTTTCGCTCACCATCCGCTCCGCCTCACGCACCGCATTTGGCCCGCCGAGCGCCAGACTGCCCAGGCGCGCCGCAATCACCATGTTGGATTCCGCCGCGAGCGCGAAGGCATCCATGGAAATGTCAAACCAGCTGGGATTTTTGGGCTTCGTCATGATGGTTCAACTATTGTGGGCGATGAACGCGCAGCATAACGCCGCCTGCGCGTTATGCCAGCCATTCCTACGCCGCCTTCGCAAGCAAGCAAGCAAGGGTTCCGCCCCGGCAAAAGCGACAAAAGCCACCACGCCCCGCATTTTTCATGTCTCCCTTGTCGCTTTAGGTGCCTGTGCCTGCGCCGAAAGCGCCGCGGACAGCCGCTTCTTGGACAATAACGCCGCGTTCAAAACCTTGCGGTCGGGCGCGTTCATAACCTCAACCATGCCGCCGCGCATCACGCGCACCGTGGTGACGCCGTTAATCGCCTGATCCAGCGCGGTGTGAAATTGCAGGTCCGCGCCACAGGCAATCGCAATGTCCCACGCCTCGGCAAAGCCAGCCGCCCCTGCCCGTTCGCGCAAGCGATAGGCCGAAGCCCGCCCCATGCCCACCGCCCGCGCCGCCGGGCCAACCGCCCCCATGACCGACAAAGCGGTGATGAAACGCCGCTGCCGCTCCGCGCTCCACCCATCGGCACGGCGGCGCTGCATCGGCACGGGGGTGAAGGCCAACAGATCGTCAAAATCCGCATCGGAGCCAGCATCAGAACCAGCGTCAGGGTTTGGGGCGGGGTTTGGGTTGGGCGGCGATGCATCTGTCATGTCCGCAACAGAAACATAAAGCGGACCATGTAGGAAAGTTGTTTTTTTGGGCGGGCGACCAGCCGCGATCGCCCGTACCTGAAATGCGTTAGCGGCAGCGCACGTCTTTACGGTCAATGGCGCGTCCCGCGGCGCCACCGGCAATGGCACCCAATATGGTGCCCAGCGTATCCGAATTGCCCGGCGCGATAATATTGCCCAGCACACCGCCGGCAACGGCACCGACGATCAGGCCGGTCGTGCCATCGGACCGGCGGCAATAATATTGGCCATTCTGGCCACGATAGATCCGGTCATTATCGGTCAAACGGCGTTCGCGATAACGGCGGTCTTGGCGATAATAGCGGTCGGCATAATAGCCATTATATTTGGGGTCGGGCTGGTTATAATCATAATTGCCATAACGGTCGTACGACGCGCGGTCATAATAACCAAAGCCGCCATCATCATAGGCCGAGCCACCGCCATAAGAGGCGCAGCCCCCCGTCAGCGCAGTCGCGGCGATCAATGTTGTGATAAGTGCTTTATTCATATGGAGCTCCTTCGGTTGATCCGAATGGCCAAAGCACGTCAGCGTCAGCATACGGAGAGTATCAAGGGAAGGATAACGGGCCGGAGCGCGCGGTGTTCCAAAACGTAGGCATGATATTGCGTGTCCCCGGCGCGGCGCGGTCAATATTTGGGGCCAAAGCTGGGGCTAGTCGAACGCAGGAGCGTAGCGAAGCCGGCCTTGGGGTTCTGGCCCAAACAAGCTTTGGGCGCGAAAATAAGGCGCATCACTTGGAATCAATGGCTCTAGTCCCGGAATATTGCGGAAGCCGAAACGCTCATAATAAGCAGGATTGCCCACCACTGCGACACCGGCAACCCCGCGCGTTATCAACGCGCTAATCCCGGCTTGAATCAATGCCGATCCGACACCTTTGAGTTGATAATCTGGCAAGACAGATACGGGCGCCATTTGAAGCCAGCCGTAATCCAATCCATCAATTGTTGTTGGGCTAAAACCAACATGACCAATAATCTGATTGATGCCCGTGACCGCGACCAAAGAGAGGTACAAATCGCCCGCCGAGCGGAGCTTGTCTACCAACTCTGCCTCCGTGCCATCACTAAACCACATCGGCTTGAACGCTACATCAACCAGTTCACGGATGTCGGCAACATCGCGGGCTTCTTCCTGTCGAATAGATATGTTAAATGAGCCACTCATCCTAACCGTCGCTTTTTTCGTACAAAGGCGAATGCCCGCTCAATGAGGATGATATTGTGCACCGCGACCTCCATTCGTTTTGGCTGCTGTCTTTTTCAGCAGCGCGATTGGATATCTAATTGAATAGCCATTAGCTTTCTAGACGCCTTCTGCTTTCACAATCTGCTGCCGTTCGAACGCGACGGGTAACAGCATCCCGTTCCCAGCGTGCTTGCGCAGCGGATTATAGAACATTTCGATGTAATCGAACACAACCCCAAAAGCGCGGTTAATATTTGGGGGATATAGTGGGTGTCGCGGTAATTTGTGAGGGTCTGAGTATACGAACGGTTCGTATACGAGCCGCTCGTACTTGGGCCAATCTGTGATGGTTGCTACCTTCTCACCGAAGGTAGATCGATATGAGTCCGGATGACGAGAAGCTTAGAATAATATGGAACCAACAGCGAATTCCTGTCGTCATTCGGCGCGGCGGGAAAGGGCAGTTGCCGCGTGTTAGATTGCCGTTTGCTGATAATAACCGAACTTGGCTAAGGGATGGACGACAACGTTCTCCGACTTGGATTGCAAGAGACAAATATTGGGAAATCCCCATATCTTGGTTCAACGACTTTGTGCAGAGAGCGCTAAAAAAATACGGCAAGCTTTACGTCATTCAGCCATATCGGGAGCAAGAGAAGTGTGCACCTGCCTGTATGAACGCCACCGGACATGAATGCCAATGTTCATGCATGGGCGCCAATCATGGCGCCGGTAATGATGGCAGTTGGTTCGAAGTATCAGAGACGTTCGCCACACGATGGGGCGAACAGCAGCTTGCATGTCGATTGATGCAATTGCGATAAGCGTATTTTATTTCCACTTGGGGGCGCTGATGTCTTATTTCGATCTCACAACGTGGAGGGTCCAATCAGCACAAGAGCTCATTAATAATCTCGACCGAAAGTCGACGGCTAGGAAAAATCATAAGGGCAAAAAGCGAAAATCAAAGAAAAATGGCGGTCTACTGGTATTTCGAAAGCTTTTATCTCCACTAGACGTTTATAGCTACTTGAAAGCTCGGTTTGGTGAACCAAACGGTACGCAGTCAATGATGATTCACAAAATTGGCATGGTCCGAGACGACTCATCCAACTTGTTTCATTGGGACTACGCCCTCATGGCGGGAGAGCGCTTGCTGACATTTACGGGTGCTGCGCGCGAAGTGCACGTAATGGTGGAAGAGAACTTTACTGACGAGGAATGGTGTCGATTTGCCAGCTGTCTGAAGGAAGACTTTGGAAATTATGGGAAGCAGAAAGCTGCCATCGTAACATCGCTACAAAAATGGCATATTTTTCCAAATCGATTTAACTCAATCGCTGCACGGTGCGCGGAACTACAAGATGACCTAGACTCAGCGGTTAAATCGATGCGCGGAGCCTTACCCGAAAGACCAAAAATAAGGCAAAAACGTCATCTTGAAAGTTGGGGGAAACAACGATCAGAATTGACCACAAAGTTGACCTCAAGCTCTGTTCAACTTTCAGTTCTAACTCCGGTAATGTTTGAGAGTTTCATCGGGTTAATTACCGCAGTGATGTTAAAACAAGACGTTAGGAACAGCAAAAGGTTATTTGAAAATTTTAAACGATCTCATCTCGATATAAAAATATTCGAATTAGCTAATAAGTGTTCGGGTTTTCGAAAACCCATCAAAGAGACTAACGCTATATTGAAAGCATATTGGAAAGTCGTAAACGAACGGAACGACATAATTCACGGAAATGTTGATCCTATCAAAGATGCTTTGGAAATCGTGTATTTCGAGGGAAACAAGCCGATTTTTCCAACTGGAGGTGACTCGATACAATCGTATTTTGATAGCCTAATAGCGCAATACCGGCCGGAAAAAGTTTTAGCTAACTATCTGTTAGCCCATGAACTAATAATCGAAATTCTCGATCACATGACTCCTTCATCAAAGGCAAGCATAATCTCTCTGATGTCAGACACCCAGCCAGGTTGGGACGAGGATCGGCAACGAATCGGCATGTTGTTTCCCGATTATGTGGGTCACCTTGAGTTCGAGGGCTTGCGTTATGATACCGACCTACGTGCCAAAGTCGAGTTGCCTGTCAATATTGCCCCAGCCGATTAGTCATGCCCCCAATCACCAGCGCCCATGCAAAGCGCGCATCCCATTTGTCCTCGCTGCGCTCGTTCGCGTCGGGCGCCCCTCGGCCCCGTCATAGACCTTGCTCATGTGCGCCATGCTCAATTGGCGACCGCTTCTACGACCGTCAGCCTCTCTTCGGTTGTCGCTGTCACGTCCGCGTTGCGGTCGGTTATCGTAATCCGCACGGTATAATCACCGAGCTTCTCGCCATCTTCGATAATCATCGCAGGACTGACGGGAGACATTCTGAGATTGTAGCCGTCAATCGGTGGGCCGCTCCAGACATCTATGTCTTTTTGCTCGCCATAAATTTGGCCATCTGGATCGCGAAATTCCACGTTTCCTTGCAGATTGCATTTGCCGGACGCGTCGGCCTTGCATCCTGCAAAAATGATGAAGGCTGTAATGCGCTTATTGCGCTCAATCTTTGTGGTTGTTCTTAGATTGGGCGGGGTTGGCTTGTTCCATTCGGTCAGGATTTCATCCGGTTTGTCTGACCAGAGCTGTAAAATCATCAAATCCCCCGCCCTACCTTCAAATGTTAAAGGCTTGGCTGCTGGTTCAGCCGATAGCCCAGCGGACGCTAACAGTAGAGCAATTGCCAGCATCAATCATGCTCCCGATCGCCAGCGCCCACATATAGCGCGCGGCCGGGTTGTTCTCGTTTGGGGCACTTGGCTCCGCACACATGTTCATCGGTCGCATCACCCCAACCGCGTGAACCACTGCATCTGCAAAAACATTTCATTATGATCATTCTCGCCGCCATCTTCGGCACCAAAGATATAGCGGGACACGACATTGTAAACAGAAATTCACAATTCCTTGGTGCAACGGCCAACCGCACCGGCCCGTGACCGTCATCACGCCCTCACCCCCCAAAGATTTTACATTTCCCAAAACCGCTGCATAAACCTACAGCGGCAAAAACCGGGGCGTAAATTGTGGGTGAATGATAGAGGTCGATGCAGTCATTACGTGGGTCGACGGGGCGGACCCCGCGCATAAGGCACAAAGGGATTTCTATTTGGCAGAGGCCAAGGCGGAGGCGGATGCTTTCGCGCGTGCGCCGCTCCACGATAATGGCACCAACCCCCATCGCTGGGTCTGCAGTGATGAACTGAATTACTGCGTGCGCTCCATCGCCAACAATGCGCCTTGGGTGCGGCGGATATGGATCGTCACCGACAATCAAATCCCGCAGATCACGCAATTGCCACCCGAATTCGCGGCGAAAATCAGCATCGTTGACCATCGCGATATCTTTGACGGGGCGGACAATGCGTTGCCGACGTTCAATTCGCTGTCGATTGAAACGATGTTGTGGCGCATCCCCGGGCTGGCCGAACATTTCTTATATTTCAATGATGACGTCTTCCTGACCGCGCCGGTTACGCCGTCGGATTTCTTTGCCGGCGATGGCCCCGTGCTGCGCGGCAAATGGACCGACCACAGCGATCTGGCGGCCTGTGGCGCGAGCCGTGATGAGGCCAGCTTGCTCAACCATTTTAACCAGATCAACGCCGCGCAGATGATTGGCTATAGCGCCGACCATGTATTCGAAAGCGCGCATGTCGTGCACCCGATGCAGCGTTCGGTGATGGCGGATTTATGTGCGACCTACGCCGCCGAATTTGCGCACAACGCCAGCTATCGCTTTCGCGACACCGCGCAGTTCCTGCCGCAAAGCCTGCATAACCATGCCTGCCTTGCCGATGGCAGCGCCGCGATATTGGACACGCGCGATT
>NZ_JBILAF010000024.1:0-21205 GCF_044354325.1 Sphingorhabdus sp. | reverse complement strand
GCGAAAGGACCTGCACCACGGCTGAAACTTTTAAAGCATGGTCCCAAAATCTTGGCCATGAGCAGGTGCTGACGACATTCAGTAGCTATGGTAGCGTTGCTCCGCACCGGCAGGCTGAATTGATCCGGGGATTAGGCATCAACAACGTCAAAGAACCTGCGAGCCATGAACTTAAGAATTTGATGGCCGCCGTTGCAAAACTTCACGGCATTTCAATGAACAACTTATAGCCATGTTTTCGACTGTTAGAAGATACCCATTTAACAGTCGCGTGACTGGCACAAATCAGCATGTAAAGCTGACCGACAAAAGCTGCAAAAGGGGGCTTTTGATGGTTTAGTCGGTTAGGTTGCATTTCTTCAAGTGGCTGACGTCCGCAATTGGGCCGGGAGCGGACGGTCAGCTTTGATTCGTGTGTCGATGAATAGCTCTCATTTATGCCGGACGAGGCTGCACACAATTCTCGGGGCCGACATATGCAAAGATCGGCACTTAACTCGAAGCAATCGCTAGGCCTTGTCTAAGCGCCGCAATCAAGGTCTGTCGGAATTGCGGGCCAATTTTTGTTCCAGGGATGTTGTCAAAGCCGTGGAATGCGCCGGGCACTACATGGAGTTCTGCAGCTACACCGCTCCCGATCAGGCGCTTGGCATATTCAATATCTTCATCGACGAACAAGTCGATCGAGCCAACTCCGATAAAGGCAGGGGGCAGGCCCTTAAGATCTTCAGTCCGTGCGGGTACAGCCCTAGAAGGTACACGTCGTGATCCGGCAGGCACACCGAGAAATGACGACCAGCCAAAGCGGTTGTGCGCTTCGGTCCAGATCACAGCGCCCATCATGGGATGTTTAAGCCGGGTGCTTCCCGTCCGGTCGTCCAGCATTGGGTAGATCAGCGCTTGATACGCAAGCGAAATCTCTCCCCGGTCTCTTGCTGCGATGGCGAGAATTGCGGCATGACCGCCACCGGCACTGTCGCCCATGACGGCGATCCGGTCACGGTTGCCCCCCATCTGATGGGCATTCTGGTAAAGCCATTTGAGGCCAGCATAATTGTCTTCCAGTGAACCGGCAAAGCGTGTCTCAGGTGCAAGCCGATAGTCTACGCTGACGATCAGGCAATCGAGAGCAGCTGCGATCTCTTGAAGCTGGCGGAGGCCGGATTTGGCATCACCGATAATGAAGCCGCCGCCATGCGTATGCAGGATGCAAGGCCGCAAAGACCCATCATTCTTGGCGTTGACAATAAACACCCGAATATCAGGGGCACCGCCGTATCCCGGGATGCTTTTCTCAGTCCAAGCCGGATCCGCTAGCACCGGCGACGCGTATGCGCGGGCTCCTTCGCGCATACGCACAAGATTGTCGGCGGTAGGCACTGCCTTCGACATCGGCAGAAGACGAGGTAACATGGGGCGCAGTTCGGGGTGCACATATGGCGTTACATCAAACGGTACAACCGCGCCTAGAGGGGTCGCGATAGCAAGTCCAGCTGTTGCCATACCTAACTGCCTTGCAAACTGACGACGCGAAAAATCATTGGATACGGTCACATCAGGGATCCGCAAGGAAGCATTATCGGTAGACAAAACAAATTTCTGGCCTGGCATTCTCTAATCATCCGTTTTCTCGCCAACTTTAGTCTTCGTAGCCGAGCTGCAATGACTGATGGCGGTTATTGTTTGCGCAATAATGTGTTAAGTGCCTTGGCTGACTATATGGCAGAGCAAAGCGGAAAAAACATCCGCTATGGCGGTGGTCGTCTCCAGATCTACTCAGCAATCGCCTCTTTCAGACTTGGGTGGCTATTCGCGCTTCTTACCCACGCATTGAATCAAGAGAACGCTTAATACCCTTTTTAAAGGGCGCCGGTCGAGATCGCTATAAGAAACGACCTTCGCGTAAAATTAGGACGCGAAATATCGCCGCCGCGCGCGCCTCCCGCGGCCCCGAACCAGTGCCCCGCGTCGTTGAACCAGATGAAATTGCCAATGCCTGTGTGTGGTTGTGCTCGGATGCCAGCGGCTATGTGACCAGACAAACCATTGGCGTTAATGGCGCCCGCATAGTCAACTAAGCTTGGCTATGTCCACTTATGGGGTAGCCAGCCAGCGCTCTTGTTGACTGCATTTGGGCACTGAAGCCGACCTTCATCGCCGCTCAGCTAGGACACGGATTAGTTTGGTCAGATGATCTTTCAAAAGCAAAGCGGCGGGCGACTGCGTTCGGCGATCAAGCGAATACATCATTATCCGGTACTCGCGGCGACCAGGGGCATGATCTACTGGTAACTCCGCCAGTTCTTCGTTCGACATCTCCGTCGAGACGGCATACGCCGATGAAATCCAGATTGCGTCAGTGTTAGCTGTCAGCGCTGCGAGCGTACCAAAATCCTCGATCACATGCGGAGGATGGATTGTTTGATCTTGAAGATCGGGCGGCAGGGCAACCTCCCGGTGGTTGGAGATCAGCACCGGGTAACGCTCAGATGACTCCGACCTCGTCAGCAACGGATGCTCTTTTCGCACCAGAAAACTTACCGGAAAAGTTCCGAGCGGCGTCACGCGGACTGGCGGGGCATCTGGCACTTGTCCTTCGGCGCTGACAAAAAACTCAATCTCACCTGATATCAAAAGCGGCCAAAGCGCCTCGACATTTTTGACGACAACGTCGTTAATCAGGTGTGGCGCTTCAAGAATCCGATGCGTTAAAACTCTTGGGAGCAGCGCCCTAGCAGGCATAGGCGCGATGCCGAACCTGATCCGACCCCGTTTCCCGGTGGTGGCCAGCACTGCGTGGCGTTCAAGGTCCTCGGCGTTGGCTACGAGGACCGCAGCACGATCCACGAAATCCTGGCCTTGGGGGGTGAGACTTACCCCTGAACGATCTCGGTCGAACAATCGAAAGCCGAGTTGGCTTTCGAGCGTCTGGATGGTGCGCGTTAGCGCCGGCTGCGAGATGCCAAGCTCCTCGGCTGCCCGCGCATAGTTAGATCGCCGTGCCAAAACGGTGAGGTAGCGAAGTTTGGTGAGATCAAGCATTCGCCCAGGTTATCAAAAAACATACTCCAATGCATTGGACAAAATCGGTTACGAGTGCGATTTTGGCGTAAAGGAGAATTGCAATGTCGAGCTTAGGTCAGTGGGTGCTTGCTGTGACAGCCATGATTTTTATCGCCGAGGTAATCGCTGGTCGTCACCGCGCAATCTACAGTCGCAACGATTGGTTCGTAAACGGCATATGCATCGTCATTGGCGCAGCGGTGAGGCCACTGGGTGCCGTTGCCGTGGCGATGCTGATCGGCGGGGTTCTGCCAGCGGGCAAGGGGGCGCTTGCATGGGTGCCCTTTTGGCCCGCGATGATCGTCATTATCCTTGTCGCAGAATTTGCGAACTACTGGGTTCACCGAGGATCCCATGAGCTAAAAGGTTCGCGGTTTTTCGACTGGTTTTGGCGGATGCACCGCACCCACCACACGGCAAAATACGTCAACGTGCTGCTCAATTTCCGGATAAGTCTTTTTTGGGCACTGGTCGCTGGACTGACCTGGGTGATGTCGCTTGCAGTTTACCTGGGCCAGGGCAAGGCTGCGATGGCGGCAGTCGCCGTTTTCTCGTTCTGGGGCATTTTCACGCACAGCGACTTCCGGTGGGATGACACCATCCGCCGTCACCGCCTGTTCGGCCCTGCTTTCCGTGGTTTGGAACATATTTTCGTCTCGCCGGGCATTCATCACAGCCATCATGGCTACGGCAAGGATGGCGGCAACTTCCGCAACTTTGGCATCTTCCTCTCAATCTATGACTGGCTGTTCGGAACGCTTCATATCCCAGAGGGCAGGCCCTTCCGTTATGGTATCCCCGGTGCATCGCCCCATTGGGCGGATGATGCGTTCTCGCCAATCAACGTTGGGAGTTTCGTTGCTAAGTTAAAGCGATCGCCTGCACCTGCCGAGCCAATGTCAACTCGGCAGTGATGTCTGCAATGTCGTCATGTCCGGTCAGTCCGCTTTTATCGCATATTGTCGGAAAGCTGACTTTCGTTCAGTCGATGAACTAACGGCTGCTAATGAGGGCTTGAACTTGTTGCCTTTATGACATGAGTTGGGCGCAAAGCTGCCGTCATCAAAACTGGATAGACAGATGCTGTTGGTTTTGACTGACTGACATGCTCCTGTCGGCACCTCATACGTCGCCTTTGGTGAGGATGAACGCGTCCTTTGCGGTGGTGTTAACTGTCATGGGAATAGCTTTAGAATTTATTGTTGGGGGCTTTATTGGGGGCTTTCCTGATATAAAGAAATTTATTATCTTTATAATTCAATTTTTTATGAGTTAAGCGCGGGTCCTCTTCCGGCACCATATACTGCTTGTAAGCAACAGATTAATAATAATATTTCCACTTATCTTTAAACAATGTGCGCCTGATTAAAGCGGGTGGCATAATCCCACCTGTTGTCCATCGTGCGAACATTTGGGGCTGATGCCTACGTAAGTGAACCGGCCTTAAGCTCGGGCCCTCGCGGCTGCACCATGCCCTTCATTCAGATATATCGGCTATCTTCATTTGCCGGTGACTTCGATCATAACCTCATTCCGGCGCATGAAAGGAAGTGTCCAAGGCGCATTGTAAAATGCGTATTGGGGCGCACTGGTGGCAGTTAGGCCCCGCTCCGCCATGAATACCCGTAGCTCAGCTTCGTGTGCGTCAAGTGAACCCTGACCTGCAAAACCCGAAAAGCGGATTACCGCAAATCGCGTCGCTGGCACTTCAATCAACGCGACTTTGGGATTGACCGGCTTCGGCAGCGTTTCCATCGTATATTCTGAAGGCATCACAAAACGCACATTCCACGCTTTGCCTGACGCTTGCTGAATGACGGGTGCGGTCATCGCGATCTTTTCGCTGGGCTGCTGCATCACGGGTGCAGTCATCGCGACTTTTGTCGACGATAGATTGTTGCCAAAAATATAATCCGCAATAATGCGGAAACCGCGCTGTATCGCTGCATCCCGTTCCCCTTCGACCGTTGCTTCTGCAACAATTGTCGGGCCGTATTCGCGGATCTCTAGGTTACCGCTTTTACTAGAAACCGCATAATCAGGCGTTTCGACATTACTTGCCATAGCACTCCAAGTGATCGCACCAACACTGACAAGCCCCGCAGCAGCCAACAAAATCCATCTTTTACGCATCATAGCCAACTTTCAGAATATTGGTGAAGGCTATCATGATGCCGTTACCTGATCAAACTCTTACAGGTAAAAGGCCCGGGCAGGCTGAATGTTCCACACCGGCGGCGCGATTGCGAACCAACTTCTTTTGGAGTTGCATTAATCAACCGCGCAAGGTGGAGCCGCTTGCTGCGGGAGCCATATTTGGGGACGCAACGTCCAATTGCGCGGGCGCTTGACGCCTAGACTTTCTTGTCCGGATCAATGTGCAGCCAATCGGCATGGCGCGGGGCTTTTTTGGTTTCGCTCCATTCGGCAAGCATCAACGGCGCGACGCGTTTTAATTCGGCATATTGTTCCGGCGTGCCGATGTTGCACGCAAGCTCCAGCCGGTGGCCGTTGGGGTCAAAGAAATAGATCGACCGGAAAATCCCGTGGAAAGTCGGCCCGACCACATCAATGCCCTGCGCCTCGATATGCGCTTTTGCGGCAAGCAGGGCGTCAAGGTCACTGACTTCAAACGCGATATGCTGGACCCATGCGGGGGTATTGGGGTCTTTGCCCATTTCGGGTTGGTTCGGCAGTTCGAAAAAGGCGATGACATTGCCGCCGCCGCAATCGAGGAAGATGTGCATATAGGGGTCATATTCCCCCGTGGACGGAACATGATCCTCGGCAAAGGCGGTGGTGAATTCCATGCCCAAAACGCGCGCGTACCAGTCCGCCGTCGCCTTTGCATCCTTGCACCGATAGGCCACATGGTGAATGCGGCGAAGCGCGATGGGCGCGGTCATATCGCGCCCTCGCCGACCGTCAGCGCGCCGCGCTCAATCTGGTCGCGCTCAATGCTTTTGAACAAGGCTGTGAAGTTACCTTCGCCAAAGCCTTCGTCTTTCTTGCGTTGGATAAATTCGAAGAACACAGGCCCAATCATCGTCTGCGAAAATATCTGCAGCAGCAGACGCGGGTCACCATCTTCGGTCGAACCATCGAGCAAAATACCGCGTGCCTGCAGTTCATCGACTGGCTCGCCATGGCCGGGCAAGCGTTCCTCCAGCATATCATAATAGGCTTTGGGCGGTGGCGGCGCGAATGGCGTGCCCAGCGCTTTCAACCGGTCCCAGCACGCGGGCAGGTCATCACAGGAAAAGGCGATATGCTGAATGCCTTCGCCATTGTACGCACGCAGATATTCTTCAATCTGCCCGCCGCCTGCTTTGCCTTCTTCGTTCAACGGAATGCGGATTTTGCCATCAGGCGCCGTCATCGCGCGGCTGGTGAGGCCGGTATATTCGCCCTTAATATCGAAATAACGAATTTCGCGGAAATTGAAGACGCGCTCATAAAAGCTGCCCCAATGCGCCATGCGTCCGCCATATACATTGTGCGTCAGGTGATCGATAATCTTGAAGCCAGCGCCTGCGGGGTTGCGATCCACGCCGGGCAAATAATCGAAATCGATATCGTAAATCGACAGCGCGTCACCATAACGATCGACGAGGTAAATCATCGCCCCGCCAATGCCGCGAATGGCGGGCAGCCGAAGCTCCATTGGGCCGGTCCGTGTCTCAACGGGCTCAGCGCCGCGGGCAATCGCTTCGTCATAAGCGACCCGCGCATTTTTCACGCGAAACGCCATGCCGCAGGCCGACGGACCATGCTCCGCCGCAAAATAGGCCGCCGGGCTTTTGGGTTCATAATTGGCGATCAGGTTGATTTCACCCTGACGCCATAGGTCGACGTCTTTCGACCGGTGCCGGGCAATGCGCGCAAAACCCATGCGTTCGAACACGGGTTCAAGCAGGCCTTTTTCCGGCGCGGAAAATTCGATGAATTCGAACCCATCGAGACCCAACGGGTTTTCGAACAAATCGGCCATGCTATTGCTCCTGCGAAACTGGTTACATTTGAAACCAGTTTACGGCATCGCTCTTCAGGAGTCAATGCGAGCAGGTCTTACGTGAAGTGCAGACGCCGGTATTTGCCGCGGAAATATAATAAAGGATCGCGGCGCGGTTCAAAGCTGGCTTTTTCGACGCGCCCGACGAGGATGAAATGGTCCCCCGCCTCGTGCAATGTATGCCGTTTGCATTCAAAGATACCGAGCGAGCTGGGCAAAATAGGCGCGCCATATTCGCCGACTTCCCACCGCGTTCCGGAGAACCGATCTTCGCTTTTTCCCGCGAACAGGTTGGACACCGGTTGCTGGCCAATCTGCAGCACGTTGACCGCGAAATCATCAATCCCGCGCAACACCTCTGCACTGCCCGAATTATTGGCGATGCACACAAGCAGCAACGGGGGATCGAGCGACACGCTGGTGAAGCTGTTCGCCGTCAGGCCAACGGGCCGTCCGTCGGGTGCATGGGCGGTGATAATGGTCACGCCCGTTGCAAAGCAGCCCATTGCATCGCGCAACGTGCGTGCATCGGAACCGGATCGATATTCCGGAATGAAGCGCGGTTGCTTGCGCTCCAGAAAATCGATCAGCAAGCCGTTGAACGCTTCGGTTCGTTCCGCCACGATAAGCAGCCCGCCGCCATCGACATCAATCGCTTCGACATTGGGAAAAGTTGCGGCAAAGCCCGTTTGCGGGTCAATGCCGTCCGACGCGCCAAGCGCGCCGCGCACCACCAAAACGGGAATGTTGATCTGCGGCGCGGCTTGCGCGAGCCGGGCATCCACACCATCAGTGCCGAATGACGCGAAAATCTTGCTGTCATATTCGGATGGCGCAAGCCCCTGCCCCAAGGCCGCAGACAGCGCCTCGGCCGAAACCTTTACCGCTTGGGCATCTGAATGCGCAGGCGGGTCGAGAAGGATAAGGCCAGACGCCAATGTCGCGGCATCCTCGGCAAGCGCCATCGTTGCAATCCATGCACTGTGCGTTGCCGCCACCACCACAGGTCGCGTCCGCATCTGCCCCAGAACCGCGCGTAAATCGTCTACAAAAGCGTCAATGTCATAACGGCCATCGGACGGCCAATCGCTGCCGCCATGACCGCGCAGGTCAACATTGATAACGTGCCGGCCAGCCTGTTCAAGGCCAACCGCGACATCTTCCCAGACCTTACGTGTTTGTCCAAAGCCGTGCAGCAGGACGATCGAGGGTTCATCGGCGGAACCGATATCGTCCGCTTCAATCCTGACCCCGGCAAAGCCCTTAAATTCTCTTACATATCGAAGCGACATTCGCCTGCACCCCAAATTCTGTCTAACGGTGTCATCTATTTTTTACCCGTGGACGTTACCGGCCCGAAACGCAAGATTTTAGGCGCGTTCGGTGGAAATGACGGCCATCGTAATGCGCGAAATGCACACCAGCTTTCCAGCCTCATCCTCAATACGGATCGACCAGATTTGTGTTGTCCGGCCGATGGATTCGGCCTTTCCTGTTGCAAAAACCAGACCGTCTTTTGCCGGACGGATATGGTTGGCGTTGATTTCCATGCCCACGGTCGCAAATTTGCTGCGGTCCACAGTCATCGCCGCGCCCACCGATCCAACCGTTTCGGCAAGCACTACCGAAGCGCCGCCATGCAATCGGCCATAAGGTTGCTTGGTGCGTTCATTGACGGGCATGCTGGCCTTGATCCAGTCGTCGCCATAATCGATGAACCGGATGCCGACATAGCCGGGCATGCAATCGCCACCATTTTCAGTGAGCGCATTAAGATCAAGTGCGTCGTCAAACCAGATTTTTGCCATAGCCCGCAATTAACCCGACAGACGACTATTGCAACCTAGTGTTTCGCCTACCCAAAAACCCACCGGCAAATCAGGGCCGCAGCTGCATATGTTTTTCTCCAAATATGCGTTATGGGTTGGTGTACCGGTTGGCGGGGGTTGTGCCTCGCCCGTATATGGACGATGATGTTTCGGCGGCAATGCTTTTACACGCCGCGAAATGCTTGCCGTAAATATGTAATGTTTCCGTGGCACGCCGCATGAGCCAATTAAAAAGGATATTTTTTCGTGAAGCCCGCGCCCGGTTCAAGCAAAGTGAAGCCCTTGAAAACGCCTGAGGACGCGCGCTATTTTAACCGCGAATTATCTTGGCTGAAATTCAACGAACGCGTGCTGGAAGAGGCGTCAAACCCGGCGCACCCGCTGCTTGAACGGCTGCGCTTTTTGTCGATTTCCGGCACAAACCTTGACGAATTTTTCATGGTCCGCGTGGCTGGATTGCGCGGCCAACAGCAACGGAAGATTGAAGAACTGTCAATCGATGGCCGCACCCCGTCTGAACAGCTGACCGCAACCGTTGCCGCCGCAGATCGCCTCATGATCCAGCAGCAAAAGCTGTGGCGCAAATTGATGCGCGAGCTATCGGCAGAGGGCATTAAGGTCGTTGAGCCATCCGCCCTTGGCAAAAGTCTTCAAGCTGCGGTCGGGAAATATTTTGAGGAACAAATTCTTCCGGTTCTAACGCCGCAAGCGCTTGATCCCGCCCACCCGTTTCCGTTCATCCCCAATCAGGGCATCAGCCTGATTTTCGATATGCGCCGGAAAAACGATGGCGAAGTCGTGCGCCAGTTGGTGATGATCCCGCAATCGCTGGCGCGCTTCATCCGATTGCCCGGCCCCGGCACGCGCTTTGTCACGATCGAGGCGTTGATTAAGCATTTTGTCGGGCAGATGTTTCCGGATTACCTGCTTGTCGCGGCCGGCGCCTTCCGCGTTATCCGTGACAGCGATATCGAGGTGGAGGAAGAGGCCGAAGATCTTGTGCGCTATTTCCGCAGCGCCATCAAACGCCGCCGTCGTGGCCGGATTATCCGGCTAAAGCTGGAAAAAGGGCTGCCCGCGGAATTGGCGACCTTAATCCGGTCAGAGCTTGGCGCTGGCGCATCCATCGTCGTCGAAACCGTCGGCTTTTTGGGCATCGGTGACCTTGGGCAATTGGTGGACGAAGATCGGCCAACGCTGAAATTCCCGCCATATTCGCCGCGCTTTCCCGAACGCATTTTGGAACATGATGGTGACTGCTTTGCCGCGATCCGCCAAAAAGACATCGTCGTCCATCACCCCTATGAAAGCTTCGACGCGGTGCTCGCATTCTTGCAGCAAGCGGCGGTTGATCCAGATGTCGTTGCGATCAAGCAAACATTGTACCGCGCAGGGAAGCAGTCCGCGGTCATTCGCGCGTTGTGTGAAGCCGCCGATGCGGGCAAATCCGTCACCGCTATCGTCGAACTGAAGGCGCGATTTGACGAAGAGCAGAATTTGCACTGGGCGTCGCAGCTTGAAAATTCGGGCGTCCAAGTCGTCTACGGCTTTGTCGATATGAAAACCCACGCCAAAATTTCGCTGGTCGTACGGCGCGAGGCGGACGGTTTCCGGACCTATTGCCACTTGGGCACCGGCAATTACCACCCCATCACGGCCAAGGTCTATACCGACATCAGCTTCTTCACCGCGGACCCGCGCGTCGGGCATGATGCGGGGCAGATTTTCAATTATATCACCGGCTATATCCCGCCAACGGAACTGAAGCTTTTGACGATGAGCCCCCTTGGCCTGCGCGAAAAAATCATGTCGCTGATTGATGACGAAATCGCGCATGTTGCGGCGGGGCGGTCGGGCGCTGTCTGGGCAAAGCTGAACTCGTTGGTCGACAAGGCCGTTATCGACAAATTGTACGAAGCCAGCGAAGCGGGCGTGGAGATTGACCTGATCGTGCGCGGCATTTGTTGCCTGCGGCCCGGGGTTAAGGGCATGTCGTCGCGCATCCGCGTAAAGTCCGTCGTTGGACGTTTCCTGGAGCACAGCCGCATTTGGGCGATGGGCAATGGCGCGGACCTTCCCAATCGGGATGCAAAGGTGTTCATCTCGTCGGCGGACTGGATGTCGCGCAATTTCGACCGCCGTGTCGAATATATGCTGCCGATAGAAAACCCGACGGTGCATGACCAGATTCTGGATCAGGTTATGGTTGCAAACCTGCTCGACAACCAGCAAAGCTGGATGCTGCGGTCAGACGGCCGATATGAGCGAGTCAAAGCAGGAACAATGCCTTTCAATTTGCACCATTATTTCATGACCAACGCGTCATTATCCGGACGCGGAGGCGCGCTTGCAGATGACAAGAAGGTTCCAACGCTGCGCCTCATCCGACAACGATGAAGGCGGTGCGTCAGGCCGTCATTGATATTGGCTCCAACACCGTACGACTGGTCGTTTACGCGGGGCTGCCGCGTGCGCCGCTGCCGATTTACAATGAAAAAAGCCGCGTAAAACTTGGCGCCTGCCTCGCGGGCGATGGCGTCATCGATAAAGCCACGATGAAAAAGGCGCTGGCCGCCTTGGCGCGCTTTGAAACGCTGGCAAAGGCAATGAAGGTCGACACGATGCGCGTGGTCGCCACCGCCGCAACACGCGAAGCCAAAAACGGCCATGAGCTGGTCGAAAAAGCAGCGGCGCTCGGCATTCACGTCGATGTGCTGGATGGCGATGCGGAGGCAACCGCCGCCGGGTTCGGCATATTAAGCGACAACCCATATGCCAATGGCTATGTTGGCGATCTTGGTGGTGGCAGCCTTGAGCTTATTCGCATATCCGACGGAAAACTGGGCACGCGCGTCTCCCTGCCGCTGGGCACATTGCGGCATGACATATTGAACGGCAAAACGACCAAGCAGATTAGCCAGATGCTGCGCGATGATATTGCCAAAGCGGTGGGTAAAGCGGGTTTCCCCATCGAAACCGGCCTGCCATTTTATATGATCGGCGGTTCGTGGCGGACATTCGCGCGGCTGCACATGCACCAGACCGGATATCCGCTGACCATCCTGTCCAATTATGAAATGCCCGCCGACGCGCCCGAAATGATGATGGCGATGGTGAACGACAAGGACGCGTTAACCCGATCCAATGTCGTTGCCACAGGCCGCATTTCGGCGCTGCCGGGGGCGAATGCGTTGCTCGCCGGCATATCGGGCCTGCTGAAACCAAGCAAGCTTGTCACCAGCATCTATGGCCTGCGTGAGGGATTGTTGTTTGAACAACTGACCCCCGCCGAGCGCCAAGACGACCCGCTGATCGCCGCCGCGCGTTTTGAAGGCGAACGGCTTGGGCGGTTTCCCTTTCATGGCGACGCGTTGGCGCAATGGATTGCGCCGGTGTTCGCCGGACAAAGCCCCAATGATGCGCGGCTGTGCCGGGCGGCCTGTTTGCTGTCCGACAGCGTGTGGAACGTAAACCCCGAATATCGCGCGGACCACGCGCTCGATTTGGCATTGGACGGCAGCTGGCCCGGCGTGAACGCAAGCGACCGCGCGGTGATAGCCGCCGCTTTGTGGACGGTGCATGCGGGAAAGCGGACCTTGCCCGAAATGCTCACGGCATTGGCCACGCCCGGCGCACTCGCGCAAGCGGTGATCTGGGGCCTCGCCATCCGCCTTGCCCACCGGCTTGATGGCGGCACCGGCGGCGCGCTGGCCGACAGCCGCATTGACGGCGACGGCGCAACGCTGCGCCTGCACCTCACCGGCTCCGCCGTGCGATTGCAGTCCAACAGCGTGCAGCGCCGTTTGCAGGCATTGGGCGAAGCTTTGGGCTACGCGCAGGCGGAGATTTTGGGTTGACGCCAGCGAGTAACCTCACCCCATCGGGTACAATATTTCTTTCGTGACCTTGTGAATGGCGGTCATCACTTCGGCGCTGAGTTTCAGGTCAATCGCGGCGAAGATATCGTCCAATTGGTCTTCCTTGCTGACGCCCACGATCGTGGAGGCGACAAAGTCATGTTGCTTTGACCATGCGGTGGCCAGCGTTACCGGCGACATACCGGCTTCCTTGGCAATTTCCACGATCCGCATCGTGCTTTCCAGCGCCCGTGGCCCGGCAAATCGCTGCGCCATTTCGGCCTGACGTGCGCCCGTCATTTCCAGATAGCGTGAGAAACGAGCGCCTTCGGGCCGCGCGCCGTCCAGATATTTGCCCGACAAGACGCCGCCGCCCAATGGCGAATAGGGGAGCAACGATACGCCTTCCTGACGGCAGACTTGTTTCAGTTCATCTTCGAACCGGCGGTTGTTGATGGAAAAGTTGTTCTGGATGCTGTGATAGCGCGCCGTGCCCAACCGCTCCGATGTCGCAAGCGACTTCATGAGGCCGTAGCTGGTCTCGTTGGAGCAACCCAGAACGCGGACTTTTCCGGCGCGGACCAGATCGTCGAGCACTTCCATTGTCTCATCATATCCGGTGCCATGGTCTGGCCAATGGGTTTGGTACAAATCGATATAATCGGTCTGCAACCGGCGCAGGCTTTCCTCAACTGCGGTGATGATGTTGTGACGGTCGAGCACCGTCATCCCGCCGCGCTTTGGCGATTTGAACCATGTATGGCTCGCACCCGAAACCTTCGTTGCCATGATGATGGCGTCGCGGTTCTTGCCCTTCATCCAGCGGCCAACAATGTCCTCTGTCCGGCCGACCCATTTGATGTCGGGCGGCACAGGATAACCTTCGGCAGTGTCGAAAAAGTTGATGCCGGCGTCCAAACAGCGGTCGAGTATGCGGTGCGCCTGCGCTTCATCGGTTTGCGACCCGAATGTCATCGTCCCCATGCAGATGTCTGAGACGTAAACAGCACTTTTGCCAATGCGACGATGTTCCATATTCTTCTCCCCCTAATATTGTCCGGCCGCGCCAACGACCAAAAATGCGAGCGCCGCGAGTAAACCCGTGATGCGGTTCGACCTGAAATGGCCAAGGGCATTGCTGCCATCCGCCTGTAATGACGCCACTTGCATGACCAGATGAAAGGCAGCGGGAACGAGCGCGACCAATGCCTGCTGCTCCGGCCGAACGCTCCATATGGCCATGCCCCAGCCGGAAAGCGCAAGGAGATAGAATGTCGCCACCCCTGCCCGCACGCTGCCACCCAAGCGCAAGGCGCTCGACTTAATCCCCACCAGCGCGTCATCTTCGCGGTCCTGCATGGCATAGATCGTGTCATAGCCCACCACCCAGAATATCGTTCCAGAGTATAGCCAAAACGTTGCAACATCGGCCTGCCCCGCAATGGCGACCCAGCCCACCAATGCGCCCCAGCTAAACACCAGCCCAAGCCACAGCTGCGGCCACCATGTGATGCGTTTCATAAATGGGTAGGCCGCGACCAGCAGAAGGCTTCCCAACGCCAAAAGCTGCGCATTCCGGTTTAGCTGCAGCAAAACAGTCAGGCCGACCAGCGCCAGCAGCATCAGCCACGCCCATGCCGCTTTGCGTGAAATCAACCCGCTGGCCAGCGGGCGGTTTGCCGTGCGCGCAACGTGCGCATCCAAGTCACGATCAATGATATCATTATAGACACAACCCGCGCCGCGCATCGCCACAGAACCCAGCAACATCCACAGCGCCAAATCCCATCGCGTAATCAGCCCGCCCGATAGCGCCAGACCGAACACGCATGGCCAGAACAATAGCCACCAGCCGATCGGCCGGTCAAAACGTGCCAGCAGCGCAAAGCCCCGCAGCTTTGCCGGGAGCAGTTTCATAATGCCGGTATATTCGCTGTCGGGCACAAGTTGCGTGGTCATAGGCATGCCCTGCCAAAATTTATCCCGTTCGTCATCTGGAAGTTGGCAGATGACGGCGCGGCGTTTTGTGTTTATGCACACACCATGCCCGCAACACCCGCCTGGCCCCCAAAATCAACACCGCGGCTGTTTGTCGAACAGCCGTTGGCCGAAGGCGCTACTTTAAACATCGGCGGCAACAGCGCCCATTATCTGATCGGCGTGATGCGTTTGAAAGAGGGCGCACCTGTTAAATTGTTCGATGATGTTTCGGGCGAATATCTGGCGACCGTCACCGAAACGCACAAACGCGACCTTGTCTTGACCGTAGACGCCAAATTGCGCGACCGCGAATTCACCCCTGACCTGTGGATTTGTCAGGCGCTCATTAAAAAAGACCGGTTTGACTGGATCGCTGAAAAAGCCTGCGAGCTTGGCGTTGCGCGATTTGTGCCCGTGCTGACGGCCCGCTGCGTTGTCGACAAGCTGAAAGAGGACCGGCTGCGGGCACATATGATTGAGGCCGCAGAACAATGCGAGCGGACAGCCTTACCCGTGATTGACCCGCTTGCGCGCATCGACGCACTGCTTGGGAAATGGCCGGCAGACCGGACGCTATATTTCTGCGATGAACGGGGTGGCGAGCCTTTTTCCGATGCGATCCGTCCCGGACCCGGCGCTGTCCTGATTGGACCCGAGGGCGGATTTACAGATAGTGAGAATGCCGCAATCCGGGCGCATCCTTGTGCGCGGCCAGTGTCGCTGGGTCCGCGCATCTTACGCGCCGATACCGCCGCTGTTGCCGCGATTTCGGTGTGGATGTCCAAAAATGGCGATTGGACGGCTTAGTCCCCTGTAATGCTGCACGCGCATGGCTTTGCGCCTTTACCGACGCCCCGTAACCGTGCTTACGGAATTTTCTGGCAATATAGACGCTACATTTCTAAACCGCGCGCATGAGCACAAAAACTGTTTCGGACCGCGACGATCCCGTCATTGAAACGCGCGATCAACTCATCGCCGCGATTGCCAAAGGCGAAAAGCCTAAGGACCGCTGGCGCATTGGCACCGAGCATGAAAAATTCGTCTATAACCGCACGGACCATCATGCGCCGTCTTATGACGAGCCAGGCGGCATCCGCGATCTGTTGATGGCCATGACCGAATTTGGCTGGGAACCTGTTTACGAAAACGGCAAGGTGATTGCCATGTCCGGCACCGATGGCGCCGTCAGCCTTGAACCCGCAGGGCAGTTGGAACTGTCGGGCGCCCCGCTTGAAAACCTGCATCAGACATGCGCCGAAACCGGGCGCCATTTGAAGCAAGTGAAAGCCATTGGTGACAAGACGAACACGGGCTTTTTGGGCCTTGGGCTTTGGCCCGACAAGACGCGGGCTGAATTGCCGATCATGCCCAAAGGCCGCTATGACATCATGCTGCGCCATATGCCGCGTGTGGGCAGCATGGGCCTCGACATGATGCTGCGGACTTGCACGATTCAGGTCAATCTTGATTATTCAAGCGAAGCCGACATGGCGCACAAGTTCCGCACCTCGCTCGCGCTTCAGCCACTGGCAACCGCGTTGTTCGCAAACTCGCCCTTCTTGGAAGGCAAGCCAAATGGCTTCCTCTCTTACCGCAGCCACATCTGGTCCGACACCGATCCGCAGCGGACGGGCATGCTGCCGTTCGTATTCGATGAGAACTTCGGATATGAACAATATGTCGACTATATGCTGAAGGTGCCGATGTATTTCGTCTACCGCGACGGCAAATATATCGACGCATCGGGGCTGGATTTCCGTGACTTTCTGAAGGGCGAACTTTCGGTACTGCCGGGCGAAAAACCGACCGTTTCCGATTGGGAAGACCATATGTCGACCGCCTTCCCCGAAGTGCGCTTGAAAAGCTTTCTGGAAATGCGCGGCGCGGATGGTGGGCCATGGAACCGCATCTGTGCGCTGCCCGCATTCTGGGTCGGCTTGCTGTACGACCAAGGTGCGCTTGATGCTGCCTGGGACGAAGTAAAGCATTGGACGATGGAAGAACGCGAAACGCTGCGCAGTGCAGTGCCAGCGCAGGGCCTGAATGCAGCGATACCCGGTGGCGGCAAGTTGCTGGATCTTGCGGGCCGCATTCTTGACATCTCGTCGTCCGGGCTTGCTGCACGCAACCGCCTGAATGCCAGTGGCGACAATGAAACCGGCTTTCTGGACCCGCTGCGCGAGATCGTTGCCAGCGGCAAGACCGTCGCGGAGCAAATGCTCGACAAATATCACGGCGAATGGGCCGGTGACATCTCACGCGTCTATGACGAGATGAGCTTCTAAATTTCCGACAATATCATGCAAGAACGGGGCGGGTGTGCGAAAGCAGGCTTGCCCCGTTCGCATATCGGCGTTAAGGGCCCAATTCTTCGCTGAAAAGCGAAGTGCAGGAGTTTAGCTCAGTTGGTAGAGCATCGGTCTCCAAAACCGAGGGTCGTGGGTTCGAGTCCCCCAACTCCTGCCATTTTATTGGCTCTGCCTATAATTTGGCCTCTTCGCGGATTTTCATCCGCCAGCCCCAGATACTCAAAATAAACATCGCAGCATTCGATCCGAAATCTAATGCCATCCAGCGGTTTAAAATCGGCAATTCATATACAAAATAATAGTTGAAGCCAAAAAAGGGCAACAGCGCGACGGCATAAGTCAGAAACGATGAGCGCGTAAATCGGCTAAACCAAATGAACAGGCCGCCCAAAACGGCTTGAGCGCCGAAACAACCAATAAAGAGCGCACTGGTCGCGCTCAAATGTTGGTACGCCGGATTGATTGTCATCCGTTCGACCATATTGGGTGCAAACAAGCACCAGCCGCCCATGCCAAAATAGGGCAATGCGATAAGGCGCTGGATATGGATAGACTGCATACACTTCCTCCGTGTCATCATCCGTAAAGCAACAGGTTACGGCTTTGGCGTGATGGACAGCGCATCCGCTGCCTTCAATGCGCCTTGCGCTTGGGGATCATGTGATGGGCCAAGACAATCACGGCGCCAATGGCAAACCCGACGACACCGCATAATGCGGCATCCGCAATCCAGGCTAACGCGCCTTCATGCAGGCCGAAAAATTCCGCCGGGTGCACGCCAAAACCGTGGACGATGATTTGTCCGCCGACCCACAGCATTGCCGCGGTGCCGATGGTTGATAAGGCTGCCAGCAGCTTTGGCATGCCCTTCACCAAACCCCGGCCAATGGCCTGCGACCCGCCATTTTCACGCTGCGCCATGTGCAAGCCGATGTCGTCCATTTTAACGATCAACCCAACGACGCCGTACACCGCAATCGTAATAGCTATTGCGACAAAGGCCAGAACGCCCGCCTCCAGCCAGATCGACGTTGCGGCAAGGCTTTTCACTTCGTTCAGCGCAATCGCCATGATCTCTGCCGAGAGAATGAAGTCAGTGCGCACCGCGCCCTTCACCATATTTTGCTCATGCTCGGCGCTGGTCAATTCAGCGAGTTCTTCGACCAAACTCTCTTCTTCATGCGGAACCAGTTTTTCCCAAACCTTTTCGGCGCCTTCAAAACACAGATAGGCACCGCCCAGCATCAAAATTGGTGTGATCGCCCATGGCAAGAACAGGCTCAGCAACAACGCAACCGGCATAATGATGACCAGCTTGTTGAAAAACGAACCTTTCGCAATACGCCAGATTATCGGCAATTCGCGGTCCGGCGTAAATCCAGTGACATATTGCGGGGTAACCGCCGTGTCGTCGATAACAACACCTGCTGCCTTGCTGCCTGCTTTGCCAGCGGCAGCGGCGACATCATCCACAGAAGCCGCAGCAACTTTGGCGATTGTCGCAATGTCGTCGAGTAAGGCGGCAAGACCGGATGGCATGTGGGTAAATTCCTTGATGTGATGAAGCGTCGAGGGATAGCCAAAAACCGCAACAGTTCAAGGCTGTTCAGAACCGGTGCGAGCAATGGGCGCATTCCCAAAGCCACTTGCCTCGCGCCGAATCCATCGCTAAAGGCCTAGTCTTTCCGAAATCGGAACCTATATCGCTCTCGACCCGCCGGTCGGAGCGCTGGCGGCTATCCTCGGGATCGAACAGGAAGAAACGATATGGCAAAGACAAGCCCCGGTGAATTCATCCGTCAGGTACGGACCGAAATCGGCAAGGTAGTATGGCCCTCGAGGCAGGAAACCGTGCAGACCGCGATCATGGTATTGATCATGACGATCATCTTGGCCGTCTTCTTTTTGGGCGTCGACGCGGTATTCGCCGCAATCGTAAAGGGATTACTCGCGCTAGCCGAAGGCTAAGCTGCGATCACTCGAAAGAGTTTTGAGGAAAAGAAGAGATATTATGGCACGCTGGTACATCATTCACGCTTATTCGGGTTTTGAAAACAAGGTCCGCGACCAGATCCTCGCTGAAGCGGAGCGTATTGGCCTCTCGCAGCTCGTGGAAGCGGTCGAGGTTCCGACCGAGCAAGTCACTGAAGTGCGCCGTGGCAAGAAGATCAAGGCGGAACGTAAGTTCTTCCCGGGTTATGTGCTTGCCAAGCTGAACATGAACGACGACGTTTACCACTTGGTCAAGAACACAGCCAAGGTAACGGGCTTTCTGGGCGCGGGTAACAAGCCGCAGCCAATCAGCGAAGCCGAAGCAGCGCGCATTTTGAACACGAAGCAGGAAATGGAAGCTGCGCCGAAGAAGCGCGTTTCGGTCGACTACGAAATCGGCGATCAGGTCAAGGTACTTGGCGGTCCATTCGCAAGCTTCAACGGTGCAGTCGAAGAACTCGATTTCGACAAGAATCGCGTGAAGGTATCGGTCAGCATCTTTGGCCGCGCGACACCGGTCGAACTGGATTTCGAAGAAGTCGAATTGATGAAGTGATGGCCTTCGCTGGCCATCATTCTTTCCTATGACCTCCGTACTCTCGCCTGAACAGTTACAGGCGCGCATCGAAAAGGCGAACGCGGCGCACAGCGCGATACCTGCTGACAGACTGGTTCGTGGCATTGTGCGCCTGTTCGACTTTTCCGCCGCAGACGAACCCGACGAATTCACCTTTCCGGCATTCTCTCGCCCGTCGCGCGACCGCATTTTCGGTGGGCAGATTATTGCGCAGGCCATGATGGCCGCGGCGCGCACCGTTGACCCGGACAAACAAGTCCATTCGCTTCATGCCTATTTTTTGCGCGGTGGCAGCGAAGCCCTGCCGCTGCACTTTCGCGTCCACCGTGATTTTGATGGCCGCGCGTTTTCCAACCGACGCGTTGTCGTCCGGCAGGAGGGCAAGGTTATTTTCAACCTGACCGCGTCTTTCCAGAAGCCTGAAGCAGGCTTTTCACATCAAGTGCCGATGCCTGACGTCCTGCCACCCGAAAAATGCTGGGAATTTCCGGAAGCCATAGCCCGCAATCCCGATATACCTGAAAATATGATTGAGCACATGGCCCATCCCCGGCCGTTTGAGCTCCGCAGCTTTCGTCCTGCCGCTGATGCCAAGGCTACGCGCCATTATCAATGGTTTCGCTTGCGTGCGCCGATTGAGGGCGACCAGTTGCTGCACCGCGCGCTTCTGTCATTTGCGTCCGATATGGGACTGCTGTCATCCGCGATGCTCCCGCACGGACTGCATTGGGTGACGCCCGGCCTGTTTTCCACCAGCCTGGACCATGCCATGTGGTTCCATAACGATGTTCAGGTCGACCAGTGGTTCGTGTATGTCATGGACAGCGATTGGACCGGCGGCAGCCGCGGCATCAACCATGGCTGGATTTATAGCCAGGATGGCACGTTGGTCGCATCCGTCGTTCAGGAAGGTCTACTGCGGCTCACACCGCCGGCATAACGGCGCAAAGGCTTGCATTATACCTGCATTGCGGATAGTGGCACCGCTTCCCGGCGCAATAGCGACGTGATTCCGTGTGGGAGGACATCATCTGATGTCTGTTGGACCACTTAATTTGACCCGTTTCCGCCCTTTTAGGGTATTGCGGCGATAGAATGAAAGGACGCCATTCATGGCAAAGAAAATTGACGGCTATATCGGCCTGCAGGTTCCTGCAGGTTCGGCCACCCCATCCCCGCCAATCGGCCCAGCATTGGGTCAGCGCGGCGTAAACATCATGGAATTCTGCAAGCAGTTCAACGCTGCAACCGCTGACATGGAAAAGGGCACCCCGATTCCAACGAAGATCACCGTGTTCGCAGACAAGAGCTTCACCTTTGCGATGAAGTCGCCACCAGCGACCTACCTCATCAAGAAGGTTCTTGGCCTCAAGTCGGGTTCGAAAGAACCAGGCAAGGTTACCGCTGGTAAAATCACACGTGCGCAGTTGGAAGAAGTCGCAACCATCAAGATGGCCGACCTCAATGCGAACGACATGGACGCAGCAGTAAAAATCATCGCAGGCTCGGCTACCGCCATGGGCCTCGAAGTAGTGGAGGGCTGATCCGATGGCCAAGCTGACCAAAAAAGCAAAATCGCTCGC
>NZ_JBILAF010000128.1:0-5605 GCF_044354325.1 Sphingorhabdus sp. | reverse complement strand
ACCGGGTGACCGCATAGAGCAGGTTGAGCAGGCGGGACATGATTGGACCGTCGCCCGCACATTTAAACTCCTCATCGGCGGCGGGCATAAGGCGGCGGATGCGCTGGCAGAATTGCAGGCGCTCACGCAGCTGGAATCATTGGCCGAATCCTGGCGCATACGCGCCGCGAAGCTCGCAACGCAGCCTTAACGGCGAATTATTCGTCTGTTTCGTCCGGTTCGGGCGATGGCGCGAATAACCGGATACGCGTGACCCGTTTTTCGTCCGCTTCCAATATTTCGAGTTTCCACCCGCTGGCTTCGTGCGTCAGCATTTGGCCGACATCGGGAACTTGCCCGGCGATAACAAAGGCGAGTCCGCCCAGCGTGTCGACATCTTCTTCAACTTCGGACAATTTAGCGTCAATGGCTTCCGCCAGATCGTCGAGTTCCGCGCGCGCATCGGCTTCCCACATGACGGGGCTTAACTGCGTGAACATCGCTTCGGGTTCTTCGTCATGCTCATCTTCGATTTCACCGACGATTTCTTCAACCAGGTCTTCAATCGTCACCAGGCCTTCGGTGCCGGAATATTCGTCGAGAACGATCGCCAAATGCGTGCGCGTCCGACGCATTTCGTCGAGCAAAGCCAATACGCTCATATTCTGCGGAACGAAGCGGGGCTGACGGATGAAGGCTTCCAAGCTTTCCGGAGGCTGCTCGCCTGATGCAAGAACGGCGAACACATCCTTGATATGTATCATGCCGATGATGCTGTCCAAGGTCTCGCGATAGACGGGCAGGCGGCTGTGCCCATGTTCGGCAAAGGCCGCGATGCAATCGGCAAAGCCAGCGCTTTCGTCAATGGCGACAATATCACTGCGCGGCACCATCACATCGTCGACCCGGTGCTCGCTGAAATGCAAAAGGTTGCGCAGCATGGTGCGCTCAACCGCGGTCAGGTCGCCGTCATTGTCCGATTGGTCGTGATCGTCGCTATCTTCTTCATGCTCGGCAATTGCTTCTTCAAGCTGCTCGCGCAAAGTTGGCTCGTGATCGCGGCCAAAAAACATCGTTTTCAGCCGCTGCCATATTCGTCCGTCGTTATCGTCGTCGGTTGCGGTTCTTGCACCGCTAAAACTGTCACCCTCGGGCATAATGGAAGCGTATTGGCCTCTTTTTAATGGAATTAAGTGTCATATGGATTGTGAAGCCCCATGGATGCAAGCGCTTTTACTTCTAACGCCTCCATGGCTTCGGCCTCTTCGTCGTCAACATGGTCATGGCCAAGCAAATGCAACATGCCGTGGATCACCAGATGTGTTGCATGGTCCGCGACGGAAATTTGCTTTTCCTCCGCTTCGGTGGCGCAGGTTTCATAGGCCAAGATGATGTCACCCAGCATGATTTCGGGCGCGTTGTAGGTCCCGTCCAGCAATGCGTCGATTTCATTATCATCGAGCATGGGAAAGGACAACACGTTGGTTGGCTTGTCTTTTTCGCGCCATTCACGGTTGAGTGCATGCACCTCTGCATCGTCGGATAGCTTGACGCTGACGCTCATGGGGACAATGGGGTCCGCCAGTTCAGGGATGGCCGCAAAACGGACAGCCGCATCGACGGCCTTTTCAACTTCACTTTGTCCGAAATTGCAGCTGCCCCATGGCAATCCGATGTCTAATTCGACGTCAATCACGCCCGCCCTCATAGGCATCGACGATCCGTCCGACCAAGGGATGGCGGACGACGTCGCTGCTGTTGAAGCGGATGGTTTGAATGCCGTCCACGCCTTCGAGGCGTTGAACCGCGTCATTCAGGCCCGACATCCGTTCGCCACCGGGGATATCAACCTGATGCGGGTCTCCGCAAATGACCATGCGGCTGTTCATGCCAAAACGGGTCAGGAACATCTTCATCTGCGCGGCAGTGGTGTTCTGGGCTTCATCGAGAATGATAAAGGCGTCAGCGAGGGTGCGCCCGCGCATGAAGGCGATAGGGGCGATTTCGATTTCGCCCGAAGCGATGCGGCGTTCGACCTGTTCGGCGGGCAAGCAGTCGTACAGCGCATCGTAAATGGGACGCAGATAGGGATCGACCTTTTCCTTCATGTCGCCCGGCAAGAAACCAAGCCGCTCACCCGCTTCGACCGCAGGACGCGAGAGGATCAGGCGTTGCACCGCGCCGGTAATCAGCATCGCCACAGCCTGCGCCACCGCCAGATAGGTTTTTCCGGTTCCTGCGGGTCCAAGTGCGAAGATAATCTCGTCACGCGCCAATGCTTCCATATAGGGAATCTGCGTGGCAGAACGCGGCACTAGGGTTTTCTTGCGCGTGCGGATCATGATGCCAGGGGCGGCATTGTCTTCCTTGCGCAATATGCCTTCAAGCGTGGGTTCGGCGGTCATTGCGATAATCGACTGCACGGCTTCGGAATCCATGTCTTGTCCGCGCGAAATGCGCGAATAAATATCGTTGAGAACATCGCGTGTCCGGCCAATGGCGCCTGCTTCACCTTCGATTTGGACGCGATTGCCGCGGGCCGAGATATAAACGCCAAGCCTGTTTTCAATTGTCACCAGGTTGCGATCAAATTCGCCAAACACCGCATTGATAAGATGTGGCTTGTCGAAGCTCATTTCCAGCCGGGACAGGTCACCGGCTTGCGCTTGGGCTTTTTTGGCCATTCAGGCGGCTGCTCTCATCGTTGGTTCACCTTTTAAGCTAAGGGGGCCAGAATCGGTAATCTGAACGCTAACAATATTGCCGATAGAAAGGTCCGGCGCAAGGACATGCACGGATTGCAGCCAAGGCGATTTGCCAATCAATTGGCCATCAAATTTGCCCGGCCGTTCGAGAAGAACATCGCAGCTTTTACCAACGGTATTTCGGTTGAATGCGGTTTGGTCCGCAACGATTTGCGCCTGCAACCGCTGGAGCCGTTCGTCCATGATTTCCATGGCGATCTGGTCGGCCATATCGGCGGCGGGCGTGCCGGGACGCGGGCTATATTTGAACGAATAGGCCTGCGCATGGCCGACTTCACGTACCAGACGCATGGTGTCTTCAAAATCTTCTTCGGTCTCGCCGGGAAAACCGACGATGAAATCACCCGAAAACGCGATGTCAGGCCGAACGGTACGTACGCGGTCCAAAATGCGCAGATAGCTGTCGCGGCTGTGGCTGCGGTTCATCGCCTTCAATATGCGGTCCGAGCCCGATTGTACGGGCAGGTGCAGGAATGGCATCAGCTTTTCGACATCGCCATGCGCGGCAATCAGCCCCTCGGTCATGTCGTTCGGGTGGCTCGTCATGTAACGGATGCGGCGCAGGCCGGGAATTTTGTCCAGCGCGCGGATGAGGCCATCGAGACCCTGCAACTGACCTTTGTCGTCTTCGCCATTCCAAGCGTTGACGTTTTGTCCCAATAGAGTGATTTCTGCGGCACCCGCGTCAACAATGGCCTTTGCCTCGTCAATCAACGCGTTCCAGCCGCGCGAAATCTCCGCGCCGCGGGTGTAGGGCACAACGCAATAGGTGCAGAATTTGTCGCAGCCTTCCTGAACCGTCAAAAACGCAGATGGCGCTTGCTTGCGGCGTGCAGGGAGTTTGCCGAACTTATCGAGGCCGGGCAGGTCAAGGTCGACCACGCGTTCACCGCGTCCGACCGCTGCAACCATTTCAGGCAGATTATGATAGGCTTGCGGGCCGACAACAATGTCGACTTCGGGCGCTCTGCGGCTAATCTCGCCGCCTTCGGCCTGCGCGACGCATCCGGCCACGGCAATGACGGGGCTACTGCCGTCCTTGCGACGCAGACGGCCGATTTCGGAATAGACCTTTTCTGCGGCTTTTTCGCGAATATGACAGGTGTTGAGCACGACAAGATCGGCATTCGCCTTTTCATCAGCGGGCGTCATGCCTTGGCTTTCGAACATTTCAGCCATGCGTTCGCCATCATAGACGTTCATCTGGCAGCCGTAATTTTTGATCGAATAGGTTTTGGGAGAATCCGTGCTCATAGCGCGCGTCTATACATAGCGCTGTGCACCCCCGCCACCCTCCATCGCTGCACCTATGCGCGCGCGCACTTCAGCGGAAATCGCCTTGCGATCGGGGTAATGCAGCGGATCAAACGGTTCCAGAAAATGCAGGGTCGCCGTAATCGGTTTCAGATGGGACAAAAGCCGCCAGAAATTCTCGGTCACTTTTTCATCGCCGACCCACGCTACACGCGGGGTATGGTGTCCGTAGCTTAGAAACACCGGCTGAACGAGCATGCCGGATGGTGGCGGAACGAGTGCGGCAAATAACGATGGTTTGAATGGCAAAAGGCCCGAACCGTCATGGGTCGTGCCTTCGGGGAATATCGTAACCGGTTGATCGCCGGTCATGGCCGCGCGCAGATCTTCCACCTGATTTCCAACGCTGGCGCGGTTTTCGCGGTTCACAAAGATGGTATTGTTGATTTTGCAAAGCCACCCAATCAATGGCCAGCCCGCAATCCCGTCATTGGCGACAAAGGTGCAACCCGTAACGCCTGACATCACGGGAATGTCGATCCAGCTGTGATGGTTGGCGGCGTAAAACACATTCGCGCGCACCCGCTGTCCCGTCGTGGCGGTTGCAATACCGCTGGTCCAGCTGATCGACAGCAGGAACAGGCGCGGCCATGGCGATGGCCGGTTGAGAAGCCGCCAGAGATTGTGGAGGAGCAAGCTCGTTACCAAGCTGGCGGCCATCAGCAGCAGCCGGGCGGCAAACAAACATTGGCCAGCTAAAAATGCAGCGGGGTTGCGGCGTTCAATCCTTGCGGTCGATGGCGACGCCATAGAGTTCCATACGATGGTCAACGAGACGGTAGCCGAGGCGTTCCGCAATGATTTTCTGCAGTGCTTCCAGCTCTGGGTCGACGAATTCAACGACTTTGCCGGTTTCGACGTCGATGAGGTGATCATGATGTGCTTCTGGCGACGCTTCATAGCGTGCGCGCCCGTCACCAAAATCGTGGCGGTCCAATATGCCCGCTTCTTCGAACAAGCGGACGGTCCGATATACGGTGGCGATGGAAATCTTGGGATCGATGGCGGACGAGCGACGATAGAGCTCTTCTACATCAGGATGGTCAGTCGCATCCGAAATGACGCGCGCTATGACGCGGCGTTGGTCGGTAATACGCAGGCCACGTTCATTACACAGCGCTTCAATGTCGATTTTGATGTCCATTGCGATACACATTTAGTGTCGCGTCACGATTCGTCAAAGAAAAAGGCCGGAGAATGCTCCGGCCTTATTTTCCAGTGACGCGTTGCGCGCTTTACTTGATTTTTTTCTTGCGACCCGAACCTGGTGCACGACCAAGGCCGATAGCCTTTGCGAGTTCACGACGTTGTTCTGCATAAGCAGGTGCAACCATCGGATAATCGGCGGGCAGACCCCATTTTGCGCGATAGTCATCAGGCGTCATGCCATAGTGCGTCATCAGGTGGCGCTTAAGCATTTTCAGCTTCTTACCGTCGTCCAAGCAGACGATATAATCGCGTTTTACCGAATTGCGGACTGGAACAGCTGGTTCCAAAACTATTTCGGGCGCAGCAGCCGTTCCGGAAAGACCGACGAGTGCAGCGTG
>NZ_JBILAF010000127.1:0-5624 GCF_044354325.1 Sphingorhabdus sp. | reverse complement strand
GATATAAAAGCAAAATTTCATAGAGCCGAATCTTGCCAAGGTTGGGGTCGAGGGTTCGAATCCCTTCGCCCGCTCCAATGATTTCAACGACTTAGGTAATATCGCCTTTGCTGCCCAGAGCGGGGTTTTAGCCTGCGTTTTAATCAGCGCTCTGATTGGAACGCCGGTTCAAAAATCCTGTAAATTCAGCCTTTAAGCCGGCCTTAGATGGGACATTGCCGGTTTATGCGATTGGCACTGCGCTCATCTTTGTGTTCAGCTCGCTCCTAAAAACGGATGAGCGAGCTCATCCGTAACGCTTTGGGCCTGGTCCGTGCAATCCAAAACCTCACTTAAACGGCATTTGCCCGGGAAGAGCGGTTGGCGTCGAGCACCGTTTGCCAGCTTCCCAATTAGAACAGTCTATTTTGGCGGAAAGCCTAATGGCCCTCGTCCTTGATCAGTTGTAATAGCAGCATTTAGGCCGCTCAGAACGCTTGGCAGTTCTCGCGACCATACCGGCCGCTTATTTCGGTTGGCCAAAGCACGGCTTCAGTTAGAAGAGGTCATGTTTAAGCAGTCGCCGACACAAGCCAAGCCTTACCCTGCATCATCACGCCTTGCCCGGCGACATAATGCTTTTGGAATAGTTCGACCAAATCCGTTTCAGCTGCCGCGCGAACGTCTGCACCCTGTTCCTCTAGCGCGCGTCCAGCCGCCATTGAAGACAGAACGAACGATACCGCATCATGAGCTGTGGCATTCACGCCACCAATTGGTTGAAGCCCATTATAGGCCACGACGCTGGCTTCCGAAAAGCCGCCGCTCGCAAGAATTTCGTTCAGATAGTCAAGGTCTTCAAACGCGAATGGGCCGGGCGTTCGGGGAACGACCGGGGGTATATCGACATAACGGCGGACGACCCCCATCATTTCCATCATCCACAAATTGTCGCGTGGTGGGCCCCATACTGCCAGATCAATCCGCGCACCGGGACGCAGCAGACTGTGCAAATTTGCAAAGGCCTTATCCGGTTCGGGGAAAAACATACTGCCAAAGCGCGAAAAGAGCCTGTCAAACGGGGCATCTTCCAACTGGACCGTGGCCCCATCAGCGCAGATGAATCCAATGTTGGTAACTCCAGCGTCTTTCGCACGCCGCATAGACGCGGTCGTCAAGTCGGGTGAAATGTCGATGCCAACCACTTCACCGGAAGGCGCAACGGCCTTTGCTATGGCAATTGTCGTCCCGCCACCACCGCAGCCGATATCAAGCACGCGTTCGCCGAGTTTAAAATCGGCTTGCCGAAGAAGCGCCTCGCCAATCGGGGCAATCATGCCCTCAAAACATGCGAGATTGGCAAGCCATTTGGCACCCATCTCGCCCGCCCAATCTTCGCCCTTCAATGGTTCGGGGCCGTTGTTTATCTCGGTCATTTTTGCGCCGCTCCTTATGCAATTTTTTAGAGCAATACCCATCGGATAGCACTGCCGACGATCGCCAGCGCCGCGACGCTCAGCAGCCAGATGCCGAAGAACCAGCCCAATTGTTTGGCGCGCGGCATCAATGATATCCGTCGTGGCCGACTTTACCGCGGAACACCCAATAGGACCATGCGGTGTAGGCAACGATGATCGGGACCATGATGGATGCGCCGATCAGCATGAAGACTTGGCTGCGATGTGGTGCGGCTGCTTCCCAGATAGTGACCCGCGCCGGAATGACGTTTGGCCAGATCGAAATGCCAAGGCCAATCAGGCATAAGCCAAACAATGCGAGTGCCCAGAAGAACGGCTGCGCGTCTTTGGTCTGGCGCAGGCTGCGGTAGAAGAGGAATGTCACGGCGATAGTGGCAATCGGCACTATCGCCGCTGCCAATACACCCGGATAGCTCAACCAACGCAGATAATATTGCGCCTCAAGCGTCAGCGTGGCCAGGCTGATGAGGCCGATCATCAAAAGCAAGCTAATGCCCAGCCGTCCGGCATACGTGACAGCCTGACGCTGCAATGCGCCTTCGGTTTTCCAGTTTAGCCAGCACGCGCCCAAAAGCGCATAGCCGACCACCAGCCCAAAGCCGGTCAAAATGCTAAATGGCGACAACCATTCCCACCATCCACCGGCATAGGAACGGCCTTCAACGGTAATGCCTTGGAGCAGTGCGCCAAGAGCTATCCCCTGCGCGAAGGTGGCAATGAACGAGCCCAGCGTGAAGGCACGATCCCATAGTTCGCGATGCGCGGGGTCACGCCAACGAAATTCGAACGCAACGCCGCGGAACACAAGGCCAAGCAGCATCGCAATCATCGGGGCATAAAGCGCAGGCAAGATGATGGCATACGCCAGCGGGAAGGCCGCGAGCAAACCGCCTACCCCCATCACCAGCCATGTTTCGTTTCCGTCCCAGACAGGCGCGATACTGTTCATCGCGGTATCGCGGTCCTTGCCCACTTTGAAAAAGGGAAACAATATGCCGATGCCAAGGTCAAAGCCGTCCATGACGACATAGGCAATGATGGCAAAGCCAATGATGCTGGCCCAAATGACTGTCAGATCGATCATGCCGATGCTCCTTCCAATACCGCGGGTGCAGGGGTGATGCCTGCGCTTCGGATAGGGGCACCATCCAGCGTGCTTTCATGCGCCTCCGGTGCTTTCTTCATCAAGCGCAGCAAATACCAAATGCCCATGCCGAACACTGTGAAATATACGACGACAAAGGCGAGAAGCGAGAAAGCGACCGCGGGTGCATCCAGTGGCGACGCGCTATCAACGGTGCGCAACACGCCATAGATTGTGAAGGGTTGCCGCCCAACTTCGGTCACGACCCAGCCGGCAAGCACCGCAATGAAGCCAGACGGGCCCATCACTAATGCGGCCTTATGGAGCCACGACCATTCATATAACTGCTTTCTTGCCCGCGCGAGCAGGCTCCACATGCCGATGGCTACCATCGCCATGCCGAGACCGACCATGATCCGGAATGCCCAGAAGACAATGCCAACCGGCGGCTCGTCTGCGTCGGGGATGGTATCAAGCCCAGCGAGCGGTGCATTCAGGTCATGCTTCAGGATCAACGAAGATGCTTTGGGAATTTCGATGGCGTAATCGACCGTGCGCTCTTTGCTGTTCGGAATGCCAAACAATATCAATGGCGCGCCGTCGGGATGGCTTTCATAATGCCCCTCCATCGCCATGACCTTCGCGGGTTGATGCTCCAAGGTGTTGATGCCGTGAAAGTCACCCGCGACAACCTGAAGCGGCGCGACGATGGCCGCCATCCACATCGCCATCGAAAACATTTTGCGCGCGCCCGGATTGGCTTTGTCTTTCAACAAATGCCAGGCACCAACCGCCCCCACGGCAAAGGCTGTGGTCAGATAGGCCGCCAGTAAAGTGTGGACGAGGCGATACGGGAAGCTGGGGTTAAAGATGATGGTCCACCAGCTATCACCGGGCATGAACTGACCATTGGCCGCAATTTCATATCCCACGGGCGTTTGCATCCAGCTGTTCACCGACAATATCCAGAATGCGGAAATGAAGGTGCCGATGGCGACGGCCAGCGTTGCAACAAAGTGGAGCTTGCGCCCAACCTTGTTGATGCCAAAAAGCATGACGCCCAGAAAACCGGCCTCCAAAAAGAATGCCGTCAGCACTTCATAGGCCATCAAAGGCCCAATGACGGGTCCGGCCTTGTCCGAAAATACCGACCAGTTGGTGCCGAATTGGTAGGACATGACGATGCCTGAGACGACGCCCATCGCAAAAACGACGGCGAATATCTTCAGCCAGTAACGAAACAGATTAGCGTACACGCCCTTACCGGTTTTCAGCCACAGCCCCTCAAGAACCGCGAGAAAGCTCGCCAGCCCAATCGAAAACGCCGGGAACAGAAAATGGAAGCTTACGGTAAAAGCAAATTGTGCGCGGGCCAGAATTATTGCCCATTCCTGCTCGATCATCATATCAGTCCCCTTGCCATCCACAAATCGGCTGGCATTTGCGTTTCTTCTTCGCGATTGGCGATTTCCAGCACGGCTTCAAAAGCTTCATTTTGTGAAAGCCACACCCGTCCGGTAAGTTCGTGCAGGAAATGCCCGCGTTCGAGCGCGTCCATCACCGGGCCTTTGACTTCGGACAGGTGAAGACACACCCCAGCATCGGCCATGCGGTGATTGATGGCCTCGATGCTCTCCAGAGCAGAAGCGTCAATCGCGTTGACGGCCGAGGCCATCAGGATGAGATGCTTGAGCTTGGGGTGTGCGGCAATCTCCTCCAGCACGAATTCTTCCAGCCAGCGCGCGTTGAGATAGGTCAGGCTTTCGTCGATGCGGATGGTCAGGATGCGGGGGTCGGTGAACACCTTGTGGCGTTTCACATTTCGGAAATGCTCCGTCTCGGGAACCCGTCCGACAATGGCGGCATGTGGCCGTGAGGCGCGCCAGAGGAACAATGCGAGGCTTAGGCCGACACCGGCCATCACGCCGGGTTCAACGCCAATCAGGAGCGTCACAGCTATTGTCGCTGCCATCGCGGCAAAATCGGCTTTGGAATAATGCCAAATCGCGCGCGGCGTTTTAAAATCGACGAGGCTCAGGACCGCAACGATGATTGTACCTGCCAATGTGGCGATGGGGAGAGAGGCGAGTAATGGAGTCAAGAAAAGGGCTGCCAGCAATATGCCAACTGCCGTGAACGCACCTGCGGCCGGGGTCTCTGCGCCCGCATCAAAGTTGACGACCGAACGGGCAAATCCGCCCGTCACGGGATAGCCGCCCGAAAAAGCGGCGGCGACATTGGCTGCACCCAGGCCGATAAGTTCCTGATCCGGAACAATGCGTTGCCGCTTTTTCGCTGCGAGCGTTTGCGCGACAGAGACCGATTCCACAAATCCAATGATGCTGAGCAATAAAGCAGGAATGGCCAGTCGCTGCCATAGTTCCGCATCGAACAAGGGAACGGTAAAGGGCGGCAAGCTTTGCGGGATGTCGCCCACCACCTTCACGCCTTTGGCTTCAAGATCGAAGGCAATGACCGCCAAAATCGACAACGCGACCGCAACGATGGGCCCGGCTTTGGCAACAAGATCAGCGGGCCGCGCCGCCAGCCCGAAACCGACGAGCATGGGTTTCAAACCCTTGCGTACCCAGAATAGAAATCCGGTCGCAATCACGCCAATCGCAAGCGTGTAAGGATTTGTGTCCTTGGCATTTTCGATCAACGTCGTGACCAGCTCGGGCATTGCCTCACCCGACGCCTTAATGCCCAACAGCGACTTGAGTTGGCTGGTGGCAATAATGATACCGCTTGCGGTGATAAATCCTGACACAACAGGATGCGATAACAGGTTGGCGAGAAAACCCAGACGCAACACACCCATGACAATCAGGATCAGCCCGGACAGCAACGCGAGGACAAGTGTGGCGGCGATAAATTCGGCGCTGCCCGGTGCGGCAACGGCGCTCGCCGCTGTCAAAGTCATCAGCGAAATCACCGCCACCGGTCCAACGGCGAGTGCGCGGCTCGTCCCGAACAGGGCATAGGCAATGATGGGAAGAATAGACGCGTATAGCCCTATTTCCGGTGGCAAGCCCGCCAACATGGCATAAGCCAGGCTTTGTGGGATGAGCATGATTGTGACG
>NZ_JBILAF010000126.1:0-5689 GCF_044354325.1 Sphingorhabdus sp. | reverse complement strand
TGTCCTGATGTAACCTGTTTTTCGACCTTCATGTTGCCAATCGCCAGCTGTCGAGACGCGCGCATATTCGCACGGCCAGCGGATATAGCAATATGGACAATATGATCTGCGGAATCAAAACAGCGGGCGCAGGCGCAGCGTGCGCCATGCCCGCAATCCACAATCCGCCCAACAGCACCCCTGCAATTAAGACGGCGGCAATAAGCCAATCCTGAATATGATCGCGCCAGATCGCGCGCGCATCGATAATCTCAATGCTGAGCATAGCGAGCGACCATAGCAATCCCGCGCTGCCAAAGGGTTGGCCGCTGAACACATCATCCATCAAACCAAATGGCACGCCGGACCAAACGGGCAGTAGCCCGGGACGCATCAGACGCCAGCTTAAAAACATCAACAGCCCAAGTGGCGGTAGCAGCGGTTCTTCGGTGAATATCGGCAACGCCGTAATCATCGATGCGATAGCGACCGACGTAATGGGAATGGCCAGCATCTTGAGCAGCGATTGTTCGCGGTCAAAACGGGATTCATATTCCCGTGCCGGACGGGTGGGCAGGCGAATGGTCGTCACCGGAATTTTCATTCCGCAACTTCCTTGGTTTCACCGTCAGGCGCCACCGCCTGCTGGGCCGCGCGTGCTTCGCCCTGATATGGTCGTATCACCACCGCATAAGGCGTGTTGCCCGGGTCGGCATAGGGTATCGCCAACGCCCCATCGCTGGTTTTTTTGATAACGCGCGCGAAAGGAATATTGGGCGGATACAGCCCGCCATTGCCCGACGTCACAATGACGTCGCCGACCTTGAACGGGCTTTCGCCCAAGTTCAACGGCTTGATCAACACCGTGCCATTGCCAAGGCCTGCCGAGAAGGCGGGCAGGCCATCGCTTGCGCGCATGACAGGAACCAAGTTTTCAGCGTCGGTGACGAGAAGAATACGTGCCGTTGTCGGGCCGGTTTCGATAACGCGGCCAATCAATCCGGAAGGACCGCGCACAGGTTGCGCGCGCTCCACGCCAAAGTTGCGGCCAATGGACAATGTCGCCACGCGCCGCGTGCTGGATGAGGTGGAGCTTATCAGGCGGCCCACGGCGACTTGGCTTTCGCCGTCCTCTGACAATTTTAGCAATCCGCGCAACCGCGCATTTTCGACACGCAGCGCTTGCGCCTCGATCAGCTTTTTCCGGTTGACCTTGGCTTGCTTTTGAAGCGCGGCATTTTGGGAACCTGCGTTGATATAAGCAGCCGCGGTCGCATTCATGTTCTGCGCCGACCGGCGGACATTGCTGAACATACGCGCGACCGGCGCTGTTATTTCGGCCCCTGCCGCACGAAGCGCCGAAAAGCCAGCAGGATCAGCCACCGATATGGCCAGCAACAAGGCAGCAACCATCGTTCCTGCAATCGCGACGACATAGGTCACGAACAGGCCATATTGCGCCTTTCGGGAAAATCCGGGGCGCCGGTGTTTGGGCGGCGCCATGCTGAGACCTATATCAGGCGGTCAGCAAGACGCCACGGAAGATGGGGTCTTCCATCGCCCGGCCTGTACCGATTGCAACGCAGGTCAGCGGGTCTTCGGCGACCGTGACCGGCAGTCCGGTTTCATCACGCAGATATTCGTCGAGGCCAGCCATCAACGCGCCGCCCCCGGTTAGAACAATCCCTTGATCAACGATGTCCGCCGCCAGTTCTGGTGCGGTATTTTCGAGCGCGATGCGCACGCCTTCCAGGATGGTGCCAATGGGTTCCGACAAGGCTTCGGCAATCTGGGCCTGGTTGATGGTAATTTCCTTTGGCACGCCGTTTACAAGATCGCGGCCCTTGATGTGCAATGTCTGGCCAATGCCATCGGCTGGTGGACGCGCGGTACCGAAATCCTTCTTGATCCGTTCAGCAGTCGCTTCACCGATCAACAGGTTATGGTGTCGTCGGACATAAGAGACAATCGACTCGTCCATCTTGTCACCTCCGGTGCGTACCGAGGTGGTGTAGGCAAGGCCGCGTAGCGAAAGCACGGCAACTTCGGTGGTGCCACCGCCGATGTCGACAACCATCGAACCGATTGGCTCAGTCACAGGCATATCCGCGCCGATGGCTGCAGCCATGGGCTCTTCAATCAGGAACACTTCAGAAGCACCCGCGTTGGATGCGGCATCGCGAATCGCGCGGCGCTCGACCGATGTCGAACCCGACGGGACGCAGATGACGATTTCGGGGTAGCTGAACATGCGGCGCTTGCCGTGCACTTTGTGGATGAAGTGCTTGATCATTTGTTCGGCCACATCGATGTCGGCAATAACGCCGTCGCGTAAGGGGCGAATGGCTTCGATGCTGTCGGGGGTCTTGCCCATCATCAGCTTTGCATCGTCGCCAACGGCCTTTACGCGCTTGATACCGTTTATGGTTTCAATCGCGACCACCGAAGGCTCGTTCAGGACAATCCCTTGACCGCGTACATAGACCACCGTGTTTGCGGTGCCGAGGTCGATTGCCATGTCTTGTGATGCGAAACGGAAAAACTTGCCAAATACCATTTAATTTCCACCCAATCCGTTTTGGAGAGACTCCTTTGGAGCGCGTCCAAATAATCGCGCGGTCCTAGCGGAATTTGCTGTTTTTAAAAACAGATATTTGGCTGGAGTGCGAACGATTAAGGAGTCGCTTGGGCTCTGCGCTTGGGCTAGGAACCTGCACATGTCAATAAGAAGACTCCCTGAAAATCTGGTCAACCGCATTGCCGCCGGTGAAGTGGTGGAAAGACCAGCCAGCGCGTTAAAAGAGCTGGTCGAAAACGCCATCGATTCGGGCGCCCGCAATATTTCGGTTCGGCTGGGTGCCGGCGGCATCGACTTGGTCGAAGTCACCGACGATGGCTGCGGCATGTCGCCTGCCGACATGGCGCTGGCATTGGAACGCCACGCGACGTCGAAACTGCCCGATGAAGATATCGAAATGGTGTCGACTTTGGGTTTCCGGGGGGAGGCTTTGCCATCCATCGCGAGCGTTTCCAAAATGACGCTGGAAAGCAGGCCGGCTGGTGCCGAAGGCTGGACGCGGACGGTGGACCATGGCGTGGTGACCGGTGAGGGGCCTGCCGCACTGCCGCAGGGCACGCGCGTTCGCGTTGAAAATCTGTTTGGCAATGTGCCCGCCCGCCGCAAATTCCTGCGCAGTGCGCGCGCCGAATATGCCGCTGCGCTCGACGCCATGAAGCGGTTGGCGATGGCGCGGCCGGACATTGGCTTTACCGTTGAGCATGACGGCCGGCGCGTGCTGGCGGTGCAACCCACCAGCGCACGGCCCGAACGCGTGGCCGCGCTGACCAGCGGGGAGCTTATCGACAACAGCGTTGCACTTGATTTCGAACGCGAAGGCGTGCGCCTTGGCGGGGTGGCGAGCTTGCCCACCTATAATCGCGGCGTTGCTGACCACCAGTTCCTGTTCGTCAATGGCCGTCCGGTAAAAGACCGCCTGCTGATTGGTGCCGTGCGCGGCGCTTATGCCGAAATGCTGGCGCGCGACCGGCATGCGGTGGTGGCGCTGTTCATTGATCTGCCGCCAACACAGGTCGACGTAAATGTGCATCCCGCCAAGACAGAAGTCCGCTTTCGCGAGCCAGCGTTAATCCGCGGTATGATCATATCGGGGCTGCGCCATGCGCTGGGCCAGTCCGGTTTCCGCGCGGTGCAACGGCCATCGGCGGACGCGCTTGCCGCATGGCAGCAGGAACCCATTCATACCGCACAAGGGGACATTTTTGCTGCGCCTGCCGCCGCAATTGGATCTGGCTATCAGGGGCAATATGGCCAGCGTCCGACCTATCCATCGGCATATGAAAACCGCAGCAGCTTTGCCGATTTGGGTGCGATCCCTGGCGAAGACCTTGCGCCGTTATGGGGCAGGGCCGCCGTCGCCCACGAACCCGTGCCGGAACGCGCTAGCCACCCGCTTGGCGTCGCGCGCGGGCAAGTGGCCAACACCTATATCGTTGCCGAAGCCGAAGATGGCCTCGTCATCGTTGACCAACATGCCGCGCATGAACGGCTCGTGCTCGAACGGATGCGCAAGGCGATGGCTGCGGCAGGCGGAGCCGTCCCGTCGCAAGCGTTGTTGCTGCCGCAAGTTGTTGAACTCGACGAACCCGCCTGCGACCGGCTGGAGGCGCGCGCCGATGAACTGTCGGCATTTGGACTGGACCTCGAACGCTTTGGCCCCGCCGCCATGCTGGTGCGCGCCACGCCCGCCGTGCTGGGCGATGGCGATGCCAAGGGATTGCTAGAAGATCTGGCCGACGACCTTGCCGCTTATGACGAAGCCCTGTCGCTAAAAGAACGCATCGACCATGTCGCCGCAACGATGGCCTGCCACGGCTCCGTCCGCGCTGGCCGTGTCTTGTCCGTCACCGAAATGAACGCGCTCCTGCGCGAAATGGAAGTCACGCCGCATAGCGGGCAGTGCAACCACGGTCGGCCAACTTGGGTGAAGTTGGCATTGGGTGACGTGGAAAAGCTGTTCGGCCGAAAGTGAATAGCTTCGCTTTGTAGAGTTAATGCGCGGCTAAGACGATCTGCTTGTGGCTGCGCCCGCCCTCGCGTCGATGTGAAACCACACGCTTTTTAGACATTAAATCGAAACAGCATGATATCGCCGTCTTTGACGAGATATTCCTTGCCTTCCGAACGCCATTTGCCCGCTTCTTTCGCGCCGGCTTCGCCATTGAACTGGACATAGTCATCATAGGCCATGGTTTCGGCGCGGATGAAGCCTTTTTCGAAGTCGCTGTGGATAGCGCCCGCAGCGTTGGGGGCGGTGTCGCCTTGGTGGATTGTCCACGCGCGCGCTTCTTTCGGGCCGACGGTGAAGAAGGTGATGAGGTGCAGCAATTCATATCCAGCGCGGATAACGCGGGCGAGGCCGGTTTCGGTCAGGCCAAGGTCTTCCAAAAACACTTCGCGGTCTTCGGCGGGCATGGTGGAGATTTCCGCTTCGATGGCGGCGGATACGACAACGGCTTCCGCGCCTTCGGCCTTCGCCTTTTCAAATACCCGTGCCGACAACGCATTGCCGTTCGCTGCGCTCGCCTCTTCGACATTGCACACATATAAAACTGGCTTTGCGGTCAAAAGCTGCGCCATTTGGAAATGCCGTTCTTCTTCGGCATCGTCGCGCTTGGTCAGGCGCGCTGGCTTGCCTTCGCGCAGCAGGTCAAGCGCACGGCTTAATACCGCCGCGCTGATTTTGGCTTCCTTGTCGCCCTGCGTGCCCTTTTTAATGAGGTTGGGAACCCGTTTTTCAAGGCTTTCCAAATCGGACAGCATCAATTCGGTTTCGACCGTCTCTGCGTCTGAAATCGGGTCAATCTTGTTATCGACATGCTGGATGTCGTCATCTTCAAAGCAGCGCAGCACGTGCACAATGGCATCGACTTCGCGGATGTTGCCCAAAAATTGGTTGCCAAGGCCTTCGCCTTTTGACGCGCCGCGCACAAGGCCAGCGATGTCGACAAAGCCCAGTTGGGTTTCGATAATCTTTTGGCTGCCGCCGATTTTGGCGATGGTTTGCAAGCGCGGGTCAGGGACGGCTACGTTGCCGATATTGGGTTCAATCGTGCAGAACGGATAGTTCGCCGCTTGCGCTGCTGCCGTTTCGGTCAGTGCATTGAACAGGGTGGACTTGCCCACATTGGG
>NZ_JBILAF010000125.1:0-5706 GCF_044354325.1 Sphingorhabdus sp. | reverse complement strand
TGAGTAAGCTGAACCGGAGCAGTAAACGGTGGCATTGATAGCGGGAACAGCCGAGCGTTCAGACCGACCTAAACGGCAGCTATTGATCGATCCCCGCACAGAAGCAGACAGGTAGCTTCCGGCCCAGAAGCTGCCATGACACCTGATCAAGGACGACGGCCGATTAGGCTTTCCGCCAAAATAGACTGTTCCAATTGGAACCCTGGCGAACGGTGTTCGACGCCAACGGGTCCTCCCCGGCAAATCGGACTTTTGTGGCGTTTGGGATTGGCGGGCCAGTCCCAAAGCGTTACGGATGATCGTCGCTCATCCGTTTTTAGGAGCGAGCTGAACACAAAGATGAGCGCAGTGCCAATCACGTAAACCGGCAATGCCGCATCCAAGGCCTACTTAAACACTGAATTTTTACGATTTTTGCGCAAGCGTTCCAATTAGAACGCTCATAAAAACGCAGGATTCAAGCCTGCTTTGGGCAGCCAAGGCCCTATCACCTAAAGCATTGAAATCATTGGAGCGGGCGAAGGGATTCGAACCCTCGACCCCAACCTTGGCAAGGTTGTGCTCTACCCCTGAGCTACGCCCGCTCTGGCGGTCAGGTTCTTTAAATCCTGACGGGTGAGGCGCGCCGTTAGCATGGGGTATATTCCCCCGCAAGCCCCAAATATCGGCTTTTTACGAAAACTGGGGTAATGCCTCTATTGTGAAACCTGTCTCTTTGCCCACATAGGGACGAAACGAATCCTGTGGAATGGAGAATGCAGTGGCGACGATGGGCCTTACCACCGACGAGCAAAAAGCCGTTGAGCAATTCCGGAACGACGTAGTTACGCCGTCGATGGACAAATTGGTGATCCTGGATTTCTGGGCCGAATGGTGCGGCCCATGCAAGCAGTTGACGCCAATATTGGAAAAGGTTGCCGCAGAATATGCAGATCGCGGCGTCGTTTTGGCCAAGGTCAATGTCGACGAAAATAAGTTCATCGCGTCGCAGTTTCAGGTGCGTTCAATCCCCACCGTCTATGCCATTTTTCAGGGACAGCCCGTTGCGGACCTGTCACCAGCACGCACAGAGCCGCAATTGAAGCAAATGCTGGACCAGCTGCTTGAGAAATTGCCGATATCGGCAGGGCTGGTTGCGGATGACCCCACAGCGGCCCTCTTGCCGCTGATTGAGGCTGCAGAAGATCTTTTGGCGCATGGTAGCGCGGAGCAGGCTTATGGGCTGTTTGCAGAGGCGCTGACGATATCGCCGGAGCATCCTGCCGCATTGTCGGGCATCATCCGGACTCTGGCCGCTATTGGCCGTTTGGAAGAGGCGCAGGCGGTTTATGATAGCTTGACCGCGGAGCTGCGCGCCGATCCTGCGCTCGAAAAGGCGGGATCGATATTGAGCATCGCCGCCGCCGCCGTCCCGCCCGAAGAATTGGCAGGTTTAAAAGCAGCCGTTGATGCAGCACCCGAAGACCATCAAGCACGGCTTGATCTCGCGAACGCGTTAATGGCCGCCGGTGATCGCGATGGCGCAGCCGAAGCGTTGCTGCATATCATTGCCGCCGACCGCGAATGGAATGAAGGCGCGGCAAAGGCGCGGCTTTTGGAAATTTTTGCCGTCATCGGTCTTGAGGACCCATGGGTATCTGCAACACGCCGTAAATTGTCTGCGATCTTGTTCGGATGACCACGCGCCGTATCTCGATTTTCCCACTCACTGGGGCCATTATTTTTCCGGGCATGCAATTGCCCCTGCATATTTTTGAACCACGCTACCGTGACCTTGTCGGCGATTCGCTGGCGCGTGACCGCAAAATCGGCATGATCCAGCCAAAGGGACAGGGCACCAACCCGCCGCTGTTCACCATCGGCTGCCTTGCCCGCATCCACGATGTGGAGGCGCTCGATGATGGCAGGTACAACATCATTCTGGAAGGCGTGCAGCGCTTTTCGATCGTGCATGAGTTGAATGTCACCACCAACTTTCGGCAGGTCGAAGCCGAGCTTTGGGAAGAAGACGAAATTGGCGACGCCCTATCGCTGGCGGAACGCGCCTCACTCGAAATCGAATCGCGCCGCTTTGCCGAAGCGCAGGGTTATAGTGTCGACTGGAGCGCGGTGTCGCAGCTGGATGATTATTCGCTGGTCAATGCCATCGCCCAAATCGCGCCATTTGACTATGCCGCAAAACAGGCATTGTTGGAGGCGCGGGGCTTATCCGACCGCGCAGATACGATCGTTCAGCTGATGCAGTTTTTCGGACGGCATGACGGATCGGACGACCGGGTAACGCTGCAGTAATCAGCCGGCGAAGCTTGCGCGCAATCCATCAATAACAAACTGTGCCGCCAGTGCGCCGAGGAGCACGCCAAGGAGGCGCGTGATAACGGCCTCTGCATTTGCGCCTAGCACCCGCATGATTGGGCCAGCAGCCAAAAGCGCGAGCAAGGTGAGCACCAGCACGGTGGCAAGCGCGCCAAGGATCACGCCGGCGCGATCAATGCCGCTATTTTGCGACATCAACAGCATGACCGATGCGATGGAGCCTGGCCCCGCAATCATCGGCATGGCCATGGGAAAGACCGAGACGTCTTCTATTTCGGGGGTATCGAGGATTTTCTGCGCGCGTTCTTCGCGGCGTTCCGTGCGCTTTTCAAAAACCATGTCGATGGCGATGAGGAACAGCATGATGCCGCCAGCGATTCGGAAGCTGTTCAATTCAATGTGCAGTGCCGAGAGCAATTGTTCGCCAAACAATGCAAATACCAGCAATATGCCCGACGCGACGATGACCGCGCGAAGCGCCATATTGCGGCGCTGCGCGGCATTTGCGCCTTTGGTCAGGCTCGCATAAATTGGCGCGCATCCCGGAGGATCGATGACCACGAAAAATGTGATGAAGGCCGAGAGGAACAGCTCCATCATAATGAAGCGGCCACCTGATCGGTAATCACGGTCTCCGTCGCTTCACCGTTCCACAATTTGATTTCAATGGTGCGCGCGCCATTTGGGTGCACGATCCAACGATAGCTTAGTGACTGATCCCGCGCATAACCGATCTTCATCTTCGCACCCTCGGGTGGCGCCACCAGCGTCGCAGGCGCACGGCCCTTGCAACTCGCAACCTTGGTCTCAATCATTTCCTTCGCCATGCGCGGCGCGGTCAGGGCGTCGCCATGGTCCAGCACCCATTTCCATTCGCCATCGCCGCGATTGTTCGTTTCGACAAATTCCCACACGGTGGTGAAATAACCAGTCGAGCCATCGGGCCGTTGCCATGCACCTGTCGTGACGCCGGTTTTGCCGTCGCAGGACATGAATGCCTTATGCGGTTGCCACTTCACCGATACTGCCGGATCAGCCTTGCCCTTTAACCATTCGGACGCGGCCACAGGTTGCGGCACAAACATCACCGCATCCTTCGCAGCCGTTTCGCGAAATGCCGTCCATTGGCCCTTTTGTTGGGCAAGCTGGTTAAACCCAATGTCCGCCGCGATGATCGCACTTGGATTGGCAATCTTGGGTTGGAACGTGCGAAACTCTGGACGCGGGCCAGAGGCACAACCCGTCAACGCCGCAACAAGTATCAGGGCGAAAACGGGTTTCATGACGTCATATACCTTCCGGCACTATGATCCCTGCACGGCGATGCGCGGCGACCAGAGTGTTGCGCAACAAGCACGCAATAGTCATGGGGCCAACGCCGCCGGGCACAGGTGTGATCGCGCCAGCATGACGGAGGGCATCATCAAAGGCAACGTCGCCGACCAGCCGGCCCTTGCTTTGCCCATCCGCGGGCGCAAGGCGGTTGATACCGACATCGATGACCACCGCGCCCGGTTTCAACCAGTCGCCGGTTACCATTTCAGCGCGGCCAACCGCTGCGACAACAATATCCGCGCGCCGCACCACATCGGGCAAATCCTGCGTGCGGCTGTGCGCGATGGTGACGGTGCAATTTTCCGCGAGCAACAATTGCGCCATTGGTTTGCCAACAATGTTGGACCGTCCGATCACGACAGCATTCTTACCGGACAAATCGCCCATATGGTCTTTTAAGAGCATGAGGCAGCCCAAAGGCGTGCAGGGCACAAAAGAATCCTCACCCACCGCAAGGCGCCCTGCATTGACCACATGGAACCCGTCGACATCCTTGGCGGGATCAATCGCGGCAATGACCGCCTTGTCATCCATATGCGCCGGCAAGGGCAGCTGAACCAGAATGCCATCGACAGCGGGATCGGCATTGAGTGTTTCGACCAATGCGATCAGTTCATCCTGAGAAACCGACGCCGACAACTTATGTTCAAAGCTGTTCATGCCAGCTTCGACCGTCGCCTTTTTCTTCGACCCGACATAGACTTGGCTTGCGGGGTCTTCGCCCACCAGCACAACCGCGAGACCGGGGCTTCTGCCTGTTTTGGAAACAAAAGCAGGGACTAAAGCTGCGATCCGTTGGCGCAAATTGGCTGCAAAGGCTTTGCCGTCAATGATCATAGCCGTGCTCACATGCCCGCCATTGAGATATCACTAGCAAGGCCCATCAGAAGCATCTGCAGAATGCGCAGCCCGATCAGCAACACCATTGGAGAAAAATCAATCATGCCGGTGTCGGGCAGGATTTTGCGGATCGGCCTCAAAAACGGGTCGAGAATGACATTGAGTGCTTGCCAGATGGACGAGACGATATTGTTCGAAAGGCTCACGACGTTAAACGCGATGAGCAGGCTCAAGATAAACTGAACGATGACCACCGTCGACAGGATCGACATCAGATAGCCAATAATGGAAATGAGCGCGAGAAGCATGAAATTCTCCGGATAAGTCTGGCCTGAGCGATTAGCCGAGCCAAGGCGCTGTATCAACACCCCAAAACAGCAATAGCCTATATCACTTATGAATAAGCGTGCCCGCACCCTTCACAGTGAACATTTCGATCAACATCGCATGGCTCGTGCGCCCGTCGAGGATGACCGCTGCGTCCACGCCCGATTGGACCGCATCAACGCAGGTCTGGATTTTGGGAATCATGCCGCCGCTAATCGTGCCATCACTTTGCAGCTTGGCAATCGCCGCAGGATCCAGATCCGTCAGCAGCTCGCCCGATTTGTCGAGCACGCCGGCAACATCGGTCAAAAGGAACAGCCGCGATGCACCAAGCGCACTCGCCACTGCGCCCGCCATAGTGTCGGCGTTGATATTATAGGTATGCCCGTCTGCGCCGACGCCAATGGGCGCAATGACCGGAATCATGCCGGCGGCGCTGATCGTATCAATAACGCTGCGGTCGACCGTTGTTGGTTCGCCGACAAAACCCAAATCGATATTGCGTTCGATATGGCTGTCCGGATCTTTCTGCGTCCGCTGAACCTTCGTTGCGGTAACAAAGCCGCCGTCTTTGCCGGATATGCCAAGCGCTTTACCGCCGGCAGCGTTGATCCAGCCGACCAGTTCTTTGTTGATCGCGCCTGAAAGCACCATTTCAGCGATCTTCGCCGTTTCAGCGTCGGTGACGCGCAAACCATCGACAAATTGGCTTTCAACGCCCAATTTTTTGAGCATGGCACCGATTTGCGGCCCGCCGCCATGCACGACGACGGGATTGATACCGACAGCTTTCAAAAGCACAACATCGTCCGCAAAATCGCGCGCCAGACCGGCATCGCCCATCGCATGGCCGCCATATTTTACGACAAAGGTCTTGCCCGCATAACG
>NZ_JBILAF010000023.1:0-21871 GCF_044354325.1 Sphingorhabdus sp. | reverse complement strand
GATGGCCAACTCCCCTGCCCGTCGCCGATGAAGATTACGGCCTCCGCCCCCGCAGCGATAAGCGCTTCGCGCCGCGCGCGGGGTGACTTCATATTGTTTGGTACATTTTCCGCATCAAACAGCACAAGGGCAGCTTTTCCCGCAACATCTGCCGCAACCGAACCATCTGCCTTGACGCCTGCACCGGTAAAGATAAGCGGCAAATCATTGCGCGCATAATCGACCTGCTTACCAATCAGGATGATTTCTTGAGACGCGATGCGCAGTTTGCGATCCTTGGCCGTAAATGTATATTCCGCACTGCCCTGTCCGCGCTGGATCAAAGGAACGGCATCAAACCAACCGCCGTCGGTCGCCGCGGGCTTTAAACCTGATGTCGCCCATTGCTGCGCAATATACTGAACCGTTTTTGCCTCGCCCTCCGTGCCGGGTTTACGGCCTTCAAACGCATCGCTCGCCAAAATTTCGATATGTGCGCGCAGGTCCGCTTCGCTCACCGCTTTGGCGTGCACCGAACCCGCGGACATTGCTGCAAGGCTGACAAAGACTGCAAAATGGGCAAGACGCATAAATGATCGCTCCGAACTACGAAGGGGCGGCACCCGTCCTATGTCGGGAACGCTCTATCGTTAATTTCGCTTCATCTACATGCATCGATTCAATCATGCGACCCTTAAATCGCTGCGCGCCCCCTCGGCTCGCCGCAATTAATTCCTCCGCCTCAGCCACCGCAGCGGCATCCGCGCCAAAGGCCTGATTGGCGATAGCAACCTGATTGGGGTGAATGAGCGTTTTGCCCGTGAAACCATAAGTTGCGCCTTGGCGGCATTCGACATCGAAGCCGCCCATGTCGTCCAGCCGGTTGCACACGCCGTCAAAACGCGGCTTGCCCGATACAGATGCCGCGAGCACGATTGTCTGCAGCGCCAGCTCCAACCCCTCGCGCAATGGACCGGGCCGAATGCCGGTTTCCGCCGCAATGTCATTTGTGCCCGCAATCAATCCCGCAACCATGGGGTGCGCCGCAATCTCGCGCGCGGCATATAATCCCTTTGGCGTTTCGATCATCGCCAATATGGGCTTGCCAGCATCGGGTATGTCGTCTGGGTCTTCGACCTTAGGTACAACAATAAAGTTCGCGCGGCTTTGCGCCAAAGCGGCGATGTCGTCGGCATGATATACGCTGTCCGCGCCGTTTGCCCGTATGGCAATTATTTTGCCTGTGACGCCGTCTGCGGCATATTGCACCGCTGCCGCACGCGCATCCGCCTTTGACTCATGCGGGACGGCATCCTCCAAATCGATGATCAGCATATCTGCATCAAGCGACCGCGCCTTTTCCAGCGCCCGTGCATTGGACCCCGGCACATAAAGCGCCGACCGCGTAAATTTCAGTTGCTGCAAGATATCCATGTTCGCTCCCACATTGTCGGCCTGCGCATGCTCCCTGCGTAAACGCGATGAAATGGTAAACCCCCTCGATCGTTTTCATGAAACTATTTGTTAAACCCACAGGATTACAGCTCACTCTTAAAAGGGAGAGCGTTCTATGGAATATTTTTTCGGTTTACTGGCGCTGATCGTCATCATTTTTGTGATGATGGGCGTGACCGTTGTGCAGCAAGGCTTTGTTTTCACAATTGAACGGTTCGGGCGTTATACCTATTCCGCTCAATCCGGCCTGACCGTCATCATCCCGTTCTTTGATCGCGTGGGCCGCCAGGTAAACGTCATGGAACAAGTTCTCGACATTCCAGGGCAAGAGATCATCACCAAGGACAACGCCATGGTCGGCGTTGACGCCGTGGTGTTCTTCCAAGTGCTCGACGCAGCCAAAGCCGCATATGAATTGTCCGACTTATATGTCGCAATCATGCAGATCACGACAACCAACCTGCGCACCGTGATGGGCAGCATGGACCTTGATGAAACCTTGTCAAAGCGCGACGATATCAATGGACGTCTGCTGTCGGTGGTGGACCACGCAACCAGCCCATGGGGTGTCAAAATCACCCGCGTCGAGGTGAAAGATATTCGCCCGCCGGCTGATATCTCCAACGCAATGGCGCGGCAGATGAAGGCCGAGCGTGAAAAGCGTGCGCAAATCCTGGAAGCAGAGGGCATGCGCGCCGCAGAAATCCTGCGCGCTGAAGGCGAAAAGCAAGGCGCCATCCTTCAGGCCGAAGGCCGCAAGGAAGCGGCGTTCCGTGACGCCGAAGCCCGCGAACGCGAAGCAGAGGCAGAGGCGAAGGCGAAGGCGAAGGCAACAGTCATGGTTTCCGATTCCATCGCGACATCGGGCACGCAGGCGCTGAATTACTTCATTGCGCAGAAATATACTGAAGCCATCAGCCAGTTCGCAACATCACCCAATGCAAAGACCATTTTGTTTCCTGTAGAAGCCACACAGTTGATTGGGACGCTGGGCGGAATTGGAGAGCTGGCCAAGGAAGCTCTTGCAACAAAAGAAAAGTGAAGCCTGTGGGGCGGAGACAAACCCGTCGTCCTGAGCAACAATCGCAAGGCGATTGTGCCCGTCGAAGGACGCCTGTAAGACAGACGCTGCGCTCCACCGGCACGCGCCCTTCGACTTTCGTTAGCGCGGACGCACTGACGGCTCAGGGCTACGGTAAGATCTGCAGTTTAGACATCGAGATTACGGAGTAAGACATGGCAGAATGGCTCGACACAATTTCAACCCACTGGTTCTGGCTCTCGCTGGGGCTGGTGCTCGGCGTTGCCGAAATGGTTGCGCCCGGATTCTTCTTGATGTGGCTTGGCCTTGCCGCGCTCATTGTCGGTGGGTTGGATTACTTCCTTCCCATCACCGTCGCCTATCAAGTCGCAATGTTTGCCATATTGTCGGTGTTGACGGTTTTTGCCGGCAAAAAGTTCCTGCGGGAAAACCCCATCGAAACCGAAGACGCAAAGTTGAATGACCGCGGCGCGCGGCTAACGGGTGAAATCGTGACCGTGGTTGAGGCCATCACAAACGGCAATGGCCGCGTTAAGGTCGGCGACAGCGTCTGGTCCGCCCGCGGCGTCGATGCCGCCATAGGATCCCGCGTGCGCGTCACAGGCGCTGACGGCGCGGTGTTGTTGGTTGAAGGCGGCCTCGACTAATCGAAGGACGCAATCGGTCCGTTTTTTCTCAGCACTACGCTCTTTAAATGAGTTCAAGGCTCTCGCGGTCGGGTTCGATAAATCCCCGCCGCGCGTGCACCGAAAACAGCCGCTCCTTCGAATAAAATTGGAGCGGCAGGTCCCGGCGTCCCCGGTGGGAAAGCAGCAGCGCGTTCACGGCCTCGTGCAACGGCAGCTGCATCCCAACCTCTGCCAGATGTGCCTTCACGCCCGCAATATACACCTGCGTAATCGTGTCGTGATAGCCTTGGGTATCGTCATTAACGCCGCCCACGGCTTCGTTATAGGCCGAAATGATGGCGGGCAGATCACGCTCAATCGCGATATCCGGCCGATCACGCACCAGCCAGGTACATGCCGCCAGATGCGCCTCGTGCGTCCAATCCGCGCGCGGTAAGCTACGCGCAAGCAAGCCTTCGCCGATCGCGATGATCGCGGCGTCATCTTCAAACAGGCGAATGGAATATTCAGACATTATCGGACCTTCTGCGTTGTCCGATAATGTCCGGACGGGTTAAGCGACCTTTGGTGCCGACTGCCTTACACCTTCGTCAACATGATCGGCAAATTGCGCGAAGTTGTCGATGAACTGCTGAGCAAGTCCGCGGGCCGTCACATCATATTCTGCCTTGTCTACCCAAGCTTCGCGCGGATCGAGGATGCCGCTGTCGACACCTGGAACGGCGACCGGGAATTCAAAACCAAAATTCTGGTCCTTACGGAATTCTGCATTATTCAGGCTTCCGTCCAGCGCAGCGTTGAGCAAGGCCCGTGTTGCCTTAATTGGCATACGGCTGATGCCGGGCATCGTTGCTTTGCCGCCCGTCCAGCCGGTGTTGACCAACCAACATTGTACCGCACCCTTGGCGATCCGCTCTTTCAGCAAATTGCCATAAATGCTTGGGTGACGCGGCATGAATGGCGCGCCAAAGCAGGTGGAGAATGTCGCCTCGGGCTCGGTCACGCCGATTTCTGTCCCAGCGACGCGTGCGGTGTAACCCGACAGGAAGTGGTACATGGCCTGATCCGGCGTGAGGCGCGCAATAGGCGGCAAAACGCCATAAGCGTCGGCGGTCAGGAAGATGATCGTCTTGGGAACTGGCCCCATATTCTTTTCAGATGTGTTCGGAATGAACTCAATCGGATACGATCCACGGCTGTTTTCCGCGAGGCTATTGTCGTCGAAATCCAATTCACGTGTTTCTGGGTCGATGACGACATTTTCAAGCACCGTTCCGAAACGCTTTGTCGTGGCAAAGATTTCCGGCTCGGCTTCTTCCGAGAGGCGGATCATTTTTGCGTAGCAACCGCCTTCAAAGTTAAACACCGCAGTGTCGGACCAACCATGTTCATCGTCGCCGATCAGTGTGCGACTAGCATCTGCAGACAAAGTCGTCTTGCCGGTGCCTGACAGGCCAAAGAATACCGCAGTGTCGCCATCCGCGCCGATATTGGCGGAGCAATGCATTGGCATCACGCCCTTCACCGGCAACAGGTAATTGAGGATGCCGAAAACCGACTTCTTCATTTCGCCCGCATAAGCAGTGCCACCGATCAGAATGAGCTTTTCGGTGAAGTTCACAGCGATAACAGTCTCGCTGCGGCAACCATGACGCGCAGGGACCGCGCGGAAGCTTGGCAAATCGATAATGGTGTATTCCGGTACAAAGCTGGTCAGCTCTTCCTGCGTCGGGCGCACCAGCAAGGTGCGGATGAATAGATTGTGCCATGCAAATTCGTTAATTACGCGTACATTGACGCGGTGCTCTGGCTGCGAACCACCGAACAGGTCCGCGACGTACAATTTGTCCTTGCCACCAAGCGCGGCAATGAAATCTTCTTTCAGCGCAGCAAAATGCGCAGGGTCCATCGGGACGTTGGTTTTACCCCACCAAATGCTGTTTTCGGTTTCGGCGTCGCGCACGATAAACTTGTCTTTGGCAGAGCGCCCTGTGTGCGCACCCGTTTTTACCACGAGCGGACCGTTTTTGGCCAAAATGCCTTCATCATTCGCCAGCGCGGCTTCCACCAAAGGCGCTGTGCCGAGGTTGCAATGCAGCTGCGCCTTTGTGTCAAAACCTTGTTGCGAAAGCGAGATATTTAAAGGTGTCGACATTGGCTACTCCGGCAAAAGTTGCGAATCTAGGGCATACGTATGTACTGTTCCGCTGGAGCCGGTATACGATGGAGGCAACGAGGTCAAATGTGGTTCATTGTTTAGTGGCAAAAGAGCCTCAATAACCCGTCACATTGGCACCAAGAGAGCAAGTGATTGAACCGAAGCCATTGCGCCCCTATAGTTGGCCTATGAGTGCAACCATCGCCTTGGTCGACGACGACCGAAACATCCTGACGTCTGTGTCCATTGCCATGCAAGCGGAGGGCTATGTTACCCGGATATATTCGGACGGCGAAACCGCGTTGAAGGCCATGCTCGAAAATCCTGCAGACCTTGGCATTTTCGACATCAAAATGCCGCGCATGGATGGCCTCGAATTGCTTCGGCGGTTGCGCGAAAAAAGCGATATACCGGTCATCTTTCTGACATCGAAAGATGAAGAGCTGGATGAAGCACTTGGCCTTGCCATGGGTGCCGACGATTATATCACCAAACCTTTTTCCCAGCGGCTGTTGGTGGCCCGCGTAAAGGCCATATTGCGCCGTGCGACGTATGATCGCGGTGTCAGCAGCGGCGACGCTGAACCAGAGCTTGAGCCAATGGTGCGCGGAAAGCTGCAAATGGATCCCGCGCGGCACCATGTAAAATGGGACGGAAAGCCGCTTACGCTAACGGTGACCGAGTTTATGATATTGGAAGCGCTCGCCAATCGGCCGGGCGTTGTGCGCACACGTGACCAGCTCATGGACGCCGCATATCAGGATGACGTGTATGTCGACGACCGCACCATCGACAGCCACATCAAGCGGCTGCGGCGCAAGTTTCGTGAAGTCGATGCCGAGTTTGCGGCCATAGATACGCTTTACGGCGCAGGATATCGCTTTGCAGACAGCTGAACCCACTGATCTTCAGCTGGGATGGAGCCGGGGGCTTTCGCTCACCGCCCGCATCCTTGCTGTAAATCTATTTGTTTTGGCGCTGCTGGGCGCAGGGCTGTTTTTCCTCGACAGCTACCGCGTACGCCTGATTGCGGAACGCGAAGATGCTGCACGGCGTCAGGCAACGGTCCTTGCCGAAAGCCTGTCTTTGGTCGCACCCGACAAGCGCGCCGCGTATATCTATGAATTTGGCCAAGAGCATCAATCGCGGATTCGGGTCTATGCGCAAAATGGCGAAAAGATCCTTGATAGTTTTGCCGGTCGTCCGCCGACATATGTCTTCCGCGATCCTGACAAGGAACCGATACCAAAAGTCATCGCGCGCGGCATTGATAAGATGTTCGATTTTTTGGTGGGTGCCGCCGTGCTGCAACCATTTGCCGAACCGCGCGTGGATACGGCCGATGCTTGGCAACAGGTAATAAAGCCTAAGCCAGCGGACGCCGCGTCTGCGGTCGCTTTTGCCCCTGACCTCACCCATGTGATCAGCGCCGGTTCACGGTCGCGCGATGGCCGCTTTGCGGTTCTGACAACATCCAATGAACGTGATATTCGCCTATTTGTCCGGGCTGAGCGGTTCAATGTCGGGATGTTTTTTATCATCGCGCTTGCCATTGGCATATTGCTATCGGTGTTTCTTGCTCGAACCATTGTGCGTCCGCTTAGGCATCTGTCGCGCGCGGCGGTCAAGGTACGGCTTGGCCGCGCTCAGGAAGTCACCGTTCCGCGCCTGCCCTCACGCCGTGATGAAATCGGCATGCTTGCACGCGCACTGTCCGACATGAGCATTGCCCTTCGGCAACGCATTGACGCGACCGAAGCATTTGCGGCGGATGTCGCGCATGAGATTAAAAACCCGCTGGCTTCCTTGCGGTCGGCACTGGACGGTGCAGAGCGCATTGAAGACCCTGCCCTGCGCAAACAGCTTATGGATGTCGCAAAAGCCGATGTGCAGCGCATGGACCGTTTGATCAGCGATATTTCAGACGCCAGCCGCGTGGATTCCCAACTGGCAAAGGCAAAGTTCGAACCTATCGACTTGGGCGATATGATTGAACAATTGCTTCAGGCGCGCGAAGACCGTGGCAGTGACAAGGATGTAAACATCGCCTTCGCACGGCCACGGCGGACAATCGCCACGGTCATGGGGGAAGATGTGCGCCTGGAACGCATGCTTACCAATCTCATCGACAATGCGGTGTCCTTTTCCCCACCGGGCGCAGTCGTGGAAATATCAGCTACGCTGGCCGACGAAGAAGTAATTATTCGCATCAGCGACGAAGGCCCCGGCGTTCCTCCGCAGGAACGAGAAGCCATCTTCCGCCGGTTCCATAGTGAACGTCCGCCAACGGAGAATTTCGGCAAACATAGCGGGCTGGGTTTGGCCATCGCGCGCACAATTGTTGAAGGCCACCATGGCCGCATCAATGTGCGCGACCGCGTGGATGGTAAAGGCGGAGCCTGTTTTGAAATCGCCCTTCCCTGCGCAGCCGTGGCGACCCGCTAATGCCACAGATGATACATGGCACCGCGATATCGATCGGTGGCCATGCTGTGCTGATTATGGGCGAATCGGGTAGCGGCAAATCCGATCTCGCGCTCCGGCTGATTGATCGCGGCGCAATTTTGATCAGCGATGATGTCGTCTTTCTGGAAACCCTTGAAAACGCACCGATACTCATTGTCGCTCCCAATATCGCAGGAAAAATCGAAGTGCGCGGCGTCGGCATCTCTAACGTCGATTTCATAGCGTCTGCGCCGCTTCGCCTCGTAATAGAGTTCGTGGATGCACCAGACAGATTACCTGAAGACATTGCGCACACCACCATTGGTGATTACGTCGTTCCCGTGTCCAAGCTAAATCCATTTGAACAAAGCAGCGCAATCAAGGTCGAATATGCGTTGCGGGCAGTTCTCGATAGTGGCGTCCGGCCCGAATTTGTGTCCGCTAATGTTGTAAAAGAAAGCTTGCCATCGTGAACGCCGAAACAGCCTCTACCCCCCAAACAATATTGATTGTGACGGGCGTTTCTGGCGCAGGCAAAACCACCGTTCTTAAAGCGCTTGAAGATTTAGGTTGGGAGGCGGTCGACAATTTTCCGATCCGCCTTGCCGGCCAGTTACTTGAAATACCCGTTACCGGTCGTCAGGCGAGCCCAGATATCCCGATAGCCCTTGGCTTTGACAGCCGAACGCGGGGCTTTGACGCCGAAACGCTTATTCAGCAGATCAAACAGCTGCAGACCCAGCCCAACCTGACCATCAGGACGCTGTTTCTTGACTGCGCAGGTGTTGAAATTGAACGCCGTTATGCAGAAACGCGTCGCCGTCACCCCGCGGCGCCGGACCGCCCTTCCATGGACGGCATCGCGATTGAACGCACGTTGATGGAGCCATTTCGGCGCTGGGCGGAAACGGTCATCGATACCAGCAAGCTGTCTGCACATGACCTGCAACAGGCAATCCGCGAGCAGTTCAACAACGAAGCATCGCCACATTCCGTTATTACCATAACCAGCTTTGGCTATTCACGCGGCATTCCCCACAATGCCGATCTGGTTTTTGACCTGCGTTTCCTGCGCAATCCGCATTGGGACAATATACTTCGGCCGCTTACGGGCTTGGATGAAGGTGTATCGCATTATGTCGAAGCTGACCCGGCCTATGACGCGGCGATGGAAAAGATACGCGACCTGCTCCGCTATCTTTTGCCGCTCTATGACGCGCAAGGTAAGGCCTATGTAAACATAGCCTTTGGCTGCACCGGCGGGCGTCACAGGTCCGTGCATGTTGCCGAACAATTTGGGCGTTGGTTACGTGAAGATGGCTTTGCGCCAACGGTTAACCATCGCAACCTGACCTCAAGACCGATTGACGCAATTGAAGAGCCTGCTAACGGCGCAAATAAGAATAGCGCACCACAGGGTAACGACATCACATGATCGGTTTGATTTTAGTCACACATGGCAAGCTTGCCGCCGAGTTTCTCGTCGCGCTCGAGCATGTTGTTGGCCCCCAAAAAGACATTGCCACCATTTGCATTGGTCCGCATGATGATATGGAGGCCCGCCGCAATGAAATAGCCGCGGCCATTAAGCAGGTTGATTCAGGAAAAGGCGCGATAATCCTGTCTGATCTTTTTGGCGGAACGCCCTCCAATCTGGCTATCTCGCTGCTGGAGACCGGTCGGGTCGAAGTCATCGCCGGCGTAAACCTGCCCATGCTGATCCGCCTCGATAGCGCCCGCAAAAACCTGGATGTGAAAGAGGCTGTCGCCGCTGCGCGTGAAGCAGGCAGAAAATATATCAGCGTAGCGTCCGAAGTGCTTGAGGCATCGAAATGACCCGCATCAGCCGGTCTGCAACAATCGTGAATGTGAAAGGGCTGCACGCCCGCGCCAGTGCAAAATTTGTCACCTTTGTCAGCCGGTTGCCCGAAGGCATTAAGGTTGAAGTTGAAAAGGACGGGCAGATCGCCACGGGCACATCCATCATGGGTCTGATGATGCTCGGCGCGGCAAAGGGCAGTGAAATTACCATTCACGTCGAAGGGGACCAGGCAGAGCCCGCGATTGAAAAGCTCATCGGGCTGGTTGTTGACGGCTTTGGCGAAGACTGATGCGCCGTGAGATTACCGGATTTTCCAATCCCCTTCTGAAGGAAATCCGCGGACTGCGGGAAAAGAAATTGCGGAAACGCGCCGGGCTTTTTCTCGCCGAAGGCCTCCGCATTATGACGGAAGCCCGCGAAGCTGGTTTTCTCCCCGAAATGTTATTTCGGGTCAAAGACCGGCAGGTCCACGCGCTGGAAATCGCGCTTGAGGACGAGGTGCTACGCAACGGCGGGGACGTCATTGAAACCAGCGCCGAAATCATGGCAAAATTGTCCGGTAAAGATAACGCACAAGCGGTCGTCGGTGTCTATCGTGACCATGGCACCGCGCTGGCCGATATCGAGCGCGCGACCGCGCCGATCTGGCTCGTGGCGCAAGCGATGCGCGACCCGGGCAATTTGGGGACAATGTTGCGGACCGGCGATGCTGTCGGCGCTGGCGGGCTTATCCTCATTGATGACTGCACCGACCCGTTTTCGGTTGAGTCGGTCCGCGCAAGCATGGGCGCTATTTTCACGCAAAAAATTGTTCAGTGTCGATGGGACGAGTTTATGACCTGGTTGCGCGCGGGCGATGGTCAGCTGGTCGGGACGAGCCTGCAAACCGATACGGATTATCAGGCTGCGCACTACACCAGCCCATGTTTCATCCTGACGGGCAACGAAGCGCAGGGTCTGCCCGACGATTATGAAGGTCAATGCGACCTGCTCGTCAAAATGCCGATGCAGGGCAAAGCCGACAGCTTAAACGCCGCGGTCGCCACAGCGGTCATGGCGTATGAAGTGCTGAACCAGTTTCGCCGTCCAGCGCGCGACTGACGTTCGCCGGAGCTATCACTCCGCCGCTTCGCGTCCGTCGGCAATTTGCGCTTTCACTTCGTCATCACCGTAACGCGGCAGCGCCTCAACCGACGGGATATCTTCCAATTCGCGCTTGCCGGTTTCAATATTGAGATCGGCAAATTTCCGACCCGTCGACATGACGTTGCGTTCAAAACTGCCCACGAACTTATTGTAATTATTCACCGCCGAGGACAGGCCACTGCCCACTGATTTCAGATGCTGCGCGGCAACGGCAATGCGGTCGTACATTTCCTTACCAAGCGCACCAATCTGCTTGGCTTCGCGCGCAAGGCCCTCTTGCCGCCACACGCTGGCAACCGTCCGCGCAATCGCAACCAGATTGGTCGGCGTCGCCAGCAACACCTTCTTATCAAAGGCAAAGTCCCACAATTGCGGTTCATGCTCAAGCGCAGCCGCCAGAAAATGTTCGCCCGGGACAAACATAATCACATAATCGGGCGCGTCCTCAAACTGGTCCCAATAGGCTTTGCGCGAAAGGCCATCGATATGGTTCTTCATCGACTGTGTATGCCGCGTCATGGCGACGGCGCGGACGTCGTCATCCACGGAGGCAAATGCGTCTTGGTAATCGTTCAAAGACACCTTGGCATCGATAACCAACGTCCGCCCGCCGGGCACATGAATGATCGCGTCGGGCCGCAAGCGAAGGCCATCGCCCGCATCAATGCTGGTTTCCAGATCAAAATCGACATGTTCAGATAAGCCGCAGCTTTCCAAAACATTCTTCAACTGCTGCTCGCCCCAGCGGCCCCGCGCCTTTGGCGCATTGCGCAATGAGTTCATCAGGCCAGAGGCAACGTTGGAAACACGCTCCTGCCCAAGCCGCATTTCACCGATCAAACCCTTTAGATCGCCATAGGCTTCGGTGCGGTCTTTCTCAATTTTGCCAACTTGCTCTTCATAGGCTTTCAGCTTTTCGCCAACGGGCCCCAATAGCTGCTTCAACCGCTCTTCATTCTTTTCACCGGCCTGATGAAAACGTTCATCGGCGCGTTGAAGAAAGGCCGCTTGCGCCTCGCCCAACAGTTTTTGGCCAATCTCGCCAAACTGCGCCGACAAGGTTTCTTTTGCCTGACCCAGCGCGGCGATTTGTTCGTCAAAGCCGCGCTCACGTTCTTCTAGGCTCGTTTCAAGGCGCGCCAATCGGTCCTTGGCACTGTCGCGCTCAACCACGACCTGATCGAGCATGGAACGCAGTTGCACGGTGGTCTCCTGCCCTGCCCGGCTTTCACGTCCGCCCGCAAACCAGCCGAGCACAAGCCCGACCAGCAAAGTAAGCACAACGATGACGATGACGACTAACGGCTCCAACACAGCACTCCAAATATAGAACGAATGCGGAACATAGCCTATGGCAGACTTAGGTCAAGCGGCTTCGGTTTGCGCCCGCCGTGCCTTTTTTACGCGCGCATAGCTTATGGCGCTAAACGGCAGCAGCCCTCCGTAAACTATTGTCGCCCCGATCATCGCAACCCAAGGGGCAGCAACCAAGGTCGCGGTAAACAAACCAACAGTCGCGAGTGCCATAAAGCGCAGGCTGCGGCGAACCTTGATCGACGACCAGCTGTAGGTGGCGACGTTGGAAACCATCAACACGGCGCAGACAAGCAACCATGGCCCAAGAAACCGATAGTCACGCACCCATTCCGCACCGGTTTCGAACCAAATCATCATCGGCAGTAAGGCCAAAGCCGCACCGGGCGGCGATGGGACGCCGGTGTTAAATCCCGCCAATTTATGTGGCTGGTCTTCGGTGTCAATGCGCGCATTAAAACGCGCAAGCCGCAGCGCAGCACACAATACGAAGAATACGGAGATGGTCCAGCCGAAGCGCGGCATATCCTGCAGCACCCACATGTACATCACCAACGCCGGGGTCGCGCCGAAAGCAATCACGTCGGACAGCGAATCCAATTCCGCGCCAAAACGGCTTTCGCCTTTCAACATCCGGGCGACGCGGCCATCCATGACGTCAAGCACACCTGCGATAACCATCGCGGCGACAGCATTTTCCCAGCGGCCCTGCATCGCAAACCATGCCCCCGAGAGGCCAGTGCACAAGGCAAGCGCGGTAATCGCATTTGGTGCGAGCGCCCGTAACGGAATGCCGGGGCGGGAGGGAAAATCTTTCATTAGTGTGCGACGGCAATCAAATCTTGGTCAACGCCCAAGTCCGCGATAACCGTTTCGCCCGCAACGCAACGCTGCCCTTTAATGACGCGCGACGATGTTCCGTGCGGCAAATATACATCCACGCGGCTGCCAAAGCGGATAAGGCCGATACGTTGGCCATTGGCCACGCTGTCGCCTTCTTTCACAAAGGCAACAATACGGCGGGCAACAAGACCAGCAATTTGCGTAAAGCCAATACGCACGCCGTCGCTGCGTTCCACAAGGAAGTGCTGACGTTCGTTTTCTTCGCTCGCTTTATCCAAGTCAGCGTTCAAAAACTTACCGGCGATGTACACAACGCGTTTGATCGTGCCGCGGATTGGCGTCCGGTTAATGTGCACGTCAAACACGCTCATGAAGATGGAAACCCGGGTCATCGGCTGATCACCCAGACCGTCTGGTCCGCGCAATTCTGCCGGTGGCAGAACTTGTTCAATCAAGGTGACAAGGCCATCTGCTGGCGAAACCACAAAGCGGTCGTCTATGGGTGTTGCCCGGACTGGATCGCGAAAGAAAGCGAGTGTCCATATGGTCACTGCGCCCATGGGCCATGCGAGCGTTTCCCATGCCATAAATGCAAAAAACAGGGTGATACCAGCTGCGATCAGGCCGAATTTACGGCCTTCGGGGTGAACAGGTGGAAACGACCATTTCGCGACCCCGGTTCCCCGGTTTGTCAGTTCTTGTCTACTCATGGGCTCTAGCTAGGGGATGACGGTGCATATGACAACCTTAGATGCCATTTACGGCAATTGCCGACAATTACGGTAGCCAGTTGAACATATGGCAGACTTTGCTATGGCACCGGTAAATATCAAGTCTCCCCAATGGAAAGTGCTTTCTGACATGGCAAAAATTAAGGTCAAAAATCCGGTTGTCGAACTCGATGGCGACGAAATGACTCGCATCATCTGGGAATGGATCAGGGAACGTCTCATCCTGCCATATCTCGATATTGACCTGAAATATTACGACCTTGGCATGGAATATCGCGACAAGACCAACGACAAGGTCACTGTTGATTCCGCAAACGCAATTCGCGAATTCGGTGTCGGCGTAAAATGCGCGACCATCACACCAGATGAAGCACGCGTGGAAGAGTTCGGCCTGCAGAAAATGTGGAAGTCGCCAAACGGCACCATCCGCAATATCTTGGGCGGCGTTGTTTTCCGTGAACCCATCGTCATCGAAAATGTACCGCGCCTTATTCCGGGCTGGACGGACCCTATCGTGATCGGCCGCCATGCATTTGGTGACCAGTATCGCGCGACCGATTTCCTCGTTCCTGGCCCAGGCACATTGCGTCTCGTTTGGGACGGCGACGATGGCCAAAAAATTGACGAAGAAGTGTTCCGTTACCCGTCACCAGGCGTTGCGCTTGCGATGTACAATCTCGACGACTCGATTCGTGATTTTGCCCGCGCGTCGCTGAACTATGGCGTGACTCGCGAATGGCCAGTGTATCTGTCGACGAAGAACACCATCCTGAAATATTATGATGGCCGCTTTAAGGACCTGTTCCAAGAAGTGTACGAAGCCGAATTTGCCGAAAAGTTCAAAGCGCTCGGTATTGTGTACGAGCATCGCTTGATCGATGACATGGTCGCGTCTGCGCTGAAGTGGTCGGGCAAGTTCATCTGGGCGTGCAAAAACTATGATGGCGATGTGCAGTCCGACCAAGTCGCGCAAGGATTTGGATCGCTTGGATTGATGACGTCGATTCTGATGACACCAGATGGCAAGACCGTTGAAGCCGAAGCCGCTCATGGTACCGTAACGCGCCATTACCGCCAGCATCAGCAGGGCAAAGCAACATCGACCAACCCGATTGCGTCGATTTTTGCATGGACCGGCGGTCTGAAATTCCGTGGCAAGTTTGACGAAACACCTGAAGTCACCCGCTTTGCCGAAACGCTTGAAGAAGTGTGCATCCAGACCGTTGAAGATGGCCATATGACAAAGGATCTCGCGATCCTCATTGGTCCAGACCAGGCATGGATGACGACCGAGCAGTTCTTTGAACAAGTGCGCGCCAACCTCGAAATCAAAATGGGCAGCTGGCAGTAACAGCAAGCGCATAATTACAACAAAGCGCGGGGGGCGACCTCCGCGCTTTTTTATTGTCCTGTCCTTCCCTTTTCATGCGGCATTGGCGTACAAGGTGCACATGGCAGGTGAACTACACAGCGAAAGCATAAGCGATCTGCTCGTCATTCTGGGCGCGGCGGGCATCGTCATCCCGGCGTTTGCCCGTTTTCGCATCACGCCTATTATCGGTTTCATCTTGGTGGGGATACTCGTCGGCCCCATGGGCCTTGGTACTTTGGTGGAACGCTATCCATTGCTGGAATGGGTCACCATCACCAATCCCGAGGCCATTGGACCCATTGGCGAATATGGCATTATCTTATTGCTGTTCACGATAGGGCTTGAACTGTCCTTTCGGCGATTGTGGAAGATGCGGCGTCTGGTTTTTGGCGTGGGCGCGGCGCAATTGTTCGGTGCGGGAATCATCATTGCCGCGGGGCTTTTGCTATTTGGCTATAACCTGACGGCGGCTATTGGCATCGGCATTGCGCTGGCGCTTTCATCGACTGCGCTGGTGCTGCCGATATCGGGCACGCATTCTGCCGTTGGCAAATCGGCCCTTGGGATGTTGCTTTTCGAAGATCTTGCGATCGTCCCGATCATCTTCGTCCTGGGGGCGCTGGCTCCACAAGCGGGTTCGGATTCGTGGGAGGGCATGGTTACTGTTCTCTGGCAGGGCACATTGGTGATCGTCGGCATGCTTGTACTTGGCCGCTTCTTCCTGCCCCGCCTGTTCGGGCAGGCCGCGCGGACCAAAAGCCCGGAACTATTTGTGTCGGTCAGCCTGCTGGTCGTGATCGTGGCAAGTCTCGCGACCGGTGCGGTTGGCCTTTCGCCCATTGTTGGTGCAATGATCGCCGGCTTGTTAATCGCCGAGACGGACTATCACACCGAAGTCGCCGTGATGACCGCGCCGTTCAAGGGACTGGCGCTGGGTGTGTTTCTGATCAGCATCGGCATGCAAGTCGATCTGCGTTTTGTCGCGGCCAATTGGGCAGCGTTGGTCGGTGCCGTTGCTAGCGTCGTTCTGATAAAGGCGGCGGTTACCGCAGGCCTGCTGAAGCTGAACGGCGCACGCACGGGGACCGCCACCGAGACAGGCGTTCTGATGGGAAGCCCATCGGAAACCACACTCATTGTGTTGGGTGCAGCTGGCGCGGCGCAGATTATTGACGCCGCAACCATCAATTTCTGGCAAGTCGCAACGGCAATTGGGTTGACCATCACGCCGATATTGGCGCGCATCGGCCACGACATGGCGCGCCGAATTGAACTGCGCGAGACCGACGACGAGATATATGAACAAGACCCGGCGCAAGAACCGCGCACGGTCGTTATCGGCTTTGGCCGGGTCGGTCATTTGGTGGCCGACATGCTCACGACGCATGGGCAGCCTTATGTTGCGGTTGAATCCAATGTGGATGCGGTCACAGCGGCGCGGCGCGGTGGGTATAAAGTTATCTTTGGCGACATCTCACGGCCCGAAACATTGGACAAGTTGAGCCTTGGCCACGCAAAGGCGATTATTCTGACCATGGATCAACCGGTGCTGGCCGAACATATCGTCAAGCGCGTCCGCCAGTGGTTGCCGGATATTACCATCGTCGCGCGCGCCCGCGATGCAGACCATGCCGCACGCCTGTATCAGGCCGGGGCAACCGACGCCGTTCCCGAAACGCTGGAAAGCTCGCTTCAGCTATCGGAAGCAGTGCTTGTCGACCTCGGCGTGGCCATGGGCCCCGTGATCGCATCGATCCACGAAAAGCGCGACGAATTCCGGCGGCAGATTAAAGAAGCTGGCGGCCTCGACGAGGCCCCCAAGCTCAAACTTACGTCTTAACCCGCAATCTTTGCCCTGATGGCATCCAATGCCGCCTGCGCCAGCTCAGCGCCAGCTGGGCCGCCGCCTTGTGCCATATCGGGACGTCCACCGCCACCTTGCGCGCCCATCGCCTCGGTCGCGGCGCGAACAAGGTCTGGAGCGGTCAGCGTGGCGTGGAGCGCGGGTGAGACGGCGACAACGACGGTATTGCTGTTCTCGTTCGCCGCAATGATGGCGACGATGCCGCTGCCAATGGCCTTCATCTGGTCATCGGCCAAACCGCGCAGGGCCTTTGGCTCGATGCCATTGATGACCTGACCCATGAATGTGACATCACCGATGGTTTCGGCTTCAGCCTTGGGACCACTGCCACCGGACAATGCGAGCGCGGTTTTGGCTTCGGAGAGTTCTTTCTCCATCCGCTTGCGTTCGCTCATCAACGTCTCAATACGCGCGCCGACTTCATCAGGCGCGGTTTTCAGCATTGCGGCTACATTCTTCAACTGTGTTTCGCGGCCAACGAGCCAGAGGCGTGCGGCCTCTCCGGTCAATGCCTCAATCCGGCGGATACCGCTGGCGACGGCGCCTTCAGAAATGATCGCAAACAACGCAATGTCACCCAATGCGTTGACATGCGTGCCACCGCACAGTTCGAGCGAATAATGTGTGTCCTCGGTCTTGCCCATCGTCAGCACCCGGACTTCCTCGCCATATTTCTCGCCAAACAAAGCAAGCGCGCCAGCAGCGACCGCATCATCGGGGGTCATCAAACGCGTGGTTACGGGCTGGTTACCGCGAATTTGTGCGTTCACATCGGCTTCAATCATCGCAATTTCATCAGCCGTCACCGCCTGATTATGCGAGAAGTCGAAACGCAGACGATCAGGGGCAACGAGGCTGCCCTTTTGCGTCACATGGCTGCCCAGTCTTTCACGCAAGGATGCGTGGAGCAAGTGGGTTGCGCTATGGTTGGCGCGCAGGGAGTCACGGCGGGCTGTATCGATCTTCAGGGTAACAAAGTCGCCGACCTTGATCTCGCCCACCCCAATCGTCACCTGATGCGCATGCAAACGTCCAAGCGGCTTTGCCGTATCGGTGACCTCACCGCGCATGTTGGTGCTTGAAATAACGCCCGCGTCGCCCATCTGGCCGCCGCTTTCGCCGTAAAATGGCGTTTGGTTGGTGATGACGGTGACGGTGTCGTTTGCAGCCGCAGACTGGACTTCGACGCCGTCATTGACGAGGGCGACTACTTGCCCCTCACCTTCATTTGCGGCGTATCCTGTAAACTCTGTCGAACCAACGCGTTCTGCGATGTCGAACCAGACGTCGTCCGATGCTTTGGCGCCAGAACCCTTCCATGCGGCACGTGCCATCGCCTTTTGATTGTTCATCGCGGTTTCAAAACCGGCCTGATCAATGCCCAAGCCCTGCGCACGCAACGCGTCTTCGGTCAGGTCATATGGAAAGCCATATGTGTCATAAAGCTTGAACGCGGTATCGCCGGCAAGGATATCGCCGGGTTGCATGCCCGTGGTGGCTTCATCAAGCAGCTTGATGCCCTTGTCCAGCGTGCGGCGGAACTGGGTTTCTTCCTGCTTCAACGTCGCTTCAATCATCGGTTGCGCGCGCAGCAATTCGGGATAGGCCGCGCCCATTTCCGCGGCGAGGCTGCCGACCAAACGGTGCATCAACGGTTCTTTCGCGCCAAGGATGTGCGCATGGCGCATGGCGCGGCGCATGATGCGGCGCAGAACATAGCCGCGACCTTCATTCGACGGCATGACACCATCGGCCAATAGGAAGCTGGTCGAGCGCAAATGGTCGGCAATCACGCGGTGGCTGGCCATTTGCTCGCCCTGCGCCTTGGTACCGGTCAGCTCTTCCGACGCATTGATCAGCGCCTTGAACGTGTCCGTGTCATAATTGTCGTGCACGCCCTGCATGACCGCGGCGATGCGCTCAAGACCCATGCCGGTATCAATCGACGGCTTTGGCAAAGGCACATCGGTGCCGTCATCCTGCCGCTCGAACTGCATGAACACGAGGTTCCAGATTTCGACAAAACGGTCGCCATCTTCATCCGGGCTTCCGGGAGGGCCGCCAAAGATATGGTCGCCATGGTCATAAAAAATTTCGCTGCACGGACCGCATGGTCCCGTGTCGCCCATCGACCAGAAATTATCGTTCGTCGCGATACGGATGATACGCTCTTCGGGAAGGCCCGCAATCTTGCGCCAAAGGTCGAACGCCTCATCATCGGTGTGATAAACCGTGGTCGTGAGGCGCGATGGATCAAGCCCCCATTCCTTGGTCAGCAATGTCCACGCATGGGTAATTGCCTGCTCTTTGAAATAATCGCCGAACGAGAAGTTCCCGAGCATTTCAAAGAAAGTGTGGTGGCGTGCCGTGTAGCCGACATTGTCCAAATCATTATGCTTGCCGCCCGCACGCACGCATTTCTGGCTTGAAGCTGCACGCGGCGTTTCGCGGCTTTCCAAGCCCGTAAATACGTTTTTAAACGGCACCATGCCGGCATTGACGAACATCAATGTCGGGTCATTGTACGGCACGAGTGGCGCGGACGAGACTATGTCGTGCTGAGCAGCACCAAAATAATCAAGGAACCCGCGGCGAATATCATTGGTCGATGTCATAACGAAAGCGACTTAGGGAACGACTCGCCGCCCTGCAAGCCGGATATGCACTTTGCCGCTCCATCAGGCATAAGCATAAGGTCCGCCCTTTTCGAGCGCGCGCTGAAATGCGGGCCGCGCGTGGATTGTTTCCACAAATTTGGTAAGGTTCGGGCGGTTGGCGGCACGGCCCATTTTGACGGCAGCCTCCGCTGGAAAGCTCAACATGATGTCGGCGCCGCTCATCGTATCGCCCACAAACCATCCACTGGCGTTCAAGCCATCCTCCATGAACTGAAAATGGCTTTCCAATTGCTCATGAATGCGCGGGTGCAGCGGCGCGGCGGCTTCGCCCAGACGGGCCGTGTACAGGTTGAGCAGAATCGGCGTCATCGCTGAACCTTCGGCAAAATGCAGCCACTCAAGGTAACGGATATGTTGGTCTGTCCCACGTGGCGGCACCAAATGCGCGCCGTTATGACGCTCACACAAATATTCGACGATAGCCCCTGATTCAAAAACGACATTGCCGGCGTCTTCTATCATCGGGGACTTACCCAAAGGATGTATTTTCAAAAGCGCCTCGGGCGCAAGATTGGTCACGGCATCGCGTTGGTGGTGCACAATTTCATAGGGCACGTTCAATTCTTCGAGGAGCCACAAAATCCGTTGCGACCGCGAATTGTTCAAATGGTGCACTGTGATGGTCATGGTTATTCTCCTGAATGATTTTGATAGATACGCGCGGCGATTTCCCGAACCAGCTTGGCCCCGACGATTGCCGTAACATCGTTCACGTCGCGTTGGGGATTAAGTTCCACGACATCCGCGCCGACGATTGCGGCATTTTGCTTGGCAAGTATCGAAAGCACTTCGCGCACGGTGAGGCCACCCGGCTCCGGATGTGCCACACCCGGCGCCTCCGACGGGTCAAGGCCATCGAGATCAAAACTGATGTAGAGCGGCCCTTCAAGAACGGGAACATGCTCGGGCGAGAAATTCAGCATAGGGAGTATTTCAACGCCATAACGCTCCGCCTGTTCACGGCAGTGGCGGTTCAGCGTCCGGATACCGACTTGAACAATGCGCTTTGCATGTCCGGCTTCCAATATGCGGGAAAATGGCGATGCATGGCTGCGCGGATTGCCTTCAAAATCGGCATAAATGTCGGGGTGCGCATCAAAATGCAGAATGTTGAGCGGTCCGTGACGCGCGGCCAGAGCCGCCACCACCGGATATGTTACCGAATGATCGCCACCCAGCAGCAGAGGAACAGCGCCCGCGTCCATCGCGTCAGCCACAGCCTTGACGATGAGCGCGTCATCCGCCGCGGCATCAACATCCAAAAGCGGGACATCGCCGCGATCGATCAGCGCGATGTCGGTTCCTATTTCAAGGCCGCACTCGGTCGATAGGTTACCCCGGTCGCTAAATAGCGCATGGCGAATTGCCGCCGGTGCCGCCGCTGCGCCACGTTCGAACGAACTGTTTTGATCTGTGGGCAAGCCAATCAGGTGAATCTGCAATGTCATGGACGCAGTTGTGCCGTAGTCACCCTGCCTGTCAAGAAGTCAGCGGCCAGCGCGCGCGACACTTCATATATCTGTGCGCGGCAAAACAAAGTGACCCGCCCCGGGGTGGACCAGGACGGGTCGAAAGCAGCGGCCTCAGGCAAGGCCGCGCTTGTTCGCATATTTCTTAAACGTCGTCTTCCGCGTCAGGCCCTGTCATCAGGACTTCAGCGACTTCTTCGGTCTTACCCCGAATGGCGGCTTCCAAACGTGCCGCGACTTCAGGATTTTCCGTGAGATAGGTTTTTGAATTCTCGCGACCCTGCCCAATACGGATCGAGTCATAGCTGAACCAGCTGCCGGACTTTTCGACAAGTCCCGCCTTCACGCCCAGATCCAACAGTTCGCCGGTCTTGGAAATACCTTCGCCATACATGATGTCGAATTCGACTTGCTTGAAAGGTGGAGCTACCTTGTTTTTCACAACCTTCACGCGGGTTGTGTTGCCCACAATATCTTCACCAGACTTAATCTGACCCGTGCGACGGATATCCAAACGGACCGACGCATAGAATTTCAACGCATTACCGCCCGTGGTGGTTTCGGGCGAACCATACATCACACCGATTTTCATGCGGATCTGGTTGATGAAGATCACCATGCAGTTCGAACGGCTGATCGAGCCTGTAATTTTGCGAAGCGCCTGGCTCATCAAACGAGCCTGCAAGCCCACATGGCTGTCGCCCATCTCACCTTCAATTTCGGCGCGCGGCACGAGTGCAGCAACCGAGTCGATCACCAAAATGTCGACTGCGTTAGACCGCACCAGCGTATCTGCAATCTCAAGTGCTTGCTCACCCGTGTCAGGCTGCGACACGATGAGGTTATCAATATCGACACCCAATTTCTTCGCATAGCCCGGATCCAGCGCATGCTCTGCATCGATAAATGCCGCCGTACCGCCTG